>JBHHXN010000015.1:0-55183 GCA_046757025.1 bacterium
AATTGTTTTTTAAAGAGATGCGGCGATTTTATAAAACCAATTCATTTAAGACTATCCGCTGGCATTACACTTAGTGTACGTTAGCGAACAAAAATATAAACCAGGTTTCTTGTAATTTATCATATTTTTTACTATATTTATTTAATTTTGAAATCTCTTTGAATTGATAAAATCCATGAGTAAACTAACCAAAGAACAAGCCATAGCCTTTCGAAGACGTTGGCAGGCTGTCAATGCCGCTGAACTTGAGGAACTTCGAAACACCAACCTGGCGGATAAACTTCAGCAAACAGCCGCACTTATGGCTTCTGCTCAATCTATGGGGTGGAGCGAGACCATCGATTCGGACGAGGCTGAAGTCTGGCAGCGCTGGCAGCAATTGCGAGAGAAATATTATGGCTGAAGCGGAAAGCATCGCCCCACTATTAAATACTTTGCGCGACCTGATGAACTGGTTCCAAACCGAACAAGTAAAAGGCATGGTGATTGGCGGCGTCGCGGCATCTTTACTTGGTCGTCCTCGCTTTACACGGGATGTGGACGCCCTGGTTCTGCTTGAAGAATCGCGATGGGCAGAGTTTCTCACACAGGGGGCGCAATATAATTTTATTCCACGCATAAGCGACGCATTAAAGTTTGCTCAAACATCTCGGCATTTTTTACTCAGACACAAGCCTGGTGGAATTGATCTGGATATTGCGTTTGCGGCATTGCCCTTTGAAGAAAACAGCATTGCGAATGCCATAACCTTTGATATTGGAAACCTCATGTTACGCCTCCCAAATCCAGAAGATTTAATTATTATGAAGGCGGTTGCTTCCCGTCCAAAAGATCTAATCGATATTGAATCTCTAATCGACGCCAACTCCACTCTGGAATATTCACGCATACGACTTGTGGTGCAGGAATTTGCGGATGCGCTTGATATGCCTGACCTTATTGAAAATCTTGAAAAAATTCTGGTAAAAAAGTGTAAAAAATAATTGACGTGCCAAAAGGTAGATTACCAGAGTTTCTCTCTGAAACATTAGAAAACGAATGTCCACCATTCATTTAAAATCCACCATCATCTTCATTCATACTTCAATGCCTCCACCGGATTGGCCAGCGCTGCCTTCACCGCCTGCATGCTCACCGTCAGCAACACCACTCCCATTTCGGATTTCGGAAGGCGGATTTCGGATTTTGATCTTTCCGCAATCCGAAATCCCCAATCCACAATCGAATCATTCGTATCGCAAACTCTCCACCGGATTCGCCAGCGCTGCCTTCACCGCCTGCGTGCTCACCGTCAGCAGCGCGATCACCAGCGCCAGCCCGCCGGCCAGGGCAAACACCCACCACTCGATAGAAATCCGATACGCGAAGTTTTGCAACCATTTGTTCACAGCAATCCACGCTGCCGGCCAAGCGATCAAATTAGCCAGCAGCACCCATTTCATAAAATCCGTGGATAACAACAGCACCACACTGGAAGTGGACGCCCCCAGCACTTTGCGAATGCCGACCTCTTTCGTACGGCGTTCGGCGGTAAAGGAAACCAGGCCAAACAGACCCAGGCAAGCAACGAAAATAGCCAGCAAGCTGGCGGAATAAATCATCCTGCCAAATTGCTGATAACTACGATATGCCCGATCGATTTCTTCATCCAGAAAATAAGGGTTCACATTTGAGGCTTGCGTGAGCCGCCTGAAGGTATCTTGAATCGAGGTAATTGCGCCCTGAAGGTTTTGGCCATCGATTTTTATCATAATCGCTCGAAATCGCTGTGGATCAATTTTGAACAGCGCTGGCCGAACCAGTTGGTTGAGCTCACGGAAATTAAAATCACGCACAACCCCGATGACGCGGCCGTCGTACATGGGCTCAATCTTATCCTTAAACTTAAAATAAAGCTCCATCTCTTTGCCGGTGCCGCTCCGCCAACTCAATGCTTTGAGCGCCGAATGATTCATTAAAACACCCTGTTTCAAATCCGTGGCGATTTGCTGATCAAAAAATCTGCCTTCCATAACATCTATTTCCAGGGTTTTACAGTAATCAAAATCCACATAAATGATATCGAGCACCACATCTTCCAAATCTTCAGACCTGACCATGATCCCGTTTTGTGAAGTGACGCCGGGTATCTGCGAAGCGGCGGTGACGCTGAGTATTTTAGGGTCTTTGAGCAATTCATTTTTGAGCAATTTATAATTTCTGTGAATCGAGGCGTCGTTCATCGGAACCACCACCACGTGCTCTTTGCTAAATCCCAGGTCTTTGTTTTTCACGAAATTCATCTGCTTCTGGATGATGAGTGCGCCAATGATTAAAGTGATTGAAATGGCGAATTGAAATACGACCAATATTTTTCGGAACAAACCGGAGCCTGCGCTTGCCTGTAATCCTTTCAGCACCTTTGATGGTTTAAATGACGACAAAACCAGGGCCGGATAACTGCCCGAAATGATACCGACGATAACAGCCGTACTGGTGATCATAATGAGATAGACAAAATTGCCGGCATAATTGACGGATAATTGCACGCCCGCAAAGCCGTTAAAAATAGGCAGAAAAAATTCCACAAAAACCAACGCCAGAATGAGAGCCAATAATGCCACCAGTACCGACTCGGCAATAAACTGAATGATGAGTTGTCTGCGGTTAACTCCGATGACTTTTTTAAGTCCGACCTCTTTCGCTCGCAGGGTGGAACGAGCCGTGGCGAGATTCATAAAATTGATACAAGCTATTGCCAGAATAAACAAGGACAGCAAACTCAATACCGTGGTGATTAGCGGACTCCCGCGTCTTGTGAATGGCAGACCATTTAATTCACCGGAGCCAAAGTAGATCTCCTTCAGCGGCAGCAATTTCAATTTCAGCCAATCATAAGCGCCGTGGTCAACATACTGCTCTGTGAATGAAATTAACTGGCTTTCAAATTCTGCCGCATCCACATTCTCTTGCAGTTGAAGGTAAGTCAGGGTGGCGCTGTCCCAGTGATCATGCAGCCAGAAATCGCTCATGATGGATTTTAAGCTGCTGTAAGAAGCGAGAAAATCGAACTGAATGTGCGAGTTTTCTGGAATGGGTTCCAGCACGCCAGTGACTTTAAATTCAAAAGGCTGGTCATGAAAAGACACCTTCAATGACAAAATTTTATTTAAGGGGTCTGCAGTTCCAAAATATTTTTCAGCCATCGCGGGAGTTAAAATCACCGAAAAAGGCTCTGTCAGGGCAGTCTGCGGATTACCTGCTTTTAATGGAAACGTGAAGACTTCGAAGAAAGAAGGATCTGTGAAAAAGAATCTCTCTGAAAACTGTTTTTCTGCTGCCCCCGCTACGCCGTAAACATAAGTAAATCGATCCGCATTTTTCACCGCTGGAAAGTTTTGTAGCAACAAGGGGGCTAAAGGCGCACCGATGTTTGCTCTTTTTATGACCTGATTTTCCGTACCACAATCACGGCTAACCAGATAAATCCCATCACTGTTTTCATGAAATTTATCAAAACTAAATTGAAATTGAATGTACAAAAGGATGATTAGAAAACAGGTCAGACCCAGCGCCAGGCCGGTGATGTTAATGATAGAATAAACTTTGTATTTTAACAAATTTCGCAGTGACAGCTTTAAATTGCTTTTGAACATACGATCCTCCTCTTTCAGATTGTGGAGCGCGGATGGCAAAATTCCGATAGCCGCAATCAAACATGAAAAGCCTCTTTGATATTTTCCGTGACCACATGACCATCAAATAGATGAATGATGCGCTGGCTGTACTCAGCATAGGACGGGGAGTGCGTCACCATAACGATGGTGGTGCCGGCTTCGTTGAGCTCGGTCAGCAGGTTCATGACTTCGTCGCCGTGCGCTGAGTCCAGATTACCCGTGGGTTCATCTGCTAAAATCAGCTTCGGGCGGGCAATCACCGCTCGCGCTACGGCCACACGCTGCTGCTGACCTCCCGAAAGCTGCTGCGGAAAATGATTCTTGCGGTGCATGATCTGCATGTTTTCAAGCACCTCTTCCACGCGCGTTTTGCGATCAGCCGACGAATATCCGAGATAGAGTAAGGGCAGCTCAACATTTTCATAAACCGTCAGCTCATCGATCAAGTTGAAACTTTGAAAAACAAAACCAATGTTGGACTTGCGCAAATTCGCTCGTTGTCGTTCTGAATATTTCGACACTTCCTGCCCCAGGAAATAGTATTCGCCGTCGGTGGGATTGTCCAGCATTCCCAACACGTTCAACAATGTCGATTTACCACAGCCCGAAGGCCCCATAATGCTGACGAATTCACCTTCGTTGATCTCGATATTGACGCTGTTCAAAGCCGTGGTTTCAACCTCTTCCGTGGTGTAAAGTTTTTTGAGGTTTTTGGTCTGGATCATTGTGGCCTCCTTGTTGGAATCATAAATTTAATTTATAATCAATTTCTTGTTCTGTAATTTCATTTATGAGTGCGCTCTGGGTTGTTTGTCATTTTTGCCAACATACGTCATCGGGGTCGCCTGTTTAAATCGGCTCATTTCAAAATCAACTTGTCGATATCTCCGAAACTGTCATACGTGGAAGTGATGACTTTCTCGCCCGGCTGCAAGCCCTGCAGCACTTCAAAAACCTGCGGATTTTGCCGGCCCAGTCGGATGCCGCGTTTAGTGGCCTCGGTACCCTCTTCGTTTAAAACGTAAATCCACTGACCGCCGGTTTTTTGATAAAATCCGCCGCGCGGCACCAGCACCGCTTCAGTGAGATCCCCTAGCTCCAGCCGAATGTGCAGGGTTTGGCCGCGGCGAATGCCGGACGGAGATTCCCCCACAAACTTTAAATCCACTTCAAAACGGCCGTCGCGAACCTCGGGGTAAATTTTATCCGCAATCAATTGGTAGGTCTGGCCAGCAAAATCAAATTCACCCCTCAAACCACGGTGAATGCGGGCCAGATAGTGCTCGTCGATGCCGGCGCGCACTTTAAAACCGTCTAACACGTCGATCTGCCCCAGGCGCTCACCCGCGGATTTGATTTCGCCTTCAAATTCGGCGTTCAGTGAAGTAAGCTGCCCGCTGATGGGGGCGCGGATGGTCAAATCGTCCAAGCGCTGGCGAGCGATTTTAAGATTGGCTTCCAGACGAGACAGGGAGGCTTCCAATTGTTTCATTTGTACTTCTTGAAAAAGAGAGTCCCGTTTAAATGACTCAATATTTAATTCTTGACGTTTTAGTTGATACTCGTATTCATCGCGAGTGGCATCGAATTCTTCCTGCGAAATCAGATTTTTCTGCCACAATTCTTGGCGTCGGTCATACAATCTTTTCAGCCGCTGAATTTGATACTCCTGGTCGATCAACTGCTGGCGCAGCCGCAGACGATTTTGCTCCAAACTAAACCGGGTACTGGTGAGCAAATTGCGCTGCTCCAGCACCGCCGCGTCCTGAGAAAGTATTTGAATGTGCAGCGCGCGATTTTCTAATTGCAAGATCTTATCCCCGGCTTTGACTAAACTGCCGGCTTGAATAAAAATCGTATCCACCCGGCCGCCTTCGATGGCATCGAGAAAGATCGTTTTAATAGGCAAAACGTTGCCGGTGACCGGAATAAACTCCTGAAACGGTCCTTTTTTGACTGCCGAAATGGTGATCTTTTCCTGGTCCACATTCAATTTGGTGCTGCTATCACCAAAAAGAAAATGGTATATGACAATGATAAAAAACAAGCCAGTTACGGAATATCCGGCAATTTTCTTTGGCGGCCATTTCTTTTTTTCAAGCTTCCGATCCATGCCCATAAATTGCCTCATTATTTTTTCCTATTGAAAATCCCGAAGATAATTCGCAATAGCTGTGCCAGTATCGATTTTATGACAATTAGCTTAACGACTTTAAAAACGACGATTTAAAAGTATCCGCTGGCATGACACCAGGTGTCCGCTGGCGAACAGGAAAAGTTGGATTTAAAAAGGGCAGATGTTAGAGATATCACTGCAGAGAATTCCGGATGGATTAAAGATGAGTCGAAAAAGGCTTAATTTTAAATGTAAAGGACAAGTTTTGCAGGCGTGACAGTATGGATAGAATTTTGAATAATGCAGGAAAATCTATCTTTTCAACTCAACCGTTTCAAATTCATGTTCGGTATGCCTTCCGAAAAGGTAGGCAGAAATATTATGCTATTTCATTTTGATTTTAGTTGCTTTTTTACAAAAAATTCATTAGTATTTACATGCATCTTTGGTTCACCGCATTAAAAGCACTGATAAAATCTTCCCGAACAATTTTGTTGTGTACCGCTCTTGCTGAAGGTGTATTTCGGTTAATTATTCATTCTGTGAAGTAGCAGGTAGAATACCAAAAAGGGAAGTTTTTATTTAAGTGAGCAATCACCACACTCAAATGTCTGTTGTTGCAGATTGCATTTCTGTGTTTAGTGTGAAAGAGTATCAAGCAGTATTGGAGTATCTCAATTTTAAAGGGAGGTAAAATTGAACGATCCATTAGAGGTGCAGATTACAAACGTTGGCGTAAAAGAAGTTCATCGGCTCGATACGATGATCGACGCCATGAAGGAAATCAACTATCAAGACAAAGTGAAACATTCTATTGAAGAACGAGATTATGTGGTCACGGTGAATCCTGCCACCATCGATGAGCTCAAAAAAGTGTTAAACGTAGTGCTTCGCTATGTCGATGCCGAAAAAATCGAAATAGAAACTTGATGATTACGTTTATTAGTCCGAGGTCGAATTAAACCAGAATTCTCTGCACAAAGTAAAGGAAGGCGGATCTTCCGGGTTCGCATGGCGGGTCAAAAGCCTTTCACAGGCATGACCGCTGGTGGAGAATAACGCCTGAATCTACTAAAATTGTTATCCTCAATGGCTGTATTTCCCTTCTGAGTTTTCGTCCCTTCTTTTTTCCAATCAGATAGAATACATCCAAATTGACGTCAAGCTTTTGCTGGTTCACGCCGCAGGCCTATTCCGCATTCTGTGCCATGTTGACGGTAATATCTTGTAGCAAATACTCAAGTTGAACAAAAAGCAATCGATTATTTAGTGTCTATACGTAAAGAGTTTTTTTTGTCATTCCTGCATCTTTAAGCGGGAATCCATTGGTCAGTTGGGCACGAGATTCCCGATGAACTTGCCCTGCATGTTGTAAGCAGGGAGCACTCGGGAATGAAGATTAAGGATGGACACTAAATATCTTAGGTGCAAAACAGTTATGCGCAAAAGACACAAACAGCCAATCGGACGTGCCGAAAAGCTAAATCGCAAAATTCAGATATGGTAGATCAAAACTCAGAATGGAGTGGAAACACAAAACAGAACCGTGACTAAATTATGAAATTCGAAAAAAAACTTGCATCAAAATCGATCTTATTTACGATATTGCCGCCGCTTTTCTTCTGTCTTTTATACGCTTGGTTTTGCCAACCGGTTTTTTCACAAGTCGACACCCTGCGTGTGGCCACGTACAATCTTTTGAAATTTCCTGGTTCAACCGGGGTACAACGGGTTCCCGCCTTTCGTACGGTCATTCATTTTATGAAACCCGACATTCTGATCGTGCAAGAGCTGCTATCGGAGTCCGGCTACCAGATGTTTCTACGCGAAGTGATGAATTTTCAGGAAGACGTGTATGAGGCCGCTCCGTTTCGCGACGGACCCGATACCGATAACGGTCTCTTTTATAATCACACTAAACTGCAGCTAATCAATTCACAACAGATTCGAACCGATTTGAGAGACATCTCAGAATATTCTCTCAAAGCGGGAGAAGTGGAATTTAAATTTTATTCCCTGCACCTCAAAGCGGGGAGCCGTTCGAGCGACCAAAATCGCAGGTTGAGTGAAACCACCACTTTGCGCAACCACTTGAACACCCTCGCAGAGGGCACGGATTTCATCGTGGGTGGAGATTTTAATATGCGTTCTTCATCTGAAACGGCTTACATCCGCTTAACAGAAGACCAGAATGACAACGACGGCAAACTGTTTGACCCGCTGAATTTGTCGGGGAATTGGCACGACAACCGACTTTTTTCACGCATTCACACGCAATCTACTCGTTCCAATTCTTTTGGCGGCGGCGCCTCCGGCGGCCTGGATGACCGCTTTGATCTGCTGCTGATTTCCAGCAGCCTGATGAGGCACGGCGGCATGGACTTCCTGTTTGACAGCTACACTGCCCTCGGAAACGATGGCAGCCGATTGAATGACAGTATCAACGCCGGCATGAATGGATCGGTGCCGGACAGTGTGGCGGATGCGTTGCTGGCGACTTCGGATCATCTGCCGGTGTTTGCGGATTTTGTCTTCAACTCCGTCACTTCGGTAACCACCCGGGGGGTGGCCAGAACGTTTTCGCTCGCTCAGAATTATCCAAATCCTTTTAATCCCACTACTACCATTTTTTTCACATTGGAAAGGCCCGCCCGTGTTTCATTGAAAGTGTTTAATTTATTGGGGCAAGTGGTCACCGTTTTGGTAGATGAACAGAAACCGAAGGGGGAATACCGTTTGCAATTCAACGGCGACGGTTTGGCCGGAGGCATTTATGTGGTGCAATTGCAGGCCGGGAACTTGTCGGAAGTTCGAAAAATGGTGTTAATCCAGTAAGCTGCACGAAACAGGGCAGGACAAACCTGGTATGGCTACTTTACCTCTTATTAGTGGGCGATACTGGAGTCGAACCAGTGACCTCTGGTATGTGAGACCAGCGCTCTAACCAGCTGAGCTAATCGCCCTAATTTAGCTGTGAAAACAATGTAATCAATATTTTTTTAACGGTCAAGAAAATTTTATTTCGTGGCTTAAAACCTCACTAACGTGGGCTAATCCATCCGTTTCATTTCCAAATTATATTTGGGAACGAATTGTTCCCCCCTGTAACGGAGATTTTATTTCGTGGCAACCCGTTTTTTTGTATCAGACGGATAACGTTAATTTTATGATTATTACCTGGAAATGTAAAGTAGGATTGCTACTCGAGGTCGACAGGCTACCGCTTCTCAAAAACCCCCTTAAAAAAGGCTTTCATTTTGGTCATGATCTGTTTTGCCAGACTTTTGGTTTCGACGATGCGTTCCTCGGGAGTGGCGTTAGCCAGAGTTTGCGAGTTGCGCACTTTGCGGGCGGCGACCACCGTGCTGATGGTTTCTGCCATTTCGGGCCGCTTCGTCAGCAGGGCGTTCATGTGTTCTTTGGTGATTTCGTGTGCGACCACATCCGTCACCGCCACGATGGTGGCTGAACGCGGCTCGCCGGTGAGCAGAGACATTTCCCCGAAAAATTCTCCGGGCGTTATCTGGCCGACTTTCAGCGAAGGCTTTTTGCTATTGGTATTTATAAAGGCATGCAGCAACCCTTCGGAAAGAACAAACATGGAATCGCCTTCGTCTCCCTGCTGGATGATACTTTCCCCTTTTGCAAAGTTCCGGTGAATCATATTGCCCGCTAATTCAATCAACTCGCTGCCGTTGAGATGCTTGAACAGTTCGGTCCTGCGCAGCAGCTCTTTGCGGTCCTCCAGCGACTGCGAATCCAATTGCCGCACCGGCATTTTTTCATAAAACAAATCTTGCTTGGGATAGGCCGGAGTGATGCCGGCTTGCTGCAATTGTTGCAGGATATTTACCGTCACCAAACTACGGGCCGCGCCCTTGGTGATGCCGTCGTTCCAGGGGCACATCCAGAAACGGACTTTGTATTCAATTCCAAGTGAGTTGGTAGCATTGACAATGACGTTGGGCTCGGGCTGTTCCAAAATCCCTTTTTGCCCCATCGCCGTTTTTGCCCCGGCAAGCAACACCCGGAATGCCCTATCGATGGGCACGGAAAAATCTAAACAAAAGGTGGCTTCAAACCGGCTTTCCGGTCCTGCGCCCCAGAAATTAGTGACCACCTTCATGCCCAACAGGCTGTTGGGTAATACCACGATGGAGTCATCTTCGGTATATAAACGGGTGGTTCGCCAGTTGGTCTCAATAACTTTGCCGGTAATATTCTGAGCGGGACTGGAGCCGTGTACCATGATCCAGTCGCCGAGTTTGTACGGCCGGTCAATATTGATGGCCAGACCGGTGAACACATCCAGTATGATATTGCGCAGGGCGAAACCCAGAATCAAGCCGATGACGCCCGAAGTCGCCCAGAAGCCGGTCACGGATCTTTTGAAAACAATGCCGACGATACCCGTAACCGCGACGATGTAGATAATGATGGTCATCACATCTTTCAGGAGCCGCGGCACGGGCGCACCGATGGTTTTTCGCACCAACCTATCCCAGAAGAAAACGATCACTAATCGATTGAGAAAATGCGCAGCAGACAACCAGATTCCGATCTGAATGGCGTATTTTATCACCATCTGGGTTTGGCTGATGGCATCGTCGCCAAACTGGAAAAGAATATCTTTGTTATAAAGAGCGAGACTTCCAAATAATATCAAAGTCGTAATGGGAAACCACAATCGACGGAAATTTTCATTGTTCATTGACTAATACCTGAAAAATAAAATTTGAGGGCATTTTACGTTTTTGCGGTTCGACAGGATTTGCATTTGTCCGGAGGATTCAAGATTAGGCTGATCATTTGGTCAAATAATAACCCGCGTTGTTCATGGCTTTAAAAAGGGCTTTTAATTGACCATCGGTGGCGCCATTTCGTTCGGCAAAGGCAACGGCTTTTTCTCGTACCACGCGCAATTCTCTTTTATTTTCCTTGAAAGGCAACGACCAGGTTTTAGCCGCGCCATTTGAAAAAGTAACCAGAAGCCGACCGTCCTCCACCGTGGCCGTCATCCTGTGGGCAGCGGATTTACGGGGACGCATGTTGGCTTTTTCAACCGGTTTGATGTTGAACACGCGCCGCAGCACGTCGTCGGGGGTTTCACCAAACTTGCCGCGTTCAGCTATGGCCATCCATACTTCGTTGGAAATGCGAATCGTCCTCATGGTTAGATAATCCTCCTGATCGCTATCACACGTAAAATACTATCAAGAGTGTCACTGTGCAGAAATCGATTTCTTTTTGTAGAAAATTAATTACCTAACTCGTTTTGTAAAGGTAAAGAAAAAGGTATTTTCTAACCGGGGATTTGCTCAGAAGAAACAGAAGTTTAAACAACGAAGACCACGTAAGAGACCGAAAGGCAGCCGTATCCATGCACAATCGCAGCGTCAATTAAATGGCGAACGTCCCCTGAAGATTAGTAATTCCCGAAAGCAAGCAAGGTTCCATCTAAACTACCCATTCGTCAGAGAAGACAAAACAAATTCGAATAGCAGATGCTCATAACACAAAATGGTCAATCAGGCTTATAGAACATTTTAATTTGAGATCTGTTTGGCATTTGGAGTGGGTTTGTGATTTTTTAAATAGGGCGCAGGCCAGGTACGGCTTTCTTTACGCCCAGTCCGGCCAATCGATCTTGCGATAGATTCGATAGGTGATGCGCCAGACAAGAAATCCAACCCCCGCCGAAATGACCACAGCAACAATAATACTGAGATACTCGCCGGTTAAAAACTGACGGTGAAGCTGTACGCCGGTCAATAAAACAACTCCCACCCAAACATACTTGGCCAGATGCCAGAGAGTGTTCAGATCCCGACCCTGCGGACTTTTGGAAAACGCGATGCCATCCATCAAAGCGTTGACAGCATACCCGAGTATGATTAAAAAACTTAGAATGATCATGAAGACGATTTGAAATTTGTTGAGGTGAATTGCATCAATTTGTTGAACAATTAAACAAATAATAAATTCACTGCAATATGGCAGACTCACCCATAATAGTCAAACAAATATTGGTTTTAATCCGAATTATTTCAAATTTACCCTAAAATACTGCTGCCACATTGAAATCAATTTTAATAAGGCAGTAAGTTTTTACCAACCCCTTCTCAAAATTGTTCATTTTCTGCCCACATGCGCAAAAATTTACCATTTAGTAACCAGGGAAATTCGTCATGTGGGTTGAAAGATAGTTGGAATTATGCCTGAAGATTGCCGAATTTGCTGAGGTTTATTTATGGCATACAAGTTGCGTGGATACGGGTTGAACTTAGAGAAAACTGCGAGAATGGACAGGTTTTTGAAGGAAACGGTGAATTGAGAAAAGATTTTGTTTCGAAGATAAAAAGTCGTAAAAAAAAACACTTATTAATTAGCGGCCTCTTGTTAATAAGTGGGTGCGCTGGCAGCCAATTCCAGACTGTTGAGCTTTACATGCGACAACAGGACTGGCAAAAAGCACAAAGTTCATTGGATGAATATCTTAAAAAAAACCCCAGGGACGGGGAAGCGCATCTTTTACTCGCTGAAGTGTTCGGAGAATTGGATTCCATTCAGGCCATGCGCAGAACGCTGACTACCCTCCGACAGATTTCTCCCAAATATGAAAACTCGGCGGTTTTCCTTTTGAAAAAATATTGGACTAAAAATTTTAACCGCGGTTTAAAGCTGTTTCAATTGAAAAACTACCGGCAAGCGGCCAATCAATTTGGACTTGCCGTGCAGATCGACAAAAGCCAATTTATTGGGCTGCAAAAATTAGCGGACGCGCTGTTCATGGCCGGTCGATATTACGAAGCCCAAACGGCGTACCAGCAAGCGTTAAACATGCAACCTGACAATCTGATTTTAAAAAACAATTTAGCGGAAATTTACTTCATTAAAAAACAGTACCAAAAATCGGTAAATTTGTGCAACGAAATATTGAACAAACACGAACTGGAGATCAATGCGCTCATGCGGCGCGCTTATGCGTACGATGCATTAAAAAACTATTCGGAGGCGGTTAAGGATTTTGAACGATTGATTGAACTAAGTCCCACTCCCAAATTATTAACCGATTTCGGGATGTTGCATTTTCGCCAGCAGGAATACCACAAAGCCATCGACTATTTCACCGCGGCTTTGGCAGACTCGTCGAACAATTATTTGCTCTACCGCTATCTCGGTGAAGCGAACTGGCGGGTGCGCAACTACCAGGACATGGTTACTTGGTACCGGAAGATCGTGGAATCCTCCCCGGACGATCTTCTGGGCTGGAAAAACCTGGCGCTGGCGTACGAAGCCCTGGGCAAAAAACAACTGCTGGTGGAAGCCCGAAATCACATAGACAAAATCACCCGTACCAACTAAACCAATTCATCATAATTCAGAGAGGATGTTATGAGGATACGTGTCTGCGTATTCTGTGGAATGAGAACTGTTTTCTGGTTTCTGTTTTTAGGCTTGTTGCCCGCGGGCCTGCTTGCACAGCCCGAGGTTGCGCAGGTTGTGCCGCGCCAGAATGAAATCCACACGCCGGTAACCAGCCGCGTAACCGTGACCTTTTCCCAGGACATGGATGCGGCCTCTCTGAACAATCAAACGTGGGTGGTCAGCGGCAGCCTTACCGGCATTTACAGCGGGGTCATCACCTACGAAGCCGCCACCCGCACGGCGCACTTCACGCCCACCAGCTTTTTTAAAGAAGGTGAAATTATTTCGAGCACGCTGACTGCCGGCGTTCTCAGCCGCTCCGGGCAGCCCCTGTCGAAGCCGTTTCAATGGTCGTTCACGGTGAGTGTGGAATACGGCAGCGGGATTTTTGAAGAGCGCATCGAGATCACCAATCCACAAAACGAGCGGGATGCCATCGCCATTTACAGTGGCGATTTTAACAACGACCGCTATGCGGATCTGGCCCTGGCAAATATGGCCACCAATACGGTAACCATCTACCTGAATCGATTTGCGGTGTTCGGAGGATCTTTTGAATTTCAAAACAGCGTGGCAGTGGGTAACGGTCCCAATTCCATCGCTGGGGGCGATTTTAACAACGACGGCTTGCTCGATCTCGCCGTCAGCAATTTCGACGGTAATAGTATTTCTTTGCTGCAAAACAACGGCGCTGGGAATTTCTCAGTTTCGCAAACCATTCCTACTGCCGAGCATCCCGTACAAATTACCACCCGAGATTTCAACAACGACGGCAAAGTGGATTTAGCTGTGCTGGCCTTTGGGGTGAATCGGCTGCAAATCATTTTGAATTTAGGCAATGATATCTTTTCGCCGACCTCGGAAAATTATGCTACCGGCGCCAGCCCTTTTGGTTTGACTACAGGCGATTTTGACAACGACGGCGATGTGGACATCGTTGTCAGCAATTCCGGTGACAATTCCATCACCATGTTTGACAACCTTGGCCAGGCCCGTTTCAGCAACGCCGGCGAATTCGCAGTGGACGATTCCCCGACCATGATTCAATCCAACGATCTTTTAGGGCGCACGACTCCGAACAAATTTGGCGATGGACGGTTAGATTTGGTGGTAATCCACCCCAACCTCAACACGGTTTCCATACTGGATAATCGCACCCGCGACGGCGGCTTTGTGGTCAGCCAGAAACTGCAGGTAGGCGTGCGGCCGTCCGCGGTGGTCATCGCGGATATCGACACCACCGACCAGAGCGCCCTCACCGCCGGGCTCGGCAAAGACCATGATCTGGATCTGGCAGTGACCAATTTATTCGCACAGAATCTCACCATACTAAGAAACGATTTCAATAACGGTCTGGCCTACCAGTCTGGCGACACGTACGCGTCCGGCGCCACCCCCATCGCGCTCACCAGCGCGGATTTCGATGGCGACGGCGACCTCGATTTCGCCATCAGCAATTTCGCCACCAACACCCTTTCCATCTTATTGAACCGCGGCGGCCGAAGCGGCAACATTCGCATTTCTCTACCACCGCGTGTTCTGGACTTTGGGCAGGTGTATGTGGGAACCGATTCGGTGCGGCGGCTCAGTGTGATCAATCCTACCGGCGAAACCATCACCGTAGAAAACATTTCCACGACTTTGCCGGTTTTTACGGTCGCGGATTCGCAGGTGGAGATCGCTCCCGGGCAAACGTTTAACCTGGCCATCACCTTTTCACCCATGGACACCGTAGTCTATGAAGACACCCTGACCTTTCGCACACAAGGATTGAGCAGCTTTGAAAATCTAACGCTGGGATTGCGCGGGGAGGGCATTCGCGCTATCATCAGCGTTACGCCCGACACCCTGAATTTTGGCAACGTGCTGCCGCCGCAGTCGCGCACCCGGCCCATTCAAATCAGCAACGGCGGCAACGGTGCCATCAAGATCAGCGACATGCGGTTCACGCATGCCGACTTTTCCACCCCCGACCCGAATCTGACCGTTCCAGCTTACTCCAGCCAAATGGTGGACATCACTTTTCAGCCAACGGCTGTGCGCGCGTATCTGGACACGCTGACCATTTTCAGCAACGACAGCAGTCAGTCGCAGTTCCCGGTGATTCTTCTGGGCGGGCCCAATCAATTTCCGCCGCAAATCACCTCCACCGACACCATGACCGCCGTGGAAGATGTCTTTGCGCAATACACCGCCACGGCAAACGATTCAGACGGCACCGGGGCGCAGTTTACTTTTCTGAATTTACCGAGTTGGCTGCAGGTCAGCTCACCCGCACCGGAAAACAACTCCATCGAAGGAACTCCCCGCGAGGGCGACTTAGACACGACCTTTGTGGTCATTGCCAGGGACGGCATTTTTTCTGACACCCTTTCGGTTTACGTTCGCGTCATCCCGGTCAACGATGCGCCGGTATTCAACGCCATTTCGGCGCAAACGGCGCAGGAGCTTTCTCCGCTCACTTTCAACCTGTCAGCTGCGGACCCGGAAGACAGCACTCTAACTTATTCGGCGCTGAATTTGCCCCAGGGCGCAGATCTCAGAAACAATCTCGATAATACGGCCACCTTTTCCTGGACGCCGCCCTTTGGCTCACGCGGGGACTACACCGTGACGTTTGTCGTCACTGAGCTCTGGGAATCCAATCCGCTGAGCGATACCACACAGGTCAAAATCAGCGTGATTGAAACGCTGCCGGATTTAACCGTGGCTTCGCTGGGGATTAACGACACCGACATCACTTTGAATCAAACACGCTTGATAACCGGAGTTGCGCGCACTGAAATCGTCCCCGTGCAACAGGCCTTCCGAATCACTTTTTTACACGATGGCAACGTGGTGCGGGATACGGTGGTCACCGGATTGGACTCGGGAGAGGAAGTGACTTTTCAGTATGCCGCGACCTTTGCGCGCCTGGGGAGTCACGAAATCGTGTTTTATGTGGACATGAGCAACCTGGTCACCGAAGCCGACGAAGAAAACAATTCAGCGGTTCTGCGTTTGAAAACCGCCCTGGGATCGGTGGTGGTTCGACCCAATCCGTTCACACCCAACGCCGACGGTTTCAACGATATGGCGGAATTCAATTTTGCCAAACTATTTGTGCAGCAGCCACAGCTAAAAATTTATAAATTCAACGGCGATCTTCTGACCACCTTGAATCAACCTGTGGGAACGATTTTTCGGTGGGATGGCCGCGATGATCGCGGCCGCGATCAGAAGCCCGGAATTTATCTTTACGTTCTCACCGATGACGAGCAAAAAGTCGCCAGCGGCTATCTGGTGCTGGCGCGATGATCGAATGGTACACACAGGAAGGCATCAGGAAGTCTCCGATGAAATTTCATTTTAAAATAAAATTATCCATTGTTTTCATTCTGCTTTTTGAAATGTCGCTCGCAAACCCAGGCCGGGCACAGAATATGATCAGCGCCAATCCGGCTGAGCTCATCGATTTTAAATCGGTTTTTGTCAATCCCGCGATTCTCTCATTTCAAAATGCTCACGCGGCGATGGGGGGTAAATTGTTTCATTTAGGCTTTGTGGAAAATCAACTGCAAACATTTCGTCAGGGTTTTGTGAGTTTGGCGCTGCCGTTTGGCATTGACGATTTTACTGGCATCGGCATTCAGGCGCAATATTTTAACACACCGCTGTTCAGTCAGAGCAACATCTCCTTTGCCGCGGCCAGACGCTTTCATCGAATTTTATCGTTGGGGGTCAAACTGAATGTTTTCAACAAATCGTTTAATCGAGACAATTTTAATTTGGTCGAAGCAGACGATCCCGTTTTTGCCAACGGTACCACTAAATGGAACGCCACTTTTGGCGCCGGGCTGTCCGTCATTCCCTACCCCTTTTTAAGATTGGGGGTGGGGATCGATCACATAAACCGCGCAAATGTATCTTTAATTAATGACAATGTCTATGAACCATTCAAAAGCTATTTTGGCGTGGTGTTGACTTTTGGAGCCCTGCGTGCAGCATTCAGCGCCACCCATGCAGAGGGGCAATTCCACCCCGAAACGTCCATAGGTTCGGCCTTCGCTCATGCCGGATATTTTATGCTCGGCTTCAACGACAAAGCCGTGCAGGTGGAAGGTCAGCTACGCATCACCGGTCCGTTGAGCATCAATTATCGTTACGATTACACGCTGTTCGACGGGCAGAGTGTGGGCAACGGCTCGCATCAAATCACCCTCATTCACGAATTTGATCGCAAACCCGCTTTACCGGAAATCAAGGTTCCGGAGGAGTTTCTGCTAAGATTCGAGCCGCCAGACAAACCACTGGTGGAAGAATCCAAATTTTACATTTACCCTTCGCTAGACAAGCTGGAAATCATCCACAAAAAATTAACCCGCTTCATCGACCCCAATGTGAACCAGGGGGCGCTGTCACAATTGTCAGCGGCCGATATCGGCGTTCTGGACTCAACTAAAACCGAGACTTACTTGCCCTTTGTGAAAGATACGGTGGATCAGGCAATTTTACCCGACCCGCAAGAGCTTAGTCTGTCCGGTAACTATCGTGCATTCATTGAAAAAATTTCTGAAGATTTAAAAATAAACAAGAGCCTTAAAACCCAGATTTTTACGCCCGGCGAATCCATGAGCCGGGCCGTGGGGTTGCGGGAATTTTTGCAAATCGATTCCACGGCAGCGAAGCAAGTGGCATTCTTACATACGACTTACAAATCGAAACAAGACAGCCTGCGGGCAGCCGAAAAGTTGGGACAACGATTCATTCAACCCCGAGAATCGCTGCTTCTGCTTTCGCACAACTCCACCACGTTTTCCATCATACCCGTGTCGCAAATTCACTTTGCACAAAGCTGGCGATTCATCATTGAAAACAAGCGCGGAGAAAAAGTCAGAATTTTTCAGGGTATCGGCATGCCGCCGGATCAAATAGTGTGGGACTGGAAAACAGCCGAAGGCGAATTGGTTTCCCCTGGTACTTATCACTTTTACATGATCTGGCAGGATAACCAGCAGACGCAACATACCTCCGAAAAATACAATCTCTTTGTTCAAAAAATCATCAGAAACATCACCATAGAAGTCACCAATAAACCCAAACCTACAGGAGTAGATGCCGATGAAATCAATATTATTCTCAAAAAGTAAAAAACCGGCGTTGAAAATATTCACCTGCCTATTCTGTACTTTGATGGTAGTAATTCTCTTGACTCTTCCCGACAATTCTTTCGGCATGCAAAAGCAAAAAAGAGTGGCGAATCAGCCAACCCCATCCAGCGCGGCAACCGCTTCGCCAAAAACTTCTCTCGATGTGAGCCAGTTCAGCGACCTCAAAACTTTTTGGTCTTTGACCAAATTGGGCGGCGGCATCGCGTTAGTGATTTTTTTAGTTCTCGGGCTCGGTATCTTCCTGATCATTCTGCAAATTTATGAGTTGATGATCGACAAGTTCAAAGGCCGGGTACTGCTTTCCGTGGATTACCGGCAGCACACCATCAATGAAATGAGCGGTCTGGTGCAAAAATACCCCAACAATCTGACTGCCCGTTTGTACTCTATTTTGCTCTCGATTTTTCACTCAACAGGCAACACCCGCGACTTTCACGACGAAATCGCCAATTACATTCAACTGCAGCAAGACCGATTTGCTACTTTCAAAGGCCGATTGGCTTTTCTTTCAGACACTGCCGGAGCGCTGGGCTTGTTAGGCACGGTCTGGGGTATGTTTGTGACATTTTTTGGCGGCAACCTGGACAGCCAGCGAATTTTGAACGGCATGGGTCTGGCCCTGGTAACCACCCTCATCGGTCTGGTGGTGAGCATTATTTTGAATTTCTTTTCAACCGAAGTCTTCAGCATTTTTAACAAACGTCTGGATATCATCGCGTCGAAAGCCGATGAATTCCGGCTCTGGCTCATGGCCATCGTGCACCAGCGCAACAAAAAAAACAACAGCGGTGGCTCGCAACCCAACAACGGACCGGAACGCAAATCATCATCTCAACAGGAGACGTTCACCGCCACCCTGAACGAATCGGTGATCAATTCTCTTTCGCTGAAAGCCATTTCTGAATTCAAACAGGATGGCTTCATCGGGCACAAACTCAACGAACCCATCGCTATTTTTGTGGAAACCGCCCAGGGGCGTAAAGTCGCCGGCGTGCCCATTCGATTTGAGGTGGCCGAAGGCAACGGCGTTCTGGCCAACAAGAATCAGGTGGCCTGGGTTAAGACCGACAAAAAAGGGCTGGCTAAAATGGACTGGTTTCTCGGACATCAGGTGGCGCCGCAAAAACTCAAAGTTTCCATTGCCAACAACACGCAGGGGGCTTTGGAATTTGTCTCCTTTGCCCGCCCCTACATCGCCGACGAGCTAAAGAGCGGTGTGCCGGCGCGGCAGAACAGCGGACTGAACCAGAGGATGTCATCTTGATATGGGCACCGGCGGCACACTCATTCGTTTGATCGATATCGTTTTTATTCTGCTTTTCGGTTTTATTTCCATTTCCGAAATAAACGAAAAAAGTCAGATTGAGCTGCCCAAAAGCTCGGAAACTCCGCCATCGAACCCGGACAAAGAACAGGTGATTTTCGTGGGCATTCGCCCGGACGGCATCTATCTTCTGGAACACGAACAAAAGATGATCGGCGATCCCTTGCAGCTTTTTTCGTACCTGCAAAATAAAGCGGCCCAGGCGGTTGAGCAGGGCACAGAAATTCGAGTGCGGATTCGATCCAATTTCGATACGCCCATCAAATACACCATGGCCGCTTCGGATATTTGCGATCATTTGAATATCCCAAAAGGCATCGACGTCCGCCGAACCAGCGGCTTCAGCCGATGATCAGGCCACAAATGGGAAACAACCGCAAGCCTTCTTTTAGAGAAACAGAAGTGTGCGGTTCAAAGCAAACAACTCATGAATTTGAATAAAAACTAAGGAATAAAAAATGACCAAAGGTGGCATCATCATTCGACTTATCGACGTTGCTATGATCATCCTTTTCGGATTCATTGCCATCAGCGACATCAAAGTGCGGGCACAGATCAAATTGCCCTCCGACAAGTTAGAGACTGAACCGAAGAACCAGGAAGAGCCCATTTTGATCCGGGTGCAAATCAGCGAAACCAATCGCTTTGCTATTAAAGAAAATGATGAAATCCTGATCGAAACAGTCAGCCTGGAGGAATTAGAGGACCGGCTGGCGCTAATTAAAAACGAAAACCAGGAAATGGTGGTGCTCATCGAGCCCAACGAAGAGTCGCTCATCCAGAACACGGTTTATGTGCTGGATATTTGTGAGAAACACCGCATTCCAAAAAACATCAATTACGAAAGTTTGCAGTTCTAATGTATGTGATTTCAAATACAAAATCGAATACGGATAAAATTGTTGCGGCGTTTTTAACTTCCGCCTTTTTATTTGGATTTTACTTTTTCCTGCAGCGGCAAAAACTACCGCAGGTAAAGCTCAAAACCGACACGTACGAAGAGATCAACTGGTCAAGATTTAAACCGCAACCCCAAAAAGTCATCGACAAGCCGCAGCCGGTGAAAGTGAAAGAACCGCTGCAAATAGAAAAACCCCCATTGCCGCTACCACAGCCCAAAAGTGTTGAAAAGATCGATTTGAGCGCTTTAAACAACCTGGCGCTGGCTGATTTAAACCAGCCGAAAAAGTCTTTGAAAAAACCAACCTTAAAAAGTGAACCCTCGCGCTCGACTTCTGGTGGGCAAATGAAAGTCAATTTAAAAAAATCCCAGATGCTGGCCGGACTCAATATCTTGCTTGACAATTCATCGCGCAAACTTAATATCCAATCCCGCGGTCAGCGCGGTAAGAGTCAAAATGCAAGCGGCGTTTTATCGGTGAAATCCGGCCAGGGTCTGGATGTGGGCAATGAAATCAATTACGCAGGCGGCTCACGCAGCCTGGGCACTCCCGAAGCGAAAACCGTGGGCGGAGGTGATATCCAAATCTCGGAGTTAGATCTGTCAGAGCTCGGTACGGATTACTCGGATCTGACGCCTGTTTACCGCGCACTGGTGGAGTGGATGAAGCAGCATCCGACCGCTTTTCCAGAAGTGGTTGGCAGGTTCATGGAAAAATCACCTCAGGATTTGACCTCCATCGTGCAATTCAAAATTGGAAATCGCCAGTTTCAACTATATCTACTGTGCAAAGAGAAATTGTATGAGGTGCGAATTTGTTTGCTGGAAGGCCATACTTCCACGTACCTCATCGATCGCGGTTTCAAGGAAAAAAGCCGCTTTTTGAGGGTGGGCACCGTGAACCGCAGTCAAACGGGGGCGCCCCTGGCCTTCAGTACCGTAAGGCAGGCCGCTTCAAACCAACGCACACAACAATTTTATCAGATCTTTCTTTCCTGGTGGGAAAGCGTCAACTGAATTGTGTGCAGGAGTCTTTCCGTCAAATAGCATGGTAAGCATAAATGAATTTTCAGGAGTCAAGATGTTGAACAAAATCATCTGGAAAGGCGTGATCGCCTTCCTGGTTTTCACCGGCTGCGCTGGTAATTTTTCAACCGCGAAAAAGGGCAAAAGCCGGCTTATGGTTCCCGCCGGTGTCGATTCTTCCGTAGCGATCAAAGCGGACTCGCTTTCTAGGAATCTGTTCGTCTCTCTCAACCGCGAAAATCGAGCGGACAACTACAAAGCGCTGGGCGCCCAGAACACCAGCCGCAGCGATACCTTGTGGAAATATTTATCCAACAAACTGGATCCCTCGATCAAAATTTCTGTGCAGGATTCGCTGGCGGCCATTCGGGCATTCAATAAAGGTGCTTTGAATTTGCAAAAATTCGCTAAAATGCAACAATCCAGCAAGCCGAGTCAATCCCTGGAGTTGTTTAAATTGGAAACCCTGAAATTGCTGCAAAATGCGCGCAAGTATTTCGAGCAGGCCCTGATTCTGAATCCCTTTGATTTGGAAACCAAGAGCTGGCTGGCGCGGGTGTACCAAAGTCTGGCAGCGCGATTTTTAGACGACGACAACCATGCGCGCGCCATCAAAATTCTGGAAAACCTGCTGCACATAGAAAAGGGCGAGCACGCGCTTTACGGTCGTCTGGCGGAAAGTCACTACGCACTCAAACACTGGCAAGCCGCCCATTTTCACTTCCAAAAAGCCGAATCCGTACTGAGAGAAACCGCCGGCCTGGACTTCACGCACAGCGACTACACGCAGGATGTGGCGCTAGACACCGCCGCCCTGTTTTATTACGTTTACTACCAGGGCGACACGGAAATCAAAATGCATCTGGCGGCTCGCGGTACCAAAAGCCTGCAGCGCGCCCTGACTTACGCTTCCTCGCAGCAGGAGCGGGACGATATTCTCAGCTACATCGAATGGATCAACTGGGACGACGGCAATGTGGAAGCCGTGGAGCTGCGAGACAAATATCTTGCTTTACAGGAGAAGAAAGAGTACGGTCAAGCCGCCAAAGGATTGTTAAGACTCATTCCGAAACTAAAAACCCGCCGCGCTATCGATGAGATCGTCTGGCGTCTGGCGGTGCTGGAATATCAGTTTCTCCAGCGTCAGGATGCGGCAATGGAGCGGCTAAAACAGGTGGTCAAACTTGCGTCCAAAGACCAGAACGGCGCGCCGCTGGATTCTACCTATCAAAAATATTTCGACAGCTACGGCATCATGTGCCACAATTCGGGTCTGGAAAATTACACCAAAAACCGCAAATTTGCCTTCATGTATTTTCAGCAAGCCGTGGCCATCGATTGGCGGAGCCGCGCTAAAAGCCATCTTGAAATCGCCAAACTATCGCGCAACAATCCACGCGCGGTAATTGAAAACTGTCAGCAGGCCCTCAAAGCGCTAAAACAATTGGACCCTAATGAAAAATTGCAAGTTTACCAGCTCATGGTGGAAGCCTTGAAGCGCACCGGCCAGTTCGATCAGGCGCGCACTTATTACGGGCAATGGATTGGACTCAAAAAAAGCAGCCAAAGGAGTAGCAGAAGATGAAATTCAGATTCCCATTTATTTTCGCCTTTTTGATCTGGTTAGCTCTCATCATTTTATCGGCCAAACTGTTTTCTCAACAAGGCAAAGACATGAAGGTCGATAAGATGTCGGTGCCGGTGGTGTCCATAAAAGATCGTGCGCTGATCGATTTTTTCATGTTCGAATTTTTTATCGCCGAAACCCTGGTGACACAAATCGACATCATCGACGCCACTGGCAACGGTTTTGGGGAAGACGATCTGGTGAAGACCTACCCCTCGCAGGCCATCTACTTTCCTGTACCTTCGGACAGCGCCCAGAAAATCATGAACAGCTGGCAATTCAAAGCCAATTTTCAAATCGTCAGCGAAAACCGCGAACCCACGGAATTTGAAAATCCGACCAATGCCAACGCCCCGAACGGCATCTTTGCAGCCATTCTAAAAGGCGTCAATCGCAACTACCGCGATCAGCCCATCAAAATTTTATTCGAACGTGACAAAAATGGCGTGACGTTTGAAATGTGGGGCTATGAGCCGGCCGCATTGAGCTACACGCCGCCGCCACCGCCGGTGCCTGACTCGGTGGTCACTTACGATTTGGTGCACGTATTTCGAGCGGACACGCTCATCAAAGCCGACACCACCCTTTACGATTTGATCTATCTGTACAAAACGGTCAGCGACACCGTGTATATCGACAGCAAAACCAAAGCGAATTTGTTTTGAGAAAAACAAAATCACACCGTATGATTTCACCATAGTAAAACTTCAGTCTTGGTGGATTAACTATTCATTCCCAAATAAAATTAGGGAATGAGAATTATAGCCTCCCTTCATTAGTGTGGTTTTATTCACACTAATGAATTCTCCTTGACTTTAATCTGCAGAATGTTTATTTGATGAAGGAAACATTCTGCATCTTTACACCAATCCTCGTTTTTACACAACTCTTTAGCTAAAGCCTTTCTGAAAAAAAGAACGAATTTACGGTAGAGTTTGCAGGTCATCTTGACTTCATAATGCAATATAATCATTAACTTGAATCGGGAATAGCCATGAGCCCTTTACGATGCAAAATAAAAGGTTATTTTATGCTGTTCCGAGTGCTGCCGGTGATGGTGTGGGCCGTCACTGGCACGCTGGTGGGAACCTCTCTGGCCTCCATGAAAAATTATGAAATAAACTGGCCAGCTTTTTTGTTAGTACTTTTGATATCAGCTTTGGTGCAGGGCTATCCAACACACATAATCAACGAAATTTACGACTGGAAAAGCGGCGCAGATCCGCAAGACCTGCGAGCGAAAAAATCGGGTGGCAGCAAAGTTTTGCAAGCCCAACTGCTCAGCATTGGCGACTTGTGGTGGGCTTTTGTGATTTCAAACCTGATTTTAGCGGGTCTGGTGTATTGGTGCATTAAAGTTATCGATATCAAAGCGTTTTACTTTTTCTTTTTGCCGGCGTATTTCAGTGCGCTCTTTTATACGCTGCCGCCTTTTCGGTTTGCCTATCGTCCATTTTTAGGCGAATGGCTGGGGGGATTTGCCGGCATGTTTGTGCTGGTGGTGGGCAGCTACTATGTGCAAACTTTCAGCGTGAATCTATATGTGATTTTGAGTGCCGTTGGTTTTGGAATCATTTTCATCGGCATCATGATCTTTTTCCATTATCTCGACTATGAAAACGATCAACAAGCCGTGCCGGTAAAAAAAACGACGGTGGTTTATTTGGGATTAGAAGGTAGCAGAAAATATGTGTACTTTTGCCTGGTGGTTTCATTTGTGATCTTAGGAATAACCGTCCTGAAATATGAGTTTAAATTGATACCCCTGCTCGTTTTATGCAGCGCGGTGGGGTTCGGTCACAGCCGCATAGATTTAAACGACCCCAGCACCATAATTCGCTGGGGTAAATTTGTCACCATGGTGACATTAGCGGCCAGTCTGGTTCTGGCTGGTCTGGCACAACCGATTTTGCTGTTGATGACGCTGCCAATTAGTGTGAGCTACTGGGCACACAAAAAGTTCGGCAAACTAAAAACCGTTTCTGTTCAGAAACGAAAAGAATGAGCAAAACGGCTTCCAGCAAAACCGGATATTCTTTTGGAGAATGAAATTAAATAAACCGCAATTATAATTATAAACATAAAGGAGTGTTTAATGAGATCATATAAATTGTTACTTTTTTTAGCCTTAATGATTCCAGCAACCCTGAGTGCTCAGGTGCGCATCAATGAAGTTTTACTTTCCAGTTCGGGTAACCAGGTGGAGTTAAAGAATTTCGGCGATGTGGCCGTGGATGTTTCCGGTTGGTTTTTGTGTTCGCGATTCAATTATCCTGCCATCGCCACCCTCACCGTTCTTAGCGGCTCCAGGACTATCCCCCCAGGCGGATTGTTAGCATTAGGAGGATTAACGCTAAACAATGCTTCCGCCGATCTGGGATTATATACCACTAACAGCAACTTTGCTATTCCTGACAATATGGAAGATTTCGTCCAGTGGGGCGGGGCCGGCAACGGACGGGAGTCGGTGGCAGCGACCAAAGGTATCTGGTCTAGCGGCGACTTTGTGCCCGCCGTGGTAGACGGTCACTCCATCGAGTATGACGGCAGCGGCAATTCCCCGGAGGATTGGTTCGATCAGGACAATCCAACCATCGGCGCCGAAAATGGCGTAGTGACGGGGGTTGAAGATGAGGTGGTCAACGTACCTTCGCAGTTCAACTTAGAACAAAATTACCCCAATCCCTTCAATCCAAGTACGGTAATTCACTACACTTTACCGCAAAACGCGGATTTGACGGCGGTGAAATTGGATGTCTACAACATTCTGGGGCAAAAGGTCCGCACGCTGGTAAACGAAAACCAATCGGCAGGTCCGCACGCGGTGCTATGGAACGGCAAAGATGATGATGGCAATCTGGTGGCCGGCGGCATTTACCTCTACCGATTACAAGCCCGTTCGTTTTCCGCTGTAAAAAAGATGACCTACTTGCGTTAATGGCAACCAGCCACCTGTCATTATGGCCTTCATGAAAACACTCAAAATCGCCGACTGTTCAATTGGGCATTTGCAACCGCAGTCGGCGTTATTGTTTTTGGAGGGACAGGGAATGGGTTCTCCTGGTTCCCTGCTGATTGCTAACTATTTAAAATCAAATAGTCTTCTACTCAAATGCGTATCTTCATTTTTCATCCATTTTTAAAAAATCTCTGGCAAATGCAAATCGGATTGCTTAAATTGTTCAGCCTCGATCAATCTGAGCGTTGATGAACGTAAATTAAAACACAATTATCAAAATTCAGCCATGTCACTCCGCTCTTCAAATAGACCGAACTGTTTGTAAATTAAACATATACTTCAAATCACAACAACTAATTCGATTTAACAACAGGAGAATATTATGTTTAATATACCATTTAAAAAAGTGGGATTCATATTAAGTTTAATGCTGTTTTTTCCCTGGCATTGTTCGAAAGATAAACCTTTAGCCACGATTTTTGAACCAGAGGAACCGCAAGAAAATCGCGAATTGCAATTCTGGATTTTTAACGATCGATTTGATCCCGTAGCACTCGAAATGTTTGTCGGAGAAAAAGTTACCTGGATAAATAAAGACCATCAGGCCCATACGGTGGATAGCGGCAGCCCCATGAATCCAACAACCGAATTCAATTCACCTCTGCTCGACCCCAATGGGTCGTACACGCTGTCATTTACGAGAGCAGGGACGTATCTTTTTTATTGTTCACGGCACCCAAATGGGAAACAAGGACGCATCACCGTAAAATAAGGTGTTATATCCATGAATTGAATAAACAATCCCGTGGATTCCTTACTTTGAATGTTGCAACCGAGTCTTTGGAGTACCGTTCCAAAAACGAAACGTGCGTGATTAGTTATCTGTCGCAAAAGGGTTTAACCATCCTGATGGTACCGTAAGTGATTTTAATCATCCATTCTGATTTGAATATTCTGGAGGAAGAACATGAAAATCAATTTTAAATGGCTGAGCATTTTGGCGTTGCTGGCTGTCCTCACCTGGCACTGCGAAGACCTACCCACCGGCGTGGAAACGCGCGGCGACAACGAAGTATGGATTTTCAGCGGTCACTTCGAACCGTCCACATTGACCGTCAGCGTGGGCACGCGCGTCACCTGGAAAAACAAAGACAGCGGCACGCATTCGGTGGATCCCGGCACTTTGGGCGCTCCCACAAAAGCTTTCATCGGATCACGAAATTTAGACACCAACGATACCTTTTCGGTGACTTTTTCCAACGCAGGTTCGGTGAAGTATTATTGTGCCATCCATCAAAACAACTTAAAAGAAGGGACGATCATCGTACAATAAAATTGTGGAGCGAAATCGAGCCGTCTATATCCGTAACCGAGTTCTGCTCGAAGAATTGCCATTCACTCTGCAGCCGACTCTCGCTGAACCGTGCCTCGTTCTAACGAGACTGTCGAAAAAGTCAAAATTAAGTGATTCTTCATGCTGAGCGGAGTCGAAGCATGATATAAAAACAACGAGTTACGGCCTTCGACTCCGCTCAGGCTGAATTAAAAAACAATTTTTTCGACAGTCTCAACGATTTCCGAATTTACCGCGAAATCCGCATGGCGGTGCTGTCTTTTCAACACCCCCTGACGAGTGCCCGGGATTTGACAGAGCACCTGTGTGTCTTCATTTCTGGCCGCAATCTAACCCATGCCATAAAAACCCAATCTATCCGCGTTTAACATGTTGCGTGTCTCCTCAAATGTTTCACAAAGCCATTAGCGCATCCTTGTCTGCCTTAAATTTTTAAATAAAATGCAAAAAAAATTGGCCTAAGTTGGAATAAAAACTCAGCATTAAAGTATTATACAATTAAATGTAACTTTTATGATCTTCGAAACGTATATAAGCATCGATTGAGCTTGATGATTTTTTCATCAACGAAAAGTGAGTCTGATCGCAATCCATATTCTGATCAAATCATGCCTGAGTGAATCCAGTTAATCGAACTTTTAAGATAACGAATTCTCATTTATCAGGCACACATCGATGGGGATTGAATCGACGCTTATAACAAAAATAAATTGGAGTAAGTCATGAGACGTAGAACTTATGCAAAAACAAGTCAAAGATTCGTTATGTATATACCAACGAACCTTCGGGAAGAAATCGAAACCTGGGTCAACAAGATGGGTATCACTTTGGCAGAATTCGGCAGAGAAGCCTTTGAAACCTATTTAAGCGATAAAAGAAAAGAAGAACGAACCGAACAATTGGTAGAAACCTGCAAAATTTTAGATCAGCATAATGATTCTGTTTTGAAAGAGTGGTCTTCACTTGAACAAGAGTCCTGGCCTGCATGAACACGTACAAATACGGCGACATCGTCACCGTTCGAGTCAACAACCATTCCGAAACTAACCAGAAGGGCGGCACCCGTAACGCCGTCATCGTATCTGCAGACGTCATAAACGATATCCTGCAGACCGTCATCGTTTGTCCGATTATCGCCTCCAAAGGCGTATCCGATACCCGGATTGGCGCCACCTTTATTCCTAAAAATGTCGGGGGTCTGGAGCGCGATGGTCTGGCATTTTCACTACAAATCAAAACCATCCACAAAGATCGCATCGTTCAACGAATCGGCTCATTACCCATGGAGTATTTGTACCAAATCAAGGAAAGCTTGCAGGCTGTGCTTGATTTAGACGAATAAATTTCCTACCTTTCGTTATCTTTTCCAGCGCACATTTAAAATCGTTAACTTTTATTCAGATTCTCCAATTGCCGACGATTATTTAATGAGGGTCTGAACGAAAACTTGAAAAAACGCGATAATAAATCTCTGGTGCGAGGGCGTCCCGCCGAGCTGAACAGAGATTCACCCTCGGCTGGGAAGCTTTCAGGTAAGAGAGGGCTCGTTTCTGTTCAAACCCTAATAAGACATTCTTCGTAGTTTTGTGGTACTAAAAAGGGCTCCAATGTATTTTTTGTCTAAAAAGAAATGTAAGTTCGCCCTGTTGATTTTACCGTTCATTATGTTGTCGGAGCTTGCTGCCCAGAGTCCTGCCGATTACCTGGAACAAGGCAACCAATTTGCAAAATTGTTTGACAATACTCGGGCGTTAGATATGTATAAAAACGCTTTGACCGTTGACACCAGCAATTGTACTGCGCTCTGGAGAATTGCGGAATCCTATATCAATTTAGGTGAAGAAGCCGATAAGAAAACGTGTGTGCAGTATTTCTATGTGGCGGAAAAGTGGGCACGTAAAGCGGTGGCAAACTGCCCACAGACCGCCAACGGTTATTTTTTCGTGGCCATCAGCTCCGGTTATCTCGCTCTTCACGAACAGGGCAAACAAAAAATCAAACGTTCGAAAGAGGTCAAAGAAAACGCAGAAAAAACTCTGGAATTGGAACCCAATCATCATGGCGCCTACCATGTTTTAGGCCGCTGGCACCAAGAGCTGACCAGCTTAAATTGGTTTCTGAAGGCTTTGGCCAAAATCGTTTACGGCGGGGTGCCGCCGGGAGCGAGTTATGACGCTGCCGTTGAAAATTTTAAAAAAGCCATCAAAATTGCTCCCGAGTGGATAAATCACCACAAACAATTGGGCATTACTTACATGAAAATGGGGAACTGGCAGCTCGCAAAAAGGGAATTTGAAACGGTGTTGGAATTACCCATCGTCGATCATCAGGATGAGCACCACAAAAACGTTTGCCGAAAGCTATTAAAGAAGCTGGAAAATAAAAGCTAAAAAAGCACCCTCTCGTTTCACCCATTCACACAAATTCACCACATTCAAAATCTCCAAAAAAAATCTGCTTTTATCGCATGCTGGTGTATAATTAATTTGAGCAAAATTCGGCGCAAATGGCGTCGCTGAGCAAAAAGCCCTTTCGAGTTAATCTGATAAATCCATTTTCGATTTCCATAAGATCGCTTTGCATTTTCAGCTTGCCGTCGGTCAGATCGAGGATGAGCTGGTCATCTTGCAAGGGTTGTACAAAAAACTTCGAAAGAGGTTGAAGGTACTTTTTCAAAAACGACGTGCCAAATTCGGCCTCAAAAGAAGGTAGGTGCAATCCATGCACCTGACGCAAACCTAAAAATATTCGTTCAAAGCAGCGAGTTTCGCTATCGACTTGTTCTTCTTCCGCCACGGGCAACCTCCCTTTTTCAAGGCAGTCTTGATATTTCACCAAATTACGGACATTCCAGAAGCGCTTATTTTGGATGAACGAATGCGCTGAAGGACCCAGCCCTAAATAAGGGCTGCCGTCCCAATATTTTTGATTGTGTAACGAGTGTAGAGCCGGTTTGGCATAATTGGATACTTCGTACTGAAAATAGCCTTTTGCATTCAGAAACTCCATGGTAAACAAATACATCTTTTTTTCTATCTCTTCGGGAGCTCGGTGGACGATCCCCTGGTGCAGTTTCTGTGTGAACGGCGTTCCGGGTTCAAAGGTCAGGCTGTAAGCAGAAATGTGCTCGGGGTTCAAATCGACCGCCTGCTGCAAATTATTTTGCCAGGTAGCCAGCGCTTGGCTGGGTAACGCGTAAATTAGATCCAAACTGATATTTTCAAAACCGGCAACACGGGCGAATTCAATGGTTTTGAAGGCCTCATCTGCGCTGTGAATTCGCTCCAGTATTTTCAGCTCATCGGGTTGAAAGGATTGGATGCCCACACTTAAGCGATTGACGCCCGCGTCCAGGTAGGCTGACAATTTTGGTAGATCGACGGTTCCGGGGTTGGTTTCAACCGTGACTTCTGGTTGCAAACTAAAATTAAAATTTGAAAACACGTAATCAGTTAACGAGCGCAAATCTTTTGCTGCCAGCAAGGATGGTGTGCCGCCGCCGAAATAAAGTGTGGCAAATTCCAAATCTCGAACAGAGGCCGCTTCGGAATAAAGCGCGATTTCTTTTTTCAGAGCAAGTAAAAAGGCAGGAATCTGGGCGTTTTGCTGAGCAACGGTATAAAAATCACAATACCCGCAACGCTTCTCACAAAACGGAATGTGGATGTAAAAACCCGCCGTCACAGCCAACTACTTACTTTTCCAATGATCATCGAATCAAATTTGCCAGGCGGGACCACCGTACGCGGTCGACTAAATTCCAAACCGGCCCCATTCTGTCCCAGGAAAAATAGATTATCAGCGCTTCCCCCACCACGTTTTCTTCGGGTAGAAAGCCCCAAACCCGGCTGTCCGAGCTGTTATCCCGGTTGTCGCCCATCATAAAATAATGCCCTTCTGGTACTTTCACCGGGCCATAGTTGTCGGCTCGCATGAAGCCGTCGGCATAATGCCGGATAACATAAGATTTTTTATAAGGTGTGACGATTTTTGTGTATTGCACATACCGGCCTTCGGCTTTGTCGAATCTTCGGCCGAGATCGATAATTTTGCCTTCGGGTTTGCCATCCACAAACACCTCGCCATTTTTTACTTCCACAGTTTGACCACCAACCGCAATGCAGCGTTTGATGTAATCCAGTTTTTCATCTCTTGGATATTTGAAAACCACAACGTCGCCGTTCTGAGGTTTTTTAAAGGCCGGCAGGCGGAAAAACGGAATTTTGGCGTCGATGATTGGAATTCTATCTGGCGTTCTAACCCCGTAAATGAACTTATTCACTAAAAGAAAATCGCCCACTAACAGCGTGTCTTTCATGGAACCGGTGGGGATGCGAAACGCCTGTACCACAAACGCTCGTAAAAACATCGCCGCTAACAAAGCCACTAAAATGGCTTCTGTGTATTCTCTTACGGTATTTTTGGGTGGACTTTTTTTGCGATTACTTTGAACAGCGGTTTTTTGCATGTTTTTCTTATCCTGTTTTAATGCCATGGGATTGCGCTTGTTTTTCATGACAAACTCCTTGTGCGCTATGTAATTCTTCTAAGACACTATTTCTCCTGATATTTATTCCACTTTTAACACAGCCAGGAATGCCTCCTGAGGAAGCTCCACTCGGCCTACTTGTTTCATTCGTTTTTTACCTTCTTTTTGCCGCTCCAACAATTTGCGTTTGCGGGTAATATCGCCGCCATAACATTTGGCGGTCACATTTTTGCGCAGCGCTTTCACGGTAGTGCGCGAAATGATTTTACTGCCGATGGCCGCCTGCACCACCACTTCATAGAGCTGTTTAGGTATTAATTCCTTGAGTTTGCTGCAAATTTTTCGCCCCCAATCGTATGCTTTCTCTTTGTGAATGATGTACGAAAGAGCATCCACAGGTTCGCCGTTTATCAAGATATCGAGCTTCACCAGGTCGGACTTGCGGTATTCGGCAAATTGATAATCAAAAGAAGCGTAACCCCTTGTTAACGATTTGAGTTTGTCGTAAAAATCAAAAATAATTTCTGACAAAGGAAAATCATAATGTAAATTCGCTCGCGTCGGATCGATGTATTCAGTGTTTTTATAAATACCACGCCTATCCTGAGAAAGTTTCATGATATTTCCTATATACTCCGTGGGGGTGATGATATCCGCTGAGATGTAAGGCTCCTCGATATATTCAATGGTGGTCACCGGTGGAAGTAGGGCCGGATTATCCACAAACACGGTTTGATTTTTATTTGTATGAGCTCGATATTCGACATTCGGCATGGTGGTCAGAATGTTAAGCCCATATTCTCTTTCCAGTCTCTCCTGGATAATTTCCATGTGCAAAAGCCCCAAAAAACCGCAGCGAAAGCCGAAGCCCAGCGCTTGCGAAGTTTCGGGCTCATACAGCAACGAAGCGTCGTTGAGTTTCAGGCGTTCCAGCGAAGACCGCAGCTCCTCGTAATCATCGTTTTCGGCCGGAAAAAGTCCGCTAAAAACCATAGGCTTGATCTCCTGATAACCCGGCAGTGGATTCCCGGCCGGTTGGCGGGCACTGGTGATGGTATCGCCGACTTTGGTATCCTGCACTTGTTTGGCGCCGGCGATGCAGTAACCCACTTGTCCCACCGACAATTGCTCCCTTTTGATCTTTTTAAGCTGCAGAATCCCGACTTCGACTACTTCAAACTTTTTGCCGCTACTGAAAAATTTGATCTCCATACCCGGGCAAATAGTTCCAGAAAACACTCGAATATATGCGATGGCTCCGCGGTAGGAATCAAAAACTGAATCGAAGATCAGCGCTTGCAGCGGGGCTTTGCCATCGCCATTGGGAGCCGGGATTCTCTTGATGACGGCTTCCAATATTTCCTCCACACCGTGCCCTTCTTTGGCGCTGGTAAGCAGGATTTCACCTTCGTCAATGCCCAATATTTCAATGATTTGCTGTTTGACGAGATCAACCTGGGCGCTCTTTAAATCGACTTTGTTGATCACAGGAATAATTGTCAAATCGTTTTCAATCGCCAGGTACAGATTGCTGATGGTCTGTGCTTCCACCCCCTGTGCAGCGTCCACCACTAAAATCGCGCCTTCACATGCGGCCAGGCTGCGGGACACTTCATAGGTAAAATCCACGTGGCCGGGGGTGTCTATCAAATTCAAATGATATGTATCGCTGTCGGCTGCCCGGTACTGCATGGTGACGGTGTGCGCTTTGATGGTGATACCGCGCTCCCGTTCCAGGTCCATATCGTCCAGCACCTGATCCATCCCGACTTTCGCCAGGGTGCCGGTTTTTTCGAGAATGCGATCGGCCAGAGTCGATTTACCGTGATCGATGTGTGCGATGATGCAAAAATTTCTTATCTTATCAATCTGCATGGGGATTTATTACATAAACAAAAGCCAGACCATTTGATCTGGCTCAAAATTATCGGTATAATTTCAAAGCCGATAAATTTAGTAATTTTTTCGCTATTAGTCAATAGGAAAGTACGGGCCATCTGCTTTCTTGCGGCAGCCTTTCTTTGGCTTTACACCCCCCCCAAAAAAAACCGTTGCCCGCTGGCTTGCTCAAATAGACAATTAGAGGTTGGCTGGCTCACTTCAATAGGGTCATTTTTTTCGATTGACGAAAAGTGTGGGAAAGGTCTCGCGATGCCCGTGCAATCAATGAATAAAAATAGACGCCGGACGACACCGCTTTACCGGCATCGTTGCGTCCGTCCCAGGTAATCGAATAAAAGCCAGCCGCTTTCATTTTCTGATCTATCAATTTGCGCACCATTTGTCCCTTGATGTCAAACACCCAAATCGAAATCTGTGAGTTCACAGGCAACTGGTACTTTATGCGCGTTTCCGGGTTGAATGGATTGGGATAATTTTGAGCTAATTGAAAGTGTTCCGGCGCCGCCACTCTGGCGCTAATCTGGCCAAGAGTTTCACTCATGCCGGATTCGTAAATGATTTCCAGCGTGTAAATGTACTCAAAACCGCTGTTCAAGTTTGCGTCTTTAAACGAAAACACTTTTTCGCCCAACAGCGGTTTTTCATTGAGCTTTTTTCCGCGTTCATGTCGGGAGTGACTTCGCCACAAATTAAATCCAGCGTGACGGCTGCTGAAAGCAACTTCCCAGGTCAGCATCACGGTGTTTTCCTGCACCGTGGCATCGAAACGTCCCAATTCCACTGGCACGGCAAAATCCACGTGCACCGCCACCGAGTCTGGCAGACTACTCAGGCCTTGATCGTCCACCACCACCAGGGTAAACAGGTATTCGCCGGGTGCCAGGGTCACCGGCGGATTCACGACATCTGGTGGATCCGGATCGCCGCGCCATTCAAACCAGCTTATGGCGCCATCCCGATCAAAAGAGCGGCTGCCGTTTAAAACAACCTCTGCTGTTTTTTGACCGGCGGTTAGCTCCACCGTGACGTCGGCGCCGGCGTTCGCAAAGGGCGGTTGGTTTACAGTCGCCGGAAAAAACGCCAAACCGCTCAAGCCAGCAAATCCGGTGGCCAGAACAAATTCGCCTTCGCCGGTCACGGTATCGATGGTCACAATGCCGCCAGCGCGGGCATCGGTTCGACCCAGGCCGCCGTACAGTTTTCCGTCCGGGCCAAAAGATAGTGCCCGCACATCGGTAAAATTCATGGGGCCGATGACGCTACCGGCGCCCGATTGTACGTCGATGGCGATCAAATCAGAGCTGTTAGCTTCTGGCACCACGCCGAACAAACGACCATCGGCTGAAAACGCCAGATCCGCGACTACGCCAAATCCGGTGCTGCCCACCACACTCATTCCTCCGGTTTTCAGGTCAATTTCCACAAGCCGGGTAAATTCCGAAGAGTCCGGTTGAAAAACGCCAAACAACCTGCCAGAAGGATGAAAATCCATGCCAAATATGATTCCCTGTGCGACTTTTTTGATCAGGGTAGGCGTGCCGGTGTAAATATTCAAATCGATCAAATTGCCGCTGTGGCCGTTGGTGGTACCCACCAAAACGCCATCTTTTCGAAAAGACATACCATTCACTTCGCCATACCCCAAAGTAGCGCCAACCACCGTAACCGAACCCTGGGGCAAATCCATGGCGATGAGGGTGTCTGAACGGGCGGTAGCGGCAAACAAGGTTGCCGGGGGCGGCGGTAGCATACCCATGCCCTCCAATGTCAGTGCTTTGATGGGATCGTCAAAGTCCGTGCTGACGACGTTGACGAGTGATTTCGCGGAGCCCAATTTTTTGGTTTTAAATATAATTTCAAATGAGGCTGTGGATTTGGGCTTCAGAACCAACGGCAACGCCGGCATTTGCAAAATGCGGGCGGATGAATCCTGACTGACAATTTGAGAGATAGAAATATCCTCGGTACCGATGCTGCGCAAGCTCACGGTGCGGGTTAAGGTGGCGCTGTTGACAAGAATTTCACCGTAATCAATTTTCGGCGGAGAAAGCGCCAGTTGCGCACCCGCGAGCACGGCCGGACGCATGGCCAGTCCGCTCACCGAAGCAAAACCAATCCTGCCAACAATCAATCCTTTACCGGTGAATTGATCGATTGCGATCAATTCATTTTGAGATTTTCCGCCGCCTTTCACACCGAATAAATTCCCCTCTGCGTTGAAAACCAGATCCGGAGTCGCGCCGCCCAAACCGGTGACACCGACGAGAACGGCTGCGCCTGTTTGCTTGTCGATGGTGAAAATGCCGTCTTCTACCCGCGGTCGAAAGCCGGCGGTGGAACCCCAAAGTGCGCCGTCGAACGGATCGAACGCCAGACCAGCAAAGAGATCGCCGGTGTACCCGATAAATTGCGTCTCGCCGCTTCGGGTATCGATGGTATATAAATTAAAATTGCTGTTCACGCCGTACAGAACATTGTTTGAATCAAAGGCGATGGCATCCAAAAATCCCAGACCGGTTTCGGCCACAAAGATGGCTTTGCCCGTGGCCGCATCGATGCGATAGAGATCACCGCTGACGCGTTCGGTGCCGAAAATTTCGCCTCTGGAATTGATGGCCAGACCCGGCACCCCATCCAGGCCCGTGGCGCCGACAATGGTGCCGTACCCCGTTGCCGGATTGATGGTGAGCAAACTGCCGGGCACGCTTCCCCGCTTGCCCGTGGAAGCATAAAAAACCCCGAAATCCGCCGCAGAGACCGGTTTAGCGTGCCCAAAGAGCTCGATGGATTTAATGGGTTTGGCCGCGTCATTGCTGAAAATCTGCAACAGCGAGCGGAAGTCGCCGGTATCGGCCGGTGCAAAGGTCAGGTGAAACAAATAGCTGCTATCCGGCGGCAGCACCAGCGGCACGGGGGGAAGGCTGTCGGCCACAAATGGCACGCCCGGTTCAGAAACAGCTGAAATCGCTAAGTTTTGTGAACCAATGTTTTTTACGGTCAACGTTTGCGGGGGGCTGACCTCCCCGGCAAAAAGCGACCCAAAATCCAGAAATCCAGGACGCACGTAAACCACGGCTCCACTAAAACTGGTGAATTCATCCGCCGCCAGGGCCGCGGGATTTGATTGCACGGACATGACATCCGTAACCGCGCCGCTGTTCGGAGCCAGCAGATAAATGGTACCATCGGCAACAGTCGCAAACAGCACTTTCATCGCCTCCGAGAAGGCCAGTCCCACAATGTTTTGACCGGGACCCGCGAAACTGTTTATCACCTCGCCGGTAAACGGATCCAATTCATAAATTGTGTGGCCGTTTTCCACAGCGAATAACGAAATACGCGAGCCCGCAAAGGTCAAAGCGGTGATGAATTTAAACGGCAAAGTCAGACGGTTGCGCACAATCCCTGAATTTGGATCGATTTCATAAATTCTATTTTGCTCAAAATCCGAGACAAAAAGCGACTTACCAGAAAAAGCCAGGCCATCGAAACGGCCAATGGCATTGACAAAAATGGAATCCTGCACGCTGCCGTTGAAGCCATCGAGTTTGTAGATTTTATTCAAATTCACCGCGTTTACTACGTACAAACTGTTGCCGTCAAAGGCAAATCCGACTCGCTCCAGATCTGCAGCGCCAGACAGAGAATAAGTGCGTTTCGTGGTGGCCAGAACCGGATCCAAATCTAAAATTGACTGCGAGTTCCCATCCAGTAAAAACAAAGCTGCTTCGGGCGGAGCGGGATTTTTGGCCTGCCCACGCAAGACAAGTTTTTTTACCGACGTGTTGATGTCGTTGCTTATTATTTTTAATGTATCAACTAAAGTGCCGGCCGCGATGGGCGCAAAAGTGACTTCAAAAGAAAACGTGTCGTCGTTTGCCAGAGTGTGGGGTAAACTCGGGACTCGGCTCAACTGAATTTCATCATTCGTACTTCTTATTTCTGAGATCACCAGTGCGTCGGTGCCGGCGCTGCGGATTGTAAGTGTTTTCGGTGCGCTGGTGGTGTTCACCAGAATGCGGCCAAAATCCAGGCTGCCGGGAGAAACACTGAGAAAGGAACCGCGCGGGGTGCCGGTGCGAAAAGCCATGGCCGTCAGGGAGGCTATGCCGGTCGTGCCAATGATGACGCCTTTTGCAGTGGTTTTATCAACGGTAATCAAGGTGGGGATGGTGTTCACACCCTGCCCTTTCAGCGCATACAACTTCCCATTGAGGTCAAAATGCAGAGCCGGTGTAGCTCCGCCCAATCCGGTGCGCCCAATTAGCGAGGCTGCTCCGGAAGCGGCATCGACGGTAAAAATGCCGTCCGCATCCGATGGATTGCTGCCACTGACTGCCGCCCAGAGCTGGCCGTCGATGGGATCACAGGTCAGGCCGGTGAAGCGATGCCCCGTGGGACCCACAAGCGCAGAACGGCCGGTAGTGGTGTTGATTTTATACAGGCTAAAATTGGGTGCGTCCGCGGCGATGGCGTACAGATTGTCTTCCTTGTCAAATGCCATGCACTCCAACCCCGCCACACCCACATCGGCCACAAAAAACGCCTCACCAGTTTGAGCATCGATGCGGTACAATTTACCGGTGTTTTTCTCAAACGTAAACATTTCCCCGTGCGAGCTGATGGCCAGCCCGGAAAGACCCGAAAAGCCCGTAGCCCCGATCAACTGCCCGCTGCCAGTAGCGATATCGATGGAATACAAACGACTACCCGAGGGATGATCGCCCAAAGCAAAGCAAAGTCCGAATTCCACGGCCTGAATTTCGTTGATGACCCGCACAATAAGATGTGTGGTCGATTTGTCAAATGGGATAAATGCAGTACTAGCGGAGCTACTTGCCAGTCTCAATTGTGCCGGTCTGCCAAACAATTTCGCTAAAAGCAGAGCGGTTTTTGAAACCGGGCTCGCAAAGCTTTTCTTCAAAGCGCCATCTAGGAGATTGTCCATTGCAGCCGAATGATTGAAAACGATGGCTTTGGCGATGGTCTCGAATGGCAGCACACAAAAGCAAAAACAAACAATACATCGAAGGATAGTTTGCTGGAATAGAGTGAGGTGATTTCTAATTTTCTGGATGTTTAATCTAAGCTGCGGTTTCATAAAAGCCATTTCAAATTAGAATAAATCGAGACACAAAAATGGAATTACCAGTATGTTAAACACAATTTTTGAGCAAGTGTCAAAATCACTTTTTAATTTAAGCAGAACAATTCTTGAGTTTTGGAAATTGGCAACCAATTGCCAGAATTCGGTCAATCAGTCACGATGTCAAGTGAAGGATTTGCTGTTCGCGATTGGTTATCCGCGTTTCGAAGCACATGGGAAATATGCTGGTTAAAGTGAAAAACCCGTTTACGCAGGACCTCAAATGCAGACCGCCGCCGTTCTCTTTATAAAAAAGCGACCTCCATCTATATCATACCTAAAAGTATGAATGACCAGTTGAAAATCTGTTTGGATAGCTCATCAAAGAGCTATCGGTATCCTGGTTCGACTCCGCCACCATGAAAAAATACGCTTCATCTTGAGCGGAAAAGACACTTGCGCCTGAGTGCCAAAACAAGTTCGGGAAAGGCCATTTTTTCAACGGGTTATTTCCTATTAAAAATGAAATTGTTTACATTTCTTAAATTAAAAAATCAATAAATAATTACGAAAAAATTCATGATTTGAGTAAATATTTCCCGATAAATTAAAATCCATTGCAAATCGTCCTTGACTTTTAGAAATAATATTATAAATTCGAATTGTTTTAAAAAAACGATAGCGAGGGCGATTAGTTCAGTTGGTTTAGAATGCCTGCCTTACAAGCAGGAGGTCACTGGTTCGAGTCCAGTATCGCCCACCATAAAACACCGCCCCTTGACTACACGCCAAGCCATCCGTTTTCCTGATTGATGAAATTCGCTTTTCTTTATTTGCGTTCTACTCCGATTTAAGCTTTTCTTCGCTCAATTGAATCAGCCGCGGTAAAATGCGGTCTAACTCTTCATCGATGATGCGGGCACACTCCTGATAAACGGCCAGACTGCCACCAATGGGATCCTCGATGGATTCGTGAAAGTTATCAGAAGTTGGTCGTGCAAATGCTTTTAACAGAAACACGTTTTCACGAAATTCCGTAAAGTTTTTCTGCAAATAATCTTGATGTTCCACCGCCATGGCAAAGATGATGTCCATGTCTTGCAACAAGTCCTCTGTCACGCCCTGTGACTGGTGATTTGCAATATCGGCGCCCAGATCATTGGCCACTTTAATGGCGAAAAAAGTGGCGGGATTGCCGTACAAGCCCAGGGTGCCGGCCGATGCGACGGATACACGATCTCGCAGATGCGGGGGTATTTTAATTCTCAGCAACCCTTCCGCGATGGGACTGCGACAGCTATTTCCCGAACAGACGAACAAAATATTAAACGTGTTCCTACTCATTTAACAACTCCTTTAAACAGGCAGTTAGTTGATTTTTTGAAATGGCGCCCTCACGAACTACCCTGAGCTCCCCTTGTGCAAGGTCCACAACCGTGGACGGCTTTTGCGCTGGAAAAGTGCCGGCATCGATGACCATATCCACCTCGTTTGCAAACGACCACACCACCTCCCGGGCGCTCTGCGCTGGCTCAGCCCCCGAAGCATTGGCACTGGTGGAGGTCACCGGCTGTCCGTGCAAATGCATCAAGGCTCTGGTGATGGGATGATCGGGATACCGCAGCCCGATGGTTCCGCTGGCGCTCACCATATATTCCGGTACACTGGAGGCAGCCCGAAAAATCAGCGTTAACGGACCAGGCCAGAAAGTGTCCATGAGCACTTCCGCTTGTTTGGAAATTTCAACGCACAATTTCCGCGCTTCTTCGTCTGAGGCGATCATTATCGACATCGGTTTCGAGCTTACCCTTTTTTTTAAATGATAAATTCTTTCCACGGCGGCTTTCAAAAAAATATTCGCACCCAGTCCGTAAACCGTTTCGGTAGGATAGGCCAGTACCCCACCTTGCTGCATCACCTCCACAGCTGGATTTAATTCGGAAACTTCAAAATGATTCGGATCGATGGTCAGGACTTTCATATTATCTTACTCGTTTAATTTGCCGTCTGAATCGTCAACCCACCCAGCGCTCTTCTTCATCCCAACGCCTCATGATTTTGCGATTGCGCATTCGAATAGCCACAAACACAAAAATAAACAGCAGCAGGATGAAAATCCATAAAAAAGTCTCAAAATCAAGCAAAAAGCGCCAACGATATTTATTTTCGATGTAGTTATACCAATCTTTTTCAAATTCATAAATATCCTGGCCATAATGGTCTCGGATTGCCACATCGAAAGATGGCTCGGACCGCACCGCCTGCACGAGCTCGACCAGGGCACGGAAGCCCAATTTATCTTCGATAAACAGAATAACCGAGTAGCTTTCTTCGTAAGCCAGACGGGCCTTTTCGCTATGAAAATCCAGCATGCCATCGATTTCATCCAAGGGGATAATGGAATTGCTGAGCAGCGCCTTTGAGATGGCTTTGCCGCCGGAAAAATCGGCGTCGTAGGAAAAGTAGATGGCCATGCCTTCATGGAACCATTTGGGAACATGCTGAGAAGGTGCCAGCGACTGACCGATGAGCACGTGCACCAATTCGTGCCGGAGAACCCTGGCGAATTTGCCGGCATGCCTGAAATAGTTGGGAGATTTTAAAAAAATCAAGCTCTTATCGGGATCCGCCACGCCTGCGCCCCAGTGCGGAATCATCTGGCCGGTGAGCTGGTGAAACACCTGGTCCGATGGACTTAAAAATATCCGAACTGGCTGAGTGTAGCGTAGGCCGAGCTGCTGGGAGAGATCGGCATATTCTTTTTCGACTTGTATTGCCAGATCCTCCGCCAAATTTTGATCGGTTTCAGTGTAATAAATCTCAAAGAGCGTGAAATTGATTTTGTACCAGTCGATTTGACTGGTTAAACTGGCCGGAGCAAAAACCAAGCAAACAGCAAGCAAAAAGGTGATTTGCAAAGCGAATTTCAAATTGCTTCCAGACCCTGTTTCAAATCGGCGATCAAATCTTGAACCGCTTCCACTCCCACGGAAATGCGCACCAGCCCGTCACTCAAACCAATTTTAGCACGCTCTTCCGGTGGCACCGAGGCGTGGGTCATGGAAGCCGGATGGCTGATCAAACTTTCCACGCCGCCCAGACTTTCCGCCAGCGCAAAAATGCGCACGGATTCCAGCAATTTTTTACCGCGCTCAAAATTTCCCATCTCGAATGAAATGATGCCGCCAAATCCCGGCTGACCCTGCGGGTCCAACTGCTGCCGGGCAGCCAGCTCATGCTGAGGATGGCTTGTGAGTCCGGGATAATGGACTTTCTCAACCTGCGTCTGCTGCACCAAAAAATGTGCGATCTCCGTGGCGTTGCGATGGTGCTGCGGCATGCGTAAATGCAGCGTTTTGGTGGAACGCAACAAGAGCCAGCAATCGAAAGGACTGGGAACAGCGCCCACGGCATTTTGTATAAATCCGAGACGTTCTGCTAATTGGTCATCATTGACCACCACAATTCCCCCGATGACGTCGCAATGACCGCTGATATATTTTGAGCTGCTGTGCACCACGATGTCCGCTCCCAAATCCAGGGGGCGTTGAAAGTACGGACTCAAAAAGGTGTTGTCCACCGTGAACAACAAACCGTGATTTTTGCACAATCCCGCGATGCCCTGCAAATCGGAAATTTTCAGCAAGGGGTTGGTGGGGGATTCCACAAAAACCATTTTGGTATGCGGACGCAGCGCTGCTGCAATGTTGTCAAGGTTGGCGGTGTCCACAAAACTGAATGTCAGGCCGTAGTCGGTCATGACTTGCTCAAAATAACGGTAGGTTCCGCCGTAAACGTTGTCGGTCACGATCACGTGCTCACCTTGTTTCAGCAGCCCCATAATTGCGGAAGTGGCGGCCATGCCGGAGCCAAAAGCAAATCCGTATGCGCCGTTTTCCAGGGCCGCCAGATTCTTTTCAAAGGCTTCGCGCGTGGGGTTGGCGGTGCGGCCGTATTCATACCCTTTGTGGACGCCCGGCGATTCCTGCACGTAAGTAGACGTTTGATAGATGGGTGTCACGATGGCGCCGCTGTCGGAGTCCGGTTTCTGGCCGGCGTGCACCGCCTGGGTTGCAAATTCCATTTTCCCTCCAAAATTTATGATGATATATAATCTAACAGATCCGATTTAGTGATAAATCCAATGATCTTACCATTTTCTTCAACCAGCACCGCCGGGCAGGTACGCGAAAGATGGCTTTTGACCTCTTCGATGCTGTCATGATGACTCACGATGGGAAAGCTCTCCTGCATGACTTCTTTAACTGGGTGATCAAATAACGTGTGATCTTCGATCACCTGCCCCATCAAAACCCCCTCTTCCAGACTTCCAACCGCTTTGTTTTCATCGTCTAAAACCGGCATTTGCGAAACATTGTATTCCCGCATTTTTTCCAGCGCAGTGCGCACGATATCGTTCGGTGTGACCGAAATAATGGCGGGTAAACCCGTGGTTTTTTCCTCCAGAATTTGTTTGAGAGAAATCTTTTCGAAATCTAAAAAGCGATTTTCCTGCATCCATTCATCTGAATAAAATTTGGAGAGGTAGCGTTCACCGGTATCCGGAAACAGCACCACCACCACTTTGTTTTCAGGCAGCGTTTTGGCCAGTTTGAGCGCTGCACATGCCGCGGTGCCGCTGGAACCGCCCACGAAGATGCCTTCTTCCCGGGAGATCTTTCTGGCCATATTAAAAGATTCCTTGTCGGTGATTTCGTAAATTTGGTCTATGTATTCAAAATGCACCGTACCCGGAATAATGTCTTCGCCGATACCTTCTATTTTGTACGGTTTGGCCTGAGTGATTTGTTTGGTTTCGAAATATTCTTTCAATATCGATCCCGCCGGATCCGCGCCGATGACTTTGAGATGGGGATTTTTCTCTTTCAAATATTTACCCGTACCGCTGATGGTGCCGCCCGTGCCAATTCCAGCCACAAAGTAATCGATTTTGCCACCGGTCTGCTGCCAAATTTCAGGACCCGTCGAGAGGTAGTGGGTTTCGGGATTCATGGGATTAAAATACTGATTAGCCAAAACCGCACCCGGAGTTTCACGGACGATCTTTTTCGCGACCTCGTAATAACTTTCCGGCGAATCCGGCGGCACCGCGGTGGGCGTCACCACCACCTCCGCGCCGTAGGCTTTCAACAAGCGAATTTTTTCGGCACTCATTTTGTCGGGCATGGTAAAAATCGCCTTGTACCCTTTTAAAGCCGCAACCAAAGCCAGTCCGGCGCCGGTATTCCCCGAAGTCGATTCCACAATGGTACCCCCCGGTTTCAGTTTGCCCTCTTTTTCAGCCGATTCAATTATGGTAAAAGCAATGCGGTCTTTCACGCTGCCGCCGGGATTAAAATATTCAACTTTCGCCAGTACTGTGGCCTTCAAGCCTTTGGTTATGCGATTGAGTTTGATTAAGGGCGTGTTGCCAACGGTGTCGAGTATGTTGTTTAAAATCCCATCTCTCATTGTAACGTTCTCCAAGATTGTATTAATTAATTTTATCGATCACTGAATTGATCAGCATGATCAAAACCTGCCGCACACTTTTCGGGTCTGAAACCTTGCAAAATGTCAACTGCACATGTTCCGCCAAATTCAATTCAACATGCATAAATTTATCGGGAACCATTTTCTGCTTATTTTGCAAGATTCCGGCCACAACAAACGGGATTTTGTATCGGGATACTAAAGAATCGATGGTTGCTTTCACATCGGAGTAGGATTCGGATTCGTTCCAGTTGAACAAAACCACATAGCCCAACAATTTTTTTGAAACCAAATCCCAGGATGGGTTCAACTCTCGGTCGGTCAATTCGAGGCCATAGAGATGTATCACAAGCTGATCATTTATTTGCAATCGACCAAATATCAGATTATCGGTTATTACATCAATTTCATCGCAAACCGCTTCGATAAACTCCTGCTTGCTCTCCTTTCCCGGACCAACAATCGCAATTTCGCCAATTCTCATTTTTATCAGGTGTTCTGCTGAACCGGTAAGAATAACCGTCCCATGGTTAATTTAATATACCCAGGTGGTCGCTGCTGGCTTTTTTCCCATTGAGGAGATTTTCACGAATCATGAGCAATTCACTTTTATTCAGATAAATCTGATTCTCAGCAGACATAGAATCGGACCAACGGCGGTTTCGATTTCTACGCTCAATACGACGCCGATCACCTCGCCGGCGCTCGATTTTGTCATTTTCAGAATTGCCAGTAAAAAAGTTAACCAGCATTCTTGATATCTGACTGTCGCCATTTTTATTCTGATTTGTCAAAACTATGGATTCTGTTTGCTTTTCCACTTCCTCTACGGCAACTTCCTCGAGCGCGCCAACTTTGAACAGCTTTACCACCAGAGTCAGCGTTTTTAAATCATCCAGGGGGCTCCTTTCGATGAGATCGAGGATTCGGATATCATTTTTAACCAAATCCAACAACGATTTTTCGTCCGTAGAAAAATGGCCGCTTGGAATTTTTTGAACCCGTTTTATGGTTGCCTGCATCGGAGGCAGGACACGGGTCAATCGTTCCCAGCGATCCCGCATAATCAAGCCCCTCTGAATCAAATTCTGCGTGGAAGTTTTGATGGCTTTCGCTTGCTCGACCTTCTGCATTTCCACTTGAAAACTGCCGTCGTTCCAGGTAAACATTCTGAACAGGGCTTTTTCCGACTCCAGACTCTCCAGCGCGGCGTCGTAAACCTCCCCTTCATTCATGTAAACCAAGCCTTCCATATCGTCAAACTGAATTTCAATGATGCCGGATTTTTTTCCAATTGCCAGAATCTGTAACAATTCAATCAAATTGATATCGGCCAATTTGCCGGAAAAGCCTTTTGACAATTTCGGTGGCGTAGCCTCAAAGCGCGCAATTTCACTCAGGATAATTTCAAATCGAATTTTGACTTCTTCCGCATCGAAAGGAATGGAAATGTAGTCATCTACGCCCATGTTGATGCTGTGCACTCGTTCTTCAACTGACCGATGTTTGCTCATCAAAACAAATGGAATGTTGCGGGTGGCAGATTGCGACTTCAATTCGCGCAATAAATGGTGGCCGTCAATTTTGGGAAGTTCGTTTTCGGCGAGCATGAGATGCGGTCGGAATTCTCTGCAGGAGGCCAAGGCGGCTACCCCGTTGTCCACAATCTTCACTTCGTAACCGGAAGAAATCAACGACTTTCTCAAATCCTGAATTTCTTGAGAATCCTTTACCGCGATTAAAATTCTCTTCCTTTCCATTTTAAATCTCGAGTGTTAATCCAATGACGACAAGAAATGCCTGAATTTTGTAATCTAAAAACAGACCGCGTCACGACTTTTCGACATCGTAGTCGGGACGCTTCAATTGTTTGAGAAGGTGTTTAACTGAATGGGAATCCTCAACCTCAATTTGAACCAATTGTTCGCTTTCGTCCATTCGTAAAGAATAGCGCACCACGTCGAGCGGGATAGATCTGTTTTTTGTTGTTTGATAGACCGCCACAACATGTGGGGCATCCAGTCGTTGTTTGAGGGAGTTGATGAGATAACCGGCATAGCCCAGATTCGCGGTATTATCTCCCCGAATCAACACCACGTAACCGATCAATGTTTCAGCCATTTGGTGCAGCATCTCAAGAAATTTACTTTCCGTCGAAAGTCCGATCACCTCAAGCGTGCAATTGTTGGCAGTCGAAATTTTACCAATTTCAATGGCGCGTTCGTTACTGGTTTTCGCTGCAACCTGCCGCGAGGTGAGGGTAGCGATCATGGCTTTTCTGGCTTCATTGTCCGAGCCGATAATGGCCAACTGCCCGGTGACACCCGATCGCTTGTTGAACAAATCATTGCATACCGCGAGCAATTCATCTGTCTCGGTTTTTTCAACCGACCTTTCATCGGGTTTGGGCCTGCCGTTAACAGCGGCCGGCTCCGCCACAGGGGGGCCAACCGGTTTAAAGTGAAACGGTTTTTCCTGTATTTTTTCTTCAGGTTCAAATGCCACTTCTGATATTTCGCGATGGACTTTTCCCTGCTGTGGAATTTGCACCTCGATTTTCTGATCTATTTTGGCTTCGGGTATCTGAACCGAATGTTCATTTGGATGTGGAGGCGTCGGACGCTCTTGAAATGGCGGTTCTTTTGGTCCGGGAAACGACGTCGAATCCCGTTCAAAAGCCGCGGTATCAAATGGCTCCGGCGGCGTTTTTTCCGCCACCCCGATTTCGAGCGGACGAATAAATCCTTGCTGATACAATTTGGTGATCTTTTCTAACGCTTTGATGTCATCGTAATTGCTTTCAGCCAGCACGTTGCTAATGGCGCGGCGGCCATCAAACAAAGCGATGAATTTTTCGGCATCCGCGGAGATCCTTTTCTTTTTCAGAATCTGTTCAAAAATCGCGGTCTTGACAAACACGGTCTGCAGAGAAGGCAGTTGCTTGATCAGTTCCTCTCTTTGCTGCATACGCTTGAAACCTTGTAACAGCAATCCCAGATTGCTTACGGTGATCTCGTCCTTCACATTCACATCTTTGAAGGTCATCACAAAATGACCGCGTTTCCACGGCAGCATTTGATAAACGGCTTTTTCGGCTTTGAAATTTCCCAACCTGGCGTTCACCACGGTGCCGTCTCTGAAATAAATTTCCCCGTTCAGGTTGTTATGGTCATACACTGATAAAACACCGGTGCACCGTTCCTGGCCGTAATTTTCAACCAGGTCCTCCACACTTTTTTCCTCCAATCTGCCTACAATATTTCTATTGGTTTCGGCGCCTTCATTGCGGATTCTTTCCAGGCGTTTTAATATCATTTTCAATCGCGCGATAACTTCTTTCACATGCAGGGGCTTGATCATGTAATCTTTCACGCCGGACCGCAAACCCTTTATGCGGTTTTCCAGATTTCGTTGATTGGTTAAAAATACGATTGGAATGGCGGCAACGGTGGGATCACCATGTAATTTTTCCTGCAGCGCAAAACCGTCCAGACCGGGAATGTCCACTTCACAAACCACCAGATCCGGACGCTGCGATTGAATGATACCAAACGCGTCGATACCATTGTTAACGGTCGTGACTGAAAAATTAGCTTTTTCCAGGCTTTCTTTTAAAATTTGCAAATTTTTCGGATCGTTGTCGACGACGAGAATGGTTGCAGTATTCATGGCAAGGCTTCAGACTTGAATAATGTCATTTTTCATACTTTATCGTGATCGGCTGCTGTATTCTTTAAATTATTGCTGTAATACTTTAAATATTTTGAATATAAATAAAATCCGTTCCTATGTCAAGATAATTCTTTTCAACAAAACAAAAGGCCAGTGTGAAGCACTTCCTATACACTGGCCTTATGGGAAAAGGGAAGGGTTAAATTTATATTAATTAATTTTCATTGACCACGAAAAGGTTTCGGGACAAGCCCTCCGCTAAGGTTATAACACGTTGTGATACCGGTTTGTTCAGTTCATCATCCAGAATACTGTGAAACATCTCACTCTCAAAAAAATGTTGGCTGCATTTGTCACAACAATTGAAATGATGTAAAATTAAAAGTCCTTTTTGTAAATTACAATCCTTCCTGGTTAGTACAAACTTCTCAATGTCTTCCGCCTTAAGGCATGACTCAATAATTTTTAGTTTCATTATCTCTCACCCGAGAGCCCTCTAAATTGGTACGTTGTTTTAATTAACCTTCAGGCTAATTATGTTTTTTTGTTTCAGATAATATATACCTACAAGGTACCAATTTTTCGGAAAAATTATAATAATTCCATCAGCGACTCTCGGAACCACTTCTTGATCAACTTGCCCAGGTACTCAAAAATCGTGCGCTCTTGCGTTCGGTAACTGACCTGTGACAACTCAGGCATGTAACGCCTTAGATGTTTAAAATATGAGTCATACTTTTTCCCCTGGCTGATATCCTCCAAAATATCCGCCAGCGCCAGATAATAAATCTTGCCTTTTTCTTCGGAGATTTTTTGAGTTTTTACGTACTGACATTGAATTTTATTTTGGATCTTTTTCAAAACGCGCAATTTGCGTTTTTCAATTTCTTTCAGTTTCAAATCGTCCAGTGGAGAATGCTCCCCCACCTGAGAAATCAGGCGGTCACGGGCCATTTCCAGATTGGTGTGCCGCATAATACGCGCAACCATATCCAGTGGTAGAAAATTTTGATAACGTTCATCATTTTTTATGACACTCAACATCTTTCGAATTCCAGCCGAGACCGGATCCTTGGGGCAGTAAAAATTTAAATATTCTCCTCGAAGCGACTTCTCAGGAATAGTTGGCATGGATTTACGCAGGTAGTCGTAATTCAGGTGGCCATTGCCGTTGGTTCCCGGGCTGTGGGCATGACCATTCTGCGGAGACGTGCCGTTATGATTCCCGTTCTTAGGAATACTTTTGTAGGCGCCGTGGCCATTATGGCCGTTGGTAAAAAAGATATATTCCCGACCCATCTCTTTGAACGAATCAAAATCCGAAGCGCTCTTGATGGCGACTTTAATATTTCTTACGATTTTTGCACCTTCGGGATCCCGTTCCTTAAAGATACGTGACAGCTCCTGTTTGGTTTTTTTGATGACCAAACGTCTCAACAGCACCAGGACTTCCACGTCGTCGAGATCTTCAACCTTTGTGGTGTTGTGACAAAAATATCTTTTGAATTGCACGAACTCGTTGTTCTCGTTGCGCATGAACAAACCGGCCACGCAATCCAATGCCAGGTCTTCCAATTCTCCGACATTTTTGTTGCGTTCCCATCGGATATGTTTGCCGATCACTTCCTGGTATTTCAAATAACTCAAGGATATTTTTTGAACCAGATTGACAAATTCAATCAGATCGGATTCTTTTTGTTCCCCCTTACAGATGGACGATACGAGTCTTGCTAAATGGGTGGTTTTAACAATGGTGTTCATAAGCTCCCTATTCCCGTTAATTAAAAAATGTTCTTATGCTCCTCGCAATTTTTGTACCATTGAATAAAGAGCTTACTTTTCTCTGAGCTATGTTAAATAGTTATTAAATTTAGGGGCAGGAACTGCTTTGTACAGAAGATGTGTTTATATGAAACAAATGTATCAGGCTGAGACTATGGAGAAAAGAAAAATGCCACTTCCAAAAGACCGTGGCATTGCAATTAGTGGGTAAATTATACTACATTTTCTTTTATTTCATCATAGGTAGTCCATACTTCTTAGCTTTTCTATAAATAGTTGCCCGGCCAATTCCCAGTTTTTTTGCGGTTTGTGAAATATTTCCTTCACACTCTAAAAGCGCCTGGCGCAACGCTTCTTCTTCTAATTTCTCGATCCAGCTCGATAATTTATTATCAGACTCATAAATCTTTTTCTCACCCAAAGAGCGAATGGAATTCGGTAAATCTTTAGAAGCAATTTCCGGCGGAGTGGCCAGCACCACCGCACGCTCGATGGCGTTCTCCAATTCCCGGACATTGCCCGGCCAGTGGTAAGCCATCAACAACTCCAATGCGTCAGGAGCGATGTTTTCGATTTCCTTGCCCTCCTGCTCGGCATACTTGGTTAAAAAATGCGCCGATAACAGGGGTATGTCCTCTTTACGTTCTCGTAAGGCTGGTAGTTTTATGGGGAAAACCGAAATGCGATAATATAAATCCTCTCGAAACACTTCTTTTTTCACCGCCTCTTCCAGATCTTTATTGGTGGCAGAAATCACTCGGGTATCCACTTTAACCAATTCATTGCCGCCAACGCGCTCGAACTCGCGCTCTTGCAGCACGCGCAGCACTTTGGACTGTGTGGCTGGAGTCATCAAGCCAATTTCATCTAAAAAAATCGTGCCGCCGTCAGCCATTTCAAATTTGCCAATGCGGCGGCCAGTGGCACCGGTAAAGGAGCCTTTCTCATGACCAAAAAGCTCGCTCTCCAGCAAAGACTCCGGCAGAGCGCTGCAATTCACCGCCACAAACGCGTTATTGCTCCGTTGTTTATTATGAAAATGAATGGCGCGCGCAATGAGCTCTTTTCCTGTGCCGCTCTCTCCCTGAATCAACACGGTCACGTTGCTGTCCACCACCTTCTCCATGGCGCGAAAAACTTCCTGCATCACTCCACTCTGGCCGATGATATTACTGAATTGGTAGCGGTCTTTTAACTCCCGTTTCAGCTCATCGACTTCCCGCATCAAAGACGAATTCATCAAGGCGTTGTTGACGGTCACCAGCAGCCGATCGCTGGCAAAGGGTTTGCTGATAAAATCATAAGCACCTAATTTCATGGATTGTACCGCGCGTTCAATGGTTCCATGCGCCGACATCATCACTACCGGAATCAAAGACTCGATCTCGCGAACGCGTTTCAGGGTTTCGATGCCATCTATGCCCGGCATTTGAATATCCATTAAAATCAAATCCGGCATGGACTCTTTGACCATCTTGAGGCAAGCCTCGCCGTTGGTAGCGGTCTTGACCTCGTAGGATCTTTCTTTCCGCAAATTGATCTCGATCATTTTGCAGATGTTTTTGTCATCATCGACTACTAAAATGGTGCTTTTGGGAACCCTCCTGCTCACTGCAATTCTCCATGATCTCTTGGGTGAATGTTGAGTGTCAATTGTTTAAAATTGTTCTTAAAATAAACAATAAAGGATAAATTTTCAAGCGTTTTTTAAATAATCTGAATTTATTTATTATTTTTTTTAAAATTAACGCCTGTTTAATTTTGCGTCTTTTTTTAAAAAAAACGCCATCTTCAAGCACGTTGTTTTGACTGCTGCTCTATTATTTTGGTAATTTCCACCGCCACCGCCAACACGGCCTTACCGTCCTCTCCATCCACCAGTGGCTTGGCACCGGTGCAAACCGACTGCACAAAGGCCTGCAGCTCCATTTGCAGCGGATCGGCGTCCACGACGGGCAGCGCCTGACAAACAATTTTTTTTCTACGCGGTAGATCTGCCACTTTCCCGTCGTCACCTGTCGCCTTCTTTCCCGGATTTGGAATTAAGTAATACTTTTCAGCGGTCTGCCGCAGGAAATCAATTTTAAAATAACTGTTTTTTTGAAATAATTGCAAAGTGCGTACTTTATTCGATGCGATACGACTTGCTGAAAGATTGGCCACACATCCATTGGCGAATTGCAAACGCGCATTGGCAATATCGATTTCCGGAGACGCCACCGCGAAACCGCTAGCATCGATTCGTTCTATATCACTCTGCACAAAATGCAGTACCAGATCCAGATCGTGAATCATCAAATCCACCACCACCGCCACGTCTGTGCCGCGGTGGCTGAAGGGAGCCAATCGTTTGCACTCCAGGTACATGGGTTGCAGCTCCTGGCCCGCCAAAGCCCGCACCGCTGGGTTGAACCGCTCGATGTGGCCGACCTGAAGAATCATGCCACTGCTTGCGGCCAGCTCAACTAATTCAGCCGCTTCTGCCACTGAAGATGCGATGGGCTTTTCCACAAAAACATGCTTGCCTGTGGCCAAAGCCTTTTGCACAATTTCAAAATGGCTTTTCGTGGGTACCGCCACCACCAGCGCCTGCGCTTGTTCCAAAAGCTGCTTCATATCTGAACACGCTTTGACTCCGTAAATTTGAGCCATCCTCTGGCTTTTCTCAAAATGGATATCATACACACCCGCCAGCTCCACTTCGGACAATTTACTCAATGCAGCACAATGCAGCTCGCCTAAATGTCCAAGCCCGACTTGAGCGATTTTTAGTTTCAAAGATGCGGCTCCGTTGTTAGTTTCGAGTTTCGAGTTTCGAGTTTCGAGTTTCGGGTTTCGGGTTTCGAGAGTTTTGGGGAAATTAACTAATTTGCCACTTTTGCCGATGATTTTATTTGTACAATGGCATCACAAAAAACCCCTTTTTTTACGAATGTAAAGTAAAACAATTTAGGGATGGAAGCAATCATTTTTTCAGAACCGATATGCTTGACTTCTTAAATCATAAATATTATATTTGCAAACATGAAATCATATTATTCCCTTTTCGCATTTGTTTTTCTGTTTTCGGCCTGTACGAGTCGAGATGATGAGCTGGCGCACATCATCACACAGGAAAGCCAGCGGGTGAGCTGTGACAGTTTGCTGACCTATTTTGAAAGCACCGAACCCATAATCCGCGCCCGTGCGGTAGAAGCCGTTGGAAAATTGCAGGATTCTACCTGCATTGAGGCCGTGGCCGGCATGCTGGACGATCCCAATCACAACGTGCGCATGGAGGCCGTTTTCGCACTGGGGCAGATGGGCAGCGCCAGCGCCGAAGAGGCGCTCATCGAACGATTTCATGCCAAAGAAATCAACGACATTAAAGTGCGGATAATAGAGGCCCTCGGTAAAATCGGCACTAAAAAATCGTTCCCATTGCTGCTAACTTTATTTACTTCGGATAAGGCGAACTTGCGAGCTGAAGCCGCTCTTTCCACAGCCAGAATGGCCATGCGGAAATTGAACAATTCCTCCCTGACTAAGGCGCTGGCTATTTTGTTGCACGACGATGATGAAGAAGTCAGGTGGAAAGCCGCCTATGCTTTAATGCGTATCGGAGACAACCTCGAAGTGAAAAGTTTGAGAAACGCCCTGAACGACGGCGATCCGCGCGTCAGAATGTACGCCATTCAGGCACTGGGAAAATTGCAAGACCTGGGCTGTTTGGAGACGTTTGGCCGAATCCTTACCCACGATCCGGACTGGCGCGTTCGGGTGAAAGTTGCCAACACCCTGGGTAGTTATCCGCTGCGCCGGGTCGCCAACTACTATTCCTTGTTAAATCAGGAAACCCACGTGCGTCACGCCATCCTACAAGCCGTAGGATTAAGCGCGCAGAAAGAGCCGAAACGGTTCCAGCAAAATAGTCGGGAGCACAACCTGGCCCGATTCTTATTAGAGCAAGTTTTAAACGAACAAACCAATCATCACGACCAAGACAGTGTATCGGATTACACTTTGTGGCATCCATCGGAAATCGGAGCGGCTCTAATCTCCTATGCGCAATTGATGCAAAGCCGGGGTATCGATCTGATCGCCCGCTTTGCCGAACACAACGAAACATCTGTACGAGCACGCGCCATGTCGGCCTTGGGCGAAACCCAATCTTCCCAGGCGTTTCGAGTGTTTGAAACACATTACGCCTCGGCGCCAGCTATGGTGAAAATCGCCATTCTGCAGGCGCTGCCCAAAATACCTGCCACCGCCAGCGACAAAATCTATTTGCAGGCTTTGAAGGAAAATGACCAGGTTCTGTTGGCTCTGGCTGCGGAGGCTATCAGCCAGGACACCGTTAAAAGTCAAATGCATGTGCAAAACATCATTCAGGCTTATGAGAAATTACCGCCGCCTGTGGATGCAGAATCCGTGCAAATGATCTTTCAGGCTCTGGAAAAAATCGGCGACTCCAAAGCCATTCCGGTACTCGAAAAAGCCCTGAAATTTCCCGACAAAGCCATTTCAAAAGCGGCGGCGGCAGCACTGGAAACGCTTACCGGAAAATCATACAACCATAAGATCACACCGGTAACCAGGCTTCGCGAACAGATAAATTACCGAGACCTGGCCAAATTGAATGACGCCCGTGCGTTTATCAAAACCAGTCGCGGCAGCATCGAAATCAAACTGTACACCAGCGATGCCCCTTTGACGGTTTTAAATTTCGTGCAGCTTGCCGAAAAAGGTTTCTTTGACCGATTGACCTTTCATCGGGTCGTGCCCAATTTTGTCATTCAAGGCGGGGATCCGCGAGGGGATTCCTGGGGCTCACCCGGTTACGCCATTCGTTCCGAATTCAACAAACGCAACTATTTGCGCGGAACGGTTGGCATGGCCAGTGCGGGTAAAGACACCGAAGGCTGCCAGTTTTTTATCACTCATTCCGAACAACCGCACCTGGATGGTCGCTACACGGTGTTCGGGCAAGTCACCTCCGGCATGGATGTGGTGGACGCCATTCAGGAAGGCGATGTGATGGAACTGGTTTCCATCAGAAAATGAGGCGCTGGCGGGAAGGTGGGACTATCTACTCGACGCACACGCTGATACCACAAAATTTCACACCAATCATGAAAAGTTGTTGCGTTTAGTTAAAATTTTGTTTACATAGTAGTAGTGAGTATTTCCTAATGCAGCGAAAAGCCGCAAACCGAAAAGCGAAATTCGCAAAAAGGAA
>JBHHXN010000016.1:0-51660 GCA_046757025.1 bacterium
ATGAACCAATCATCCGAACAGAACTTCCGTCAAACCATCGTGGAGATTGGCCGCCGCATGTACGAGCGCGGTTTTGTAGCCGCCAACGACGGCAACATCAGCGTGCGCCTGGACGCGCAGCGCATTCTCACCACTCCCACCGGCGTTTCCAAGGGGCACATGCAGGCCGCCGATTTGGTGGTGGTGGATCGGGAAGGCAAAACACTCGCCGGGGGCAAACCCTCCACCGAGCTGCCGCTGCATCTGTACCTCTACAAAGAGCGCCCGGACATACAAGCCGTGGTGCACGCGCATCCGCCGTACGCCACCGGTTTTGCCACGGCCGGCGTCCCTCTGGATAAATGTGTGCTGGCCGAAGTCATCGTCACCATCGGCACCATTCCGCTGGCGGAATATGGCACGCCTTCAACCGAGGAGCTGCCGCAGACTTTGCAGCCATACCTTCACTCCTGCGACGCCTTTTTGATGGCCAATCACGGCGTGGTCACCGTGGGCCATGATTTGATGGACGCCTATTTTAAACTGGAACGCGTGGAGCACTCGGCCAACATCATTTTCAACGCCCGGGCATTGGGCGGTGAACGCGTGCTTCCCAAACACCAGGTGGAAAAACTCTACGACCTGCGGGAAACCTACGGGGTGAAATCGCTGAATCCCGGCTGCTATGCCTGCTACAACGACTGCATCGAGGACTCGTGCGTGAATCATTCCGTCAAGTTTAACACCGACGGCCCGGACCATTTTAATGAGATCGTGGAGAAGGTGCTGGCAGCGGTGCGGTGACAGGGTTTATGGGTATAGTGTATAAAGTATGGGGGGGGAAGTGTGGGATAGATTTGAATTCGTTAAAGACGCCTTTTCTTCCATACACTTTATACCCTATAACCTATACCCTGTACCTCCAGTGGAGCTGGCGAAAATTTCGTTCACTACGGATCCTCTGAATTTTGTGCCGTTTCAATCTCACCGCTGTAAAAAGCGGTTTTTTGTATCATTCAAATCGAGGTGATTATGGAATCAGTGGGATGGCTGTCAATTTTGCCACCGGTCATTGCAATCGTTTTAGCGATCTGGACCAAACAAGTGTTTATCTCTCTGTTTTTTGGAATCTGGCTGGGCTGGACGATTTTAGTCGGCTGGAATCCCCTGGCCGGTTTCGCCGCGGCTTTGGAATCGTGCATTCGGGTTTTTGAAGATAACGGCAACACGAAAGTCATCGCTTTCAGCGCCATGGTGGGCGCGCTCATCGCCTTCACCCAGTATTCCGGCGGCGTGGATGGCTTCATTCAATGGATTCTGGGCAAAGGTCTGGTCAAGAACCGAAAAAGCGCCGGGTTGCTGGCCTTTTTTACCGGCACCGTCGTTTTTGTGGAATCCAGCATCACCTGCCTGGTGACCGGCGCCATATCGCGACCCATTTTCGACAAGCTTAAAATTTCCAGAGAAAAATTAGCTTACATCTGTGACTCGACCTCTGCCCCAATATGCATCATGATTCCGTTGAATGGCTGGGGCGCATTTATCATGGGCCTGTTGATCACGCAAAATATTGAAAGGCCGTTTGTGGTTTTGCTGCAATCGCTGGCTTTTAACTTTTATGCCATTTTTGCGCTGGCGACGGTGGTGACCGTCATTCTCACCGGTCGCGACGTCGGTCCCATGGCCGCAGCCGAGAAGCGCGCCCGAGAAACCGGCAAAGTGCTGCGCGACGGCGCCGAGCCGGTAGTTTCCACCGAAGTCATCACCATTGCTGCGAAAGCCAACGTGCAACCACGCGCAGTGAATATGTTTGTTCCCATCGCGCTCATGGTGGGGATGATGCCGATTAGTCTGCTCATCACCGGCAATGGCGATATCATGCAAGGCTCCGGTTCCACTTCCGTTTTCTGGGCGGTGCTCACAGCTATCGTCGGCGGCGGATTGTTCTACATGGCGCAGGGCATCCTGAATCTCAGAGAAACCGTGGATCTATTTTTTAAAGGTCTGGGGGGCCTCATGCCGCTGGCCCTGCTGATGATGCTAGCCTTTGCCATCGGCAATACCTGCAAGGAGCTGGGCACCGGGCCGTATGTGGCAAATCTTTCTAAAACCTGGTTAGGACCGGGCTTGGTACCGATGATTTTATTTGTGGTTTCCGCATTCATTGCGTTTTCAACCGGCACGTCCTGGGGTACCTTTGCCATCATGATCCCCATCGGCATCCCCATTGTCGAATTGATGGATACAAATTTACACTTAACGATCGGAGCTATATTGAGTGGGGGGATTTTTGGCGATCACTGCTCGCCCATTTCCGATACCACCATCATCTCTTCCATGGCGTCGGCGTCGGATCACATCGACCATGTGCGGACGCAACTGCCGTACGCTTTGTTCGCGGCGTCGCTGGCGGTGATCGCGTATTTGATATTTGGATTACTATGGTAGGCTAACGAGCCTGTCGAAAAAGTCAAAATTAAGTGATTCTTCATGCTGAGCGGAGTCGAAGCATGATATAAAAACAACGAGTTACGGCCTTCGACTCCGCTCAGGCTGAATTAAAAAACAATTTTTTCGACAGTCTCAACGAGGAAAAAACAGTTATTCCGCTTTGGTTTCATCTGACCGTTCCTCGGAAGGTTTCTCATCAATCAATTTGATATGCCGATCCTGATATTTCAAACGATGGAACGGATTCACCAGACTCGAAGCCACATTTTGGATATGTCCTGCCACACGCTTTAAATAACGCAAATACAGGGCCAATGGTACGGCTTCGCTGGCTTTAAAGGATTCACCTTCACCTTTTATTAGCAACATAATATATTCATCGCATTTGTCTTTAACTTTGGTCAAATCGACGATTATTTCTAGTCCCAAGTCTGTATCAGATTCTTTGAGAGCGTCTAATAAGGTTCCCAATCGTTCAAGAACCTTATTTTCGATATTAACAAGATCATTTTCCCATTTACCCGCCACAAGTCTTTTGGGATGGATAGTAGCTAATTCATAAATGTTTTTGGTATAATCCCCAATTCTTTCGATATCACCGATGATACTGACAAGCGTCAAACCGATACTCAGATCGGTTGAAGAAGAAACAGCTAAATGGGTTAAAACTTTTTTTCGTACGTCTCTTTCGAGTTTGTTGATTTCTTTATCGGCGGTGTAAATATCTATATCAACTTTAGATGTGTCCTGTTTTCGTAGTGACCTCACAGATGCCTCAAACATGGCCTTATCTGATTGCAACATTTTCCATGATTCTTCAAGCGATTCTTGCAGTAAATTTTTTTTCCCAAAAATTTCGTGAAAAAATTTGAACATGGATCACCTCACAAAGTAAATGAAAATGAAAGGTATAATAAAGAACACCGTTAAAATGTAACCTATTGGAATTAATCTATTCTTGATGGCCAAATCAGCCAATTTCACAGCTAAATAAATCGGTATTCGTTTCAACGGGTAAATCAATACGACTCCAAATACATTAAACATCAAATGAGCGAATGCGACCGTCACTGCGGCTATTTGCCCTGTTGCTAAAGACGCTAACATAGCAGTAATGGTTGTGCCAATATTCGCACCAAGAGTGTATGGAAATATCTGTTCAAGTGTGAGAATTCCGGCACCAATTAGGGGGATCGCAATCGAAGTGGTTATGGAGCTGCTTTGAACCAGAACTGTCATGATAATTCCAAATACAAATCCTCGTATGGCTGTCTTAAAAATATATTCATCAAATAAGGCTTCTAAGCGGCCTAAAACCAGTCCCTTTAACACCACTGTCAAATATCGCAAAGAGAAAAACAAAAACACCAAAGATATAATTAAAATGACCGTTCCAGAATTACCAGTTAATGTTTCAATAACCGCGATGGCCGGTTTGGTAATTAATTTAATCGGGCTGACAGTTTTTAAACCGCCAAATGCTTGAAATATGCCGGCAAGATATTCAGAAATATGGCCTAAAAAATTTGTAGCAAGTTGCAATGGAAAGAAAATCACCACCGCTAATAAATTAAAAAAATCATGCACCGTCGAACCGGCAAAAGCTCGTCTGAATTCATTGCTGCGTGTGACATGTCCCATTGAAACAATTGTGTTTGTTATACTGGTCCCTATATTACTACCCATTATGATGGGAATCGCATTGGCGATGTTAAGCGCCCCAGCTCCCACCAAGCCGACAACAAGCGAAGTAGTGGTCGATGAGCTTTGGATAACACTGGTAGCTAAAAGTCCAATTAGAAGACCAACATAAGGATTCGAAGTGGTTGCTATAAGTTGCTCGGCAAATCCTTTTCCAAACAATTTAAAAGCAGATCCCATCAGCGATATGCTCAATATAAATAAATACAATAAGCCGATTAAAGCAAACACCCTAGCCCATATTGTAAATCGCTCAGAATTCATTTACAGTAATCCTATTTTCAATATGAATGTATGTCATAATTAATACTCAAAGCAATAAAAATTGGGAGAATATAACTATCATTATTAGACAATGCAATTAATTTCATGGGAATATTTAATGCGCTATTTGGTTTCTGTGACCTCATTTATGATTTTATGTTTCCGTTTTTAGAATCCATTATTTACACGGGAAACAGGTGAATTCTCAAGATAATAACGCGTTGAACCGTAAGCAAAAATAATTCTGTTCCGTATCCACATTTGAACTTTTAGTGACAGACAAAATAATATATCAGCCAATGAATAGATTTGCATAATAATAATTCATCACAAATTTTGCGAGGGAGGATAGGTATATTGAGGCCAAAGCAGTAACGTATTTATTGCCGCTGATAATTATGGTCGTGACCATTTCTCAATAAATTTTATACTGTTATCTTTGAAAGCGCCTGCTCAATATCCTCATACGTTTCAAATATTTGATCCAGGTTGGTCATTTTTAAAAGGCTTTGAACGGGTGCCTGCAGATTGGTTAATACTAAATTACCATCCACTTTTTTGATGGAAGAAAGCGAAGCGATGAGCTCGCCCAAGCCAGTGCTGTCGATCCAGGTGACTTTGGAGAGATCCAGAATCACGTTGTGCAGTTTCTTTTTTATGGTGTCCCGAACTCTATCCTGAATCACCCCCCGTCCCTCCAGTCCGGTTAGCTTTCCCTCCAGAGTAAAAATGGCTACGTTTTCATTCGACTTGTCGATAATTTTTATCATATCCATAATTAAATTAGATTAATAAAATTGAATATTACTATGTTAATTTAAAGGCTGTTAATTCAGATTTGATGCACTCCATTTGTTCGCCATCCAACGGCCGTAACGGCAACCGAGGATGACCTCCGAAAAAACCCAACACATCCAGGGCCGCTTTAACGCCAGCAATGCCAAAAGGCGCCACGATTTTTTTTTGCAAAGCGATCACTTCTAAATACCGTGACCGCGCTTCGTCAAACGATTTGTTCAGGCTATGCTGGTAAAGTTGCACACAGTGCTGCGGAACGATATTCGCCATCGCTAACACCGCTCCCTGCACGCCCAGAAAATAACCCATGAAAGAATGCAGTATACTGCCGATGAGAATGGCAAAAGAGCGGTTCTGTAATGCGATGATTTCCGTAATTTTCGAAAACTTATCGGTGCTGTCTTTTATTCCAATAATATTTGAATGGGCTGACAACGACTCTATCAAATCGGCAGACAGATCGACGGCGGTAAACATCGGCACATTATAGAGCAAGATCGGAATGGGGCTGTTATCGGCGACTTCCAGATAATGACGCTTCATTCCTTCTTCAGCGGCCTGATTTTGGTAATAATTCGGCGTGACCACTAACGCATAGTCCACTCCAATATCGGCAACTTTCCGCGTAAAATTAATCGTTTCGTGCGTAGAAGCCAAGCCGGTACCGGCAATAAGCTGCTTTCGGGTAGAACTGTTTTTGCGCAATTCCGTCAAAAGGGCGAGTTTTTCCTCATCCGTGAGGTGAGCCGCCTCGCCAGTGGAGCCAAAGATCACGTATCCACTCAAATCATATTGCTCGAATTTCTCAATATTGGCAATGAATTTATCCGCAGCGACATTTTCATCCATAAATGGCGTCGTTACGGGAAGGTATACGCCCGATAGCTTCATGAATCTGTTTGTTTCATCTTGTCGCCAGCCGCACCTGAAAAGGAGCCTGCTTTCACTTCATCATCTTTACTCAATTGGTCCGTTCTTGAAATTATTTTGTCAGATGCGATTCCGTATTTTCATAGGTACCTTGTTGTCCGCCAACCAATGGTCAATCCATCTTATCCAGTGAGCGTTGCGAATTCAAGCCTAACCCCTGCTTGAAGTGCCAATGGAGGATGGCAATACCATTCATCAATCGGCAGTTAGATGTTAATTTTCAGGAAGGTACGTTAGGATTTTAATACCCCAAATATAACAGATTAAATTATATAATACAAGCGAAAATTAATGCCAGCAGCCGTTGAATGACACCTGAGGGCAGAAAACATCTTCTGCTATTGCCAGCTTTCCCTGGAAATTCTACAACTTGAAAAAAATTGTCAGGCGACGCAAATCAATCTGACGGTGAATTCCGCTTTATGGCCAGGCCACTGCGTAAAATCTGCAATCCAAAAATAACCAGCAGAATGAGATTTTTATCCACAAAGAAAACGGTATAGATCAATCCTAACAGCGCACTGAGAAGAATGGAAAGCAATTCGCTTTTTAGAGACATTTTACTTTCATCATGTATTTAAAATTCAAAACCATGACCACCCACTGGTCAGGTATCTTCGGCCAATCGATTCAAGATGTCCACGGCATTTTTTAGTTTCTGCTCATCCGCCGCAAAGGAAAGTCGAAAGTGGGTATTCCTTTGTGAAAACACCTTGCCGGGAATAATGTACACATTCTTTTCAATGGCTTTTTTTACAAAGTCATCTGCAGAATCGCCGGGGGCACGGGGAAACAGAAAAAAAGCGCCGCCGGGCTTGACGATTTGAAACCGTTCTTTCAGGCCTTCATAAACCCGCTGCATACGGCGGTGATATAGCTCCACATAAGGCTTGATATCATGTTTCAGCGACCTGACCGCGGCTTTCTGGGCAATGGAATTGGCGCAAACATAAGAATACTGCTGAAAGGTTGCCATGGCGTCGATGACTCTTTTAGGGCCGGAAACGTAACCCAATCGCCAGCCCGTCATGCCGGCACTTTTCGAGAAACCGCTGATGACCACAGCATCCTCGGCCACGTTTCCCATGCTTACGAAATCACCCTCTCCGTACACAAACTGGTCATAAATTTCGTCGGAAATCACTTGCAGACCATAATCATCCGCTATCTGTTTCACCATCTGCAACTCTTCCAGGCTGTAGGTCATGCCGGTGGGATTGTTGGGATGGTTGATGACCAGCGCCCGCGTGCGTTCGCTGATCAGCGGTTCGATCTCTTCGGCGCGCAGTCTAAAATCCGGGTAGGTGTTTATCAATTTGGGGGTGCCGCCGCACATGATCACGACATTGGCGTACGCCACAAAATACGGATCCGTGATCAGCACCTCGTCTCCCGGTCCCACAAGCGACAATACCGCCAGATAGTACGCGCCGGTGGCGCCGGCCGTGACCAGCAAATCATCAAAATGAATCCTGCGTGCATTCAAATGCACCCGCAGTGCCTCCCGCAGCTCTTCAATGCCTTTGGTGGACACATAATGATTAAAGCCCTGGTTTATCCAGTAAATTCCCTCTTGCTTGATAAGGTCGGGAATGTCAAAATCGGGTTCGCCGATGGACAGGTCGATGCCCTGGGGATTGTTGCAGGCCAGGTCAAATATTTCACGAATGCCAGACGGTTTGATTTGATCCACACGCGGAGACATTTTTTTAGGTTTGTGCAATCTGAATCCTCAGCAGTTTTTAAGGATGATACAACGGTCGCTTGTTTTTAAATTGCGTCAAGTTGGAGGCTCAAAAGCCCGTAAAAGTAAAAGGTAATTTAAGAAATTTAACCTAATAAACAAGTAAAATCAAATTCTCATTTTGAGGACAATTCAATTCTGGTCAACGATTATCGATTATTTTTCACTGGCAGAAATAAAATCAATCCAAGTTATGTTAAAAATGAATAATGACAATACTCCCTTATATGAATCGCAAAAGAACACACACCATTCTCTTGCTGTTGTTCTTCGTCTTGTTGTGCACAAATCGAGGCTTCAGCGGCGGCTGGACGCAAGGAAAAGGACATTTTTATGCTAAATTTTCCGTACTGAATTTCAGCAACTCCAGCACTTTTAACGTGCACGGTCAAAAACTCCCGAACATTCATTCGGAATTTATGGGGGCGCTTGGAGGGGTGTTCAAACAGGGCACCTTTAAATCGCAAGGCTTCAGTTTTTACACGGAAGTGGGGATCTCCCCGCGAGTCGATATTATCGTGGGTCTGTACGGAGCAACCTTGCAAAATAAATGGCAGTTCAGCAAAGGCGCCAATCCGGACATCGTTCAAAAAAACCAGGGACTGGTCAGTTTTACCGGCGGCGCGAAAATCAACCTAATCGATAAACCCCTGATTTTCTCTTTGAAGTTGACCGCCTTGATTCCGACCTATCAAAACAATCTCGGCGCACTCAACATCGAACCAGAAGATCTGGATTTCTTCGATAATACGCCGGCCTTGGGAAACGGCGCGGTGGTATTCGCCCTCACGCCACAGTTCGGATATGCGTTTAAAACGATTCCAATCTGGCTTGAATTGGAGAGTGGAATCCGATTGCGGTCAAAGTTATTTTCAGATGAAATCCCCTTGTTTCTACAGGCGGGTTATTCCTTAAAAAATCACACTTTTCTGGCCGTGTCATTAAACCTGGTAAAAAGTTTAGGTAACGGCGACTGGCCCAATTTTTATCGCAATGATATCGGCAAAGGGCCGTATGTCATAAACGACCAGGAGTTTGTGGATCTGGGTCTGAGTGCGGGGAAAAAGCTCTTTCGAATGTTCTGGGCGGAGGCCAGCTATTTGAAAACCCTCAGTGGGAAAAGAATGCCCGCCGGTCAGAGCATCACGCTGGGGCTGGCCATCAAACATTAAAATGGCAGGAATTATTTTCATGAAAACACGTTTATTTTTAATTTTATCCTTTTTTACGCTGTCTCTGTGTTCGTGTGAAAAACAAGCCAAATTTCAATCACCTGTTCAGTTCGGGATACTGGATCAAATGAGCGACTCAAAATGCGACGGCAAACCGCCGAGAGTGGTGGAAGTGATCGACGGCTTCAGAAAATGTAGCTTTTTTGAATTCGATAAGATCAAACCCATAGATACGCCGCAATTTATCACCACCGACAGCGTGAAAAATGTTCCGGACGACTGGGAGGTAGTGGTGGTGTTCGACGGCGTGTGGGCCAAGTCTTACCTACTGAGCGAAATGGACACGCGCGAGCTGGTCAACGATTATTTCGGTGACGTGCCCGTGGCAGTGATTTACTGACAGGTCATCAACGGCGTGGAAGTTTTCCAGCGAACCATCGACGACACCGTCTTTACCATGAGCAACGCGTGGGATTTATGGGCCAATGCCGCCACTATCATCGAACGGGAAAGATGGCAGGACGGCGGCCGGCATACCTGGTACACCACCTGGAATGGCCGTGGCATCAAAGGGCCCAACAGAAATAAGTTCTTGGAAGAATATCCGGCCTTAAAATTGATCATCCCGTTCGGGGAATTTAAAAGACGATTTGCTTATTTAGAGCCCGATAAAAGACTGTACATGCACCGGACGAAACTTTGAGATGAATAGGGCCTGATCGAACAGTCCGTAATTCTTCCCCCCTGAGCGTATTCAAAAGGGTGATGATAATCTGTTGTCTTCAACTCAGGATTCGACTCCCAAACGGTGTGAAAAGTACAATTGATTTGCTATTCAAATCCGTCCTACCCTCTTCATGTCAATCTGGAAGAATCTTTGCAATAAACAGCCATTTACGTCTAAACTAAAAAGATTCCTACGCAAAAACCGCGTCGAGGATTTATGTGTTTTCACACAGGCTTTCCGTTCAGGGTGAAGACACGCATTTTCGATCAACAGCTAATTGACGTGCTCCTTAATCGCCAACTGCCAATTTTCGTTTTTCACTTCGCCGATTTTATTGGAATGAATCAATCGGAATTGTTTAAAGCCCGACAGATCCACAAAGATGAAATCCACGCCCCCTTCGATATTAAAATAGTTCCAGATTTCGTAAGGTTTGGTATTTGAGGTGCTTCGAAACCACTGACGATTGTCCGGTTCGCCGTAGAGAATATAAACCCGTCCCATATCCGTGTGCCAGCCTTCTCGGCCCAGCGTTTTAAATTTCTGGTTGGCTACAGCCACTCTTTTCAGATATTCCTGCCGGAATTCATTTACGAAGGTTTGGCGATCGCTGTCGCGTCGCAGCCAAAACTGGAACAAGAATCTCCGTTTTGCTTCCGGCGAGTCCAATTGACTAAAATATTCTTTGGCCTCTTTGGAACAGATGTATTTGATATATTCAAACTCTTGCTCTAAAGCTTTGTCTGGCATTTTCGAGAGGGGACTGCGGGCGAGGGCACTGTCGAGCTCAACTTGTACAAGCTGTTTAGCGTCCACCGCCGGATTGTACACAAACATTTTTTTGGACGAACCGGCCTGCTGCTGATTCTGCATATCCAGAATGGCAAAATTAAAATAGTAACTGCCCGATGGCAGGGAGCTGATATTAATGGCGCCGATTTCCACACTGGTATTTCCGACAATTTTCTTAATTTGCTTGCGCGAAAGCCGAGCATGGGCCGTATCATTTTCGGTTTCCGAAATGTAGCAATAGGTTTGATAACGTTTCATATTCAATACAGATTGCAGATTGTATCCCTCAACATAATAAAACAGCATGGGTACCCCTGCGCCAAAAAGGGTACTCGGATTGGGTACCACCTCCAGGGTGTTTTTGTAAAAAACATTATTGGGGTCCTTTTTGATCTTTCTTATGGAAGTCGCCAGTTGAATGTCGCTGAGCTGCACCTCGATATCGGGCGTCGCTTGAATTTCAATTGGCAGCTCCACGCTGTCCACTTTGGAGGTCTCCTGGAGATCCTGCACAAAGGCCTGCAAATGATAGCTCCCCGGCTTGATCTCATAACGAATGATATCGACGATGTTCTGACTGCTCTGCATATTAGACGTATCGGCGATGGTACTGGGGACTTTCCAGGCCTGGTTCAACCACAAAGAGTCGCCCTGATATATTTTAAACCGTACATAGGCCTCGGCCAGAAATTTTTCATCGGCGGTTTTCACAAAGGTGAGATCCGACCTTTTGATGGAATAATAAATTTCAAGATAATGGCTGTCAGAGTCCAGTTTAAATCTGGCGTAATCAATATTTAGTTTTATTGGTTTGCTCAAGGCCATCGTGCCGCTGGCAAGAACATAAATAACCAGCGTAAAATAGCAGCCAAATTTATTCATCGTTTGACTCCTCAATAATTCTCATGGATAAAGATATTTTATCACCAAACACGCTTGATTTGTTTTTGGAACTGTTTAAGAATCCCATTTTGATTATAGAAAATTTCACGAACATTATCAAATGATTTTTTCAGGAAGTGTAAAATCCCAGTTACATTAGGATTGAGGTCATTTCCCGCCCTGCGTTTTAGCGTCAGCTGAAGGATTAAATACGCAATTTCTACCATATTTGTACAGAAAATCCACCGCGTTCTCGTTCCAAAATTTCTATTTGGGAACGCAAGTGTGGAAACACTCTGTTTCGAATGACCGATTTAGAAAAAAGAAACAGAGTTTCTTAACCTGGACTATTCACAAACCAGGATTTTACGCTCAAAATCTAAAAACTGCGTTTTGAAGAGCCCGTTCGGTGTTCACGCTTCAGCGTGTTCTGGCAGCCTAAAGGCTGAACACCCAACCCGTTCGCTCTCTTTTTTAGGAATAATTCAGGGTAAATGCATTCTCAGGGCATTTCATCACAACACGTCGAATTGATGTCATTCCAGGTACAACCCTGAAACAGAAAAGTCTGGCAAACTCTGTTTTCCGCCGGGCTGAAAAAATCACAAACGAGCTCGCAGGTTTTTTCGTTGTGCATAAACAAAAAAAGGTTAGCCATGCCGGAGGCACAGCTAACCTTTTTTCTAGAACCGATTAATCAGATTGGTTGGAATCGCTACTTGCCCAGACCAAATTTTACGGTGAAAACATGGTTGGTATCAAAGACGTCCACGTCTCTGTAAGCATAATCAAACTGCAGATTCATTCCACCAATATCATAATTAAGTCCCGCACCGAACGCAAATCCGAAAAGAGACTCATCGGTATTCTCAGTAGCCACATCATATCCGCCGCGGACGTAGAGTAAATCATTGAGATTGTACTCGACTCCGAAACGGAAATTGTTTTCAGCTTCGTTGGCGTTAACAAACGTTCCTGCGAATGTTAAGGCGTTGTTGCTGCCAATATCATATCGGTAGGAAGCGCCGAACTGAAAGGTACTGGGAATGCTGAATTTTTCGGTGACGGCTTCGAAAAAGCCCTGGTCCGAAGTTGGATTGGCGCCCGCAATATCAGCCTTTTGCTCCAAATCACCGCCGCTAAAGCGCATATTGGAGCCGATATTCTTCAAGGTGACGCCGAGCGTCAGGTTGTTGGTGAAATGGTACTGAGAACCAAAATCAATGGCAAAACCGTTGGCGCCCAAATCCATAATGCCTTCGTGAATGAACTTGACGGTAGCCCCACCGCTGATGCGGTCGGTCAGGGTTTTAGAATAGGTGAGACCGGCTACCAGAAAACTCGGGGAGAAGGTTGCGCCCGTACCATCCGGATTGGTGACATCGGTTTCCGCGATGTCGCCGACATCCAGCGTTTTGATACTCAACGCCACGCTACCCAGATCGCCCATGGAACCGGAAATGGCAATGTAAGTCATGTTGATGTCAGCAATGTAGTTCATGTAGCTGACCATGGCCTGCGACTTGCCTAACCTATCCAGACCAGCGGGATTCCAGTAGATGGACTCCACGCCCGTTAAAGTTGAAATAAACGCTCCCGCAGTTGCAATACTTTGTGCTCCAACAGGAATGTTCAGTTGTTCCGCTCCTGTTGTCCCAATTCGTGCTTCGTTGCCAGCGAACAGGAAAGAGCACATGCATAGGAGAGTTACAAATCCTATTGCTATGACTTTTATGTATTTCATAATTTCATGCTCCTTATTTTTAATTCAGTTATTCAGCAAAGATTGATCATCGGGAAGATTCTGGCAAGGTCTCTTCCGCGTGCGATCAAATTCATTCATTAGAATCTTTGCAATCTGCTCTCTCTTTGGATCACAGCGAGCTTGAGGATTTTTTGTACCCCGATGTCTTTCGCTTCGATATGTGCGATGTACACACCGGAGGCCACTTTCAACGCCGATTCGTTCTGTAAATCCCATCTCAAGAACGGCGACTCGTCATTCTTTTCGAGAGTGCGAACCAGTTTGCCGGAAATGGTGTAAATCCGAATCCGGACGTTGTTCGACAGATGCGTGAAAGTCACGAACTGTTTTTCTTCGAATCGCGGTGATTCCAAAGGATTGTTCGCTAAATACGGATTGGGAAAAACGTTAGCGATTTTAAAGTTTTGTCTCTTCAGAGACAACGAATTGGCCTCAGATGGAGCCACGTCCGCCGTGCTGAAGGAGAATTTGTCATCGGGCGTATTGGGAAAGTTGGGAGCAATCCGTACCCAGAAATCCGACAATTGATACGGACGGCTGCCCCTTTTTACTGGCCACCAGGCATATAAAACATCCGCGGCCGGGCCCCAATTGTCGTCATCGTAGATACCGCCATCCGGGTCGTAGTCGCTCTTCATCACCCAAATGTATTCGCGGTTACCCAGACTGTTGTCGCCACCGCTCGGATCCATGGGATTCCAAATCAAGTCGGCATACCCCACACCGGCGCGGGCATCTTCATTAAAGCAGATATTCAATTGCCGGGGATTGTCTGGATCGGTGGAGATATCGAATGCCTGCATAGGAATCCATCCAAGTTGGGCCTGAATGGCATAGCCCTGGTCGCGGCGATATACATACGCACGGGACCAGCCGTTGTCCTCTGACATGGTGGGGTTACTGGTAAATCGCAGATCGACTGTTACCAACTCTTCAGGCGTTAGGGTGCTGCCGAAGAAGAATCGCCCTTCATCCAGACCGCCAAACATCCAGGCGCCACCCCAGTTCACACCGGAGACCCAACGCTCGCCGCCCGGGCCGCCATCTTCCGGACCCACGGAGCGATCGACGGTTCTGATTCCTGCAGGAGGACTGAAAACGCTGACCTGAATACCTTCCACCACCGGAAAACCGGTGCCGCTCTGGTTGAACACTTTGTCCATGACAGCCTGACCGCTGGTCTTGTCGGTTAAGGTCCAGTAAGTTTCACCCACGTTGGCGCTGTTGGTGTCGGTTTCCACCGCAAAGGTCACTTCATAATCATGTCCGGTGACATCCTGCGGTTTAATCACGTCCCAAGTAACGGTGCCGTCGCTGCCGCCGTCATGGGCTGCTGCGTTACCGAAAGTATAGGTAAGCGCTTCGGTTTCTCCAGGAATCACCTCAATGAAATTCAGGCCCACGGAAAGTGAATTGGCCAGAATAGAGCTTGGAGCTGGCGCTACCCAGTCCTCCGTGGCCGGTGTGTTTTCATTTGGTCGTAAGGCTTCAATGCTCAGAGGATCGCGGTTGACATTGTAAGCGATTACACCGAAGTAATAAGGCGTTCCTAATTTGAAAGCTTCACCGGTGAAAACATCTTTATCGACCGGCACCCGTAAAATGATGCCTTCGCCAGCGGCAAAAGTCTCCGCATCGAGATTGTTCAGGGATGGAAAAGACAGCACCCGGCCCTGATCGGTGTCGACATAGATATCACCCAATTCGTTGTTCACGTCAAAGCGTGCGATAACCCTGGCGTTTTCTTTGCCGCCTTCGGTCTCGCCAGTTGAGTTCGAACGAAATTGCTTTACAACGAATCCTTCAAATCGTTGATCTGCGCCGGCTTTTTGCTGTCGGTCGCGCACGATATGAGAGGCTTCCCAGAACAATTCCACGACATAATCGCCGTCTTCATTCTGGGTTACAATGGATTCTACTTTCGGAGCCGGCGGAGGGCCTGCCACGTCGAAGTTGAAGTCAAAGATGGATTGGGCAAGGGCGTCCACGCCTTTGGCCACGGTCACGCTATTGAGTGGGCCATTACCCTGGCCGACTACAAAAGCGGTCACGATATCGTGTTCATCGCCCGGGTCCATGCGGAAAGGACCGGTGTTCAGCAGCATGCGCTGATCGTCGCCGCCGCTTTGCAGCCATCCCTGACCGGTTTCCGGATCACCGGAATACCAGAAATTGGGATCGTCGTCTGCGGAACCGCCGACGCCGCGGGTGAGCGGATCAAATACTTCACCCTTCTGGGTCAAACCCGTCATGTAGTTGCGGGCTTCCTGCTGGGTATCGGGATCGCCCAGTGTCGGATCACTTTGAATGTACTGTGTAAAGGAAGACATACCGAGGGTTTTGTGGTCGAGCACTTCTTCAACTCCCAAATTGGGACCTCGAACCACAAAGGCGGTATCGCCGGGGGATACCACCAGCGGGCCCTGGAAAAAGTCCACCAAAAAGGCGGGCGGGGCATCGCCGTAGTCGCCATCGGAGCCTTCATTGTAGGTAAAGCCTGCGCTCAATGCCACATCACAGCCCACCAAATCGTCGGTGTATTCGCCTAAATCGGGATCGTGCCAGGAAGTAAAGTACATGTCTTCGATGGTTTTGGTGCCTTTGTTCACTAAACGAAAACGAATAAACGCAATGTTACCCAGTGCGCCGCCGCGAGCAAAGGCCCAGGCGGTTACCTGAACTTCCATACCTACGATTTGGGAGCCGGCCCAGCGGCGGTTGCCCGTGGGGGCGCCATCGTTGACGACAAACCAGAGCATTTGATCGCCGAGTAAATCCGGTGCGTCCACGTTGGGATCGTAGGCGCCGTCGCCGTTGTTATCCACAAAATCGGCGCCGTTGGCCACGGCAGTGGCCCAATCGACGTAAGCAGCCGAGCCCGGGCCATCCTGTGAAGTCACCACATAGATTTTGTTTTCCGGTGCGCCGCGGTCGGTGCCCACGTTGCCTTCGATGTAGTCCTGAACACGGGAAGCCGAAGCCACACCCGAGGCCCAGAGCTCACCATCGATGAAACCGCTGACCCAGAAACCACTTGAGAAAATAAAGTGAATATCTGAGCCGGCTGGAAACTCGGCATAAGAGCCGTGCAACGGGCCGGGCAGGCCGTCCCCCACATCGGAAATAATACCGTTATTTCCAAATGGAATACTCAAATTGTTCACCTGGAGATATTTCACATCTCCAATGACATTTGACCGGTAGGGTCTTTTGCTTGACTGATCTGTGCTTCTTCCGCCAATGGCAATGGATGCCATGACGAAACTCACAAGTATCAGGAGAAACATCAGGTTTCCTTTTTTAAACATACCTACTCTCCTTTTTTATTTTCACATTCACCTTTTATCTAAAGTTAACTTTCAAACCCAGACGGATTTGACGTGGAATACCAAAACGGGTGGGATTGCGCTCAAACGCTTTATAGTCGGAAACGAACGCATCCGGATCTTTAGCCCCTTTGATGGCATTCTTACCGGCGGGCGTCTCAAGAAAACCGGTAGAGAACTCATCGCCGGTGGAACGAAAGACCGTATTGACGTTTTGTTCGTCCGTCAGATTCAGAACCCACAAATACGGCTGCAGATTCAAGCGACCCACGTCAAAAGATTTGTCGATTTTTAAATCCAGTCTGAAAGCCCCCGGGCCGGTGGCGGAATTCACATAGCCGCGCGTATCCCCGAAGTTGGTGCTGCTGGCCAGAACGTCCTGAGTTTCGAGGGGTGTATAGGGCCGGCCGCTGTTGTAAGAAATCAACAGATTGGCGCCGGTTCTTTCCAGAATGCCGCCTTCGCCGCGTGGGATACGGATATCGATATTCCCCACCAGGGTGTGGCGCTGATCGAAATTCAGCGGGGCAATGGCTTTGGGCGTATCGCCGTCGTCGTTTCGGAATGCCGCCACAAAACTGGATGATTGCGAGGACCCCGTTCCTTCAGCCAGACTGAAGGTGTAATCAAATGACATGGCAATGTAATTGGTGCGGCGCAGGTCAAACTTAAAAGCCAGACCACGAATGGTGCCAAAGTCGGTGTTGGTCGGGGTCATGTAAATTTCCTGCTGTATGCCGCGGAAGAACTTCACTTGCTGGGTGTTCACCAGGCCTTTGACGTCTTTGTAGAAAGCGGTGACATCGAGTGCAATATTGTCCCCGACGGTCTTCCGCACGCCGGCTTCATATTGGATGGTTTCTTCGCTTTCCAGATCGCCTGCCAGAATGGTGAAGTTGTTGTCCACTAACAGTCGATCGTAACGGTTTCTGGACCAGTAGAGATCGATCAATCGCGGTCGTTGAATGAACTTACCGTACTGCGCGTGAAAGATGGTGTTTTCGCTCACCGGAAAGCCAATGCCGATGCGCGGTACGAGATCGTATTCTGCATCGGTGGGCAGAAAATCGGCATCGTCGAATTTTTGACTGTCGCCGTTTTTAAATGGGTTTTCACGGTCGCGCAGTTTTTCGCCTTTGGCGTCGAAATAATCGAAGCGCAAGCCGAGATTCAGAACCAGGTCACCGAGCTCGATCTTGTCCTGCAGGTAAACGTAAGCTTCTTCCGGTTCCCGGGCGGTGCTGTTGTCTTTTTCTCCGGTGGGTTTGAAGCCGTAATGCGTGTTGAACACGTTCTGGCGCAGATAGCGATCTTCCCGATCTTTGGCATCGACCACACCGTCTTTGTTCACATCCGCTTCGTTGGCGGTGGTGTTGGGATTATCTCGAATTCCCACGGCCAGACGTGAAGGACTGATGGCGAAGTAGTTGATTCTGTTTTTGTTGAAGCCGGCGCCAAATTCGAACAGATGTTTGCCCACCTGGGAAGTGATGTCGAAATGAATGCCGCGATTCAAAATTTCATATTTACGATAAAAATTATTTACACGACCATTCTCAAAAAAGACACCGTTGTCGTCTCGTCCCGGTCGTTCGCCCTGGCTAACGCCCCGTTCCAATAAAATCGGATTCGCAAGGGTATCGCCGTACGCTTCCAGATTGTCGAAGAAAACGCCGTCGCCTTGTTCCCACTTGGTCAATCGATAAGTGGCGTTCAAATTCCAGAACGTACTTTGATTGAGGGTGTGGGTTATTCTGGCGCTGTAGCCAAAGTTGTCGTCATTAAACTGACTGTTGTGCTCAGAATTATTCTTGGCATAAGAATGAACATACCCCATGGCATCGCGCATAGATCCACTCGAGGTTAATTGCACACGAAAATCACCAAAGGAATGGTTGGTTTTCGCGGTCCAGCGCCATAAGTCAGAGGCATTGTTCGGCAAAGTCGGGCTGTCAATACCGGCGGTGGGAATTTTGAGATTGATGGCTTTGGGATTGCCGTCTTCAAAATCGTTTCTTTCCACCAGCGCAAAAAAGGTGTGCTTGCTGGAGCCGGGCAGAATCGGGCCGCTTAAAGAAAAGTTGAAGATGTTGTAGCCATAATCGTCGGTAGCCTCGCTGGTGATGCCTTCCGCGCCGAAGGCGTAGTTGGAAGCGCCGGATTTGGTGGTGATGTTGATGACGCCGCTCTGAGCCTGACCATACTTGGCTTCAAAACCGCCCACCTGCATGGAAACCTGCTCGATGGCTTCGTTACTGATCTGGCCGGACTGAGTACCAAACAACAGGTCGTTTTGCAGCACGCCGTCCACATAGTAAGCGGTTTCGTTGCCGCGGCCGCCGCGAATGTTCACGATGGGATTATCATCCACGCCGCCGCTGCCTTCCGCAACCACCACGCCGGCTTGAATGGAAACAGCCTGCGTGGCGCCGCGAATGGGCAGTTGGCTGAGCTGCTCGGAGTCCACCACGCGAATGGTGTTAGTGGCGCCTTTTTCAAACACCGGCCGCTCAGCGATGATCACCAATTCTTCGCCGGTCAAAGCCTCGGGCACCAGCTCGAAATTGATATCTTCGGTTAAATCCGCAACCGCTCGCACATTTTGAATAGTTAAATTATTATAACCTATGAAGCTGGCTTGAATTTCATAGGTACCTGGCGGAATGTTTAAAATAAAATATTCGCCGTTCACATCTGTCGCAGCACCGAGTGTGGTACCTACGATGACTACGTTTGCGCCGGGTAAAGGATCACCGGTTTCCCGGTCGGTCACTTTCCCGACAAATTTTGCTGTTCCTGCTCCATAAACTGCAAAAGGAACAACGAACATCAACAGTACTAAAGCGATTTTTTTAAGCATATTACGCTTCCTCCGTTTAATTAAGTGAATGAATTAAAATGACATACGTACCTATTAAATACCATCCATTCGAACATCTAAGGTACCTTAAAAATTCTCACCTCCCTCCTGTTTTTATTTATTGTATTTTTTAGGAAATAATTTTTTCGATATGAAAGGAATATTTTGGGAATTGATACCCATTGCAACGTTTTATTCTTCGGCAAATCCCATGCCAACAATCAGGCCACAATATGTCCTACAAAGTAGTGTTCTCATGATGCTGTAATTTAATGACTTATGTATGCACATTTTATGTGCCTATATTTTGCACTACAAAAAAGATGCAAAATCTTTCACCTTTCAAGGCAGAATATTGCACAGATGAAATATCCACTTTCAGACCGGAATTTGTTCAGTAAAATGGTACCCGGAATTTAACCCTGACAAGGTTTGAAACCTTGTCAGGGTTTATTGGTTGTGGTATGCTTAAATTAGGTAGTGATTGACCGAAAACTCGTTTCTTAATGTCATTCCTGCGATCTTTTGTGCAGGAATCTCCTCATTTCAGGCAGGAGATTCCTGCTAAAACATGCAGGAAAGACAGGTAATGGCTGTTTTCGGTCAATCACTAGGTAGGTAAATATTAGCCAAAAATATTTGAAATTTATGAATATCTAAACTGGGAATCTTTGTAAAGTCATTTGTAACCGCGTATCCCCAGGGCGGCGAAGCCGCAAATGTTTAAATGACTTGCTTTGTTGTGGTTCAAACCAAGGTGCGATTATCAGCAGTCATTAAGCTTCGCTGTCATTAACAGGGGGGAATTTTTGCCGCTGTCTAAAATGACGCCAAAGGCAAATGACCTGGTGACTTTATGACGGGTCGTGTCATTCGCTTCACATCATTTAGCCATTTTCTTGCAAAAAAGTGCAAAAGTTCAGAAGGGATACTATAACTTGCGCAATTATCAATTAATAATTATCGCAGATATGGTGTTCGCCCCCTGTAGTCCCCCTCAAGGATGACAAAACCAAGTCCTCCCATATTGAAGGATATAAAGTCTCCCCTCGAGGGGAGATTTAGAAGGGTGTCCGGCAAGGACTTGATGAACACAAAATAACGAAAATTCTAAACCGAAACTCAATGAATAAACCACAGCGACTTTGTCCCCGGCGCGAATGGCTGAATCATAAAAACCAAAGCCATCGCAGCACCGTGCACGAACACCCCCTTTAATTCCCCCTTAAGGGGGACAATAATCAAGCTTCCCGTTGAGAGAAGATTTAGGAGGGTGTCCGGCTAGGACTTGACGAAATCAAAATACCGAAAGTTCTAACCAAAAATATTTAAACTTATAAATATCGAAATCTGGAATCATTACAAAGTCAGAGACCATCTCTGAGAAATCGAGAACAAAGAATCTAATCCTTGTGCTACAATTTATATTTTTTGATCTTGTAGCGCATGGTTCTCAAACTGATGTTGAGCATCTTGGCAGCTTCCGATTTGTTTCCGCCGGACTTTTCTATGGCGTCCAACAAAATCAACTTTTCTGCGGCTTCGGTTTTGTCTTTATACGTGTGGCCGGAATTCTTCAAAAAATCCAGGTCCAGACTGCTTTCGGTTTTTTTAAACATACCAAACGGTAAATGTTCCGGCAAAATAGTGGCGCCTTCGCCTAACACGATGGCATTCTCCATGGCATTTTCCAGTTCCCGCACATTGCCGGGCCAGTCGTAATCCATGCAGATTTGCAACGCCTCCTCTGAAATTCTGGGTGGCGGCTTTTTATTTTCCATACTGTATTTCTTGACAAAATGCTCCAACAGCAGCGGAATATCTTCTTTGCGCTCCCTCAGCGGCGGCAGAACGATGGGAATGACGTTTAGGCGGTAATAAAGATCTTCCCGAAATTTACCGCTCTTCATGGCCTCTTCCAGGTCGCGGTTGGTGGCGGCGATGACGCGGACATCCACTTTGATGGTCTCGGTGCCTCCCAAACGCGTAATCGTGCGCTCCTGCAGCACGCGCAACAGTTTCGTTTGCACGCTTTCTGAGATGTCGCCGATTTCATCCAGAAAAATGGTGCCGCCCTGCGCCAATTCAAACCGGCCTTTTTTGCGGCCGTCAGCGCCGGTAAAGGCGCCTTTTTCATATCCAAATAGTTCGCTTTCGAGCAACGTTTCCGGGAAGGAAGCGCAGCTAATTTCCACCAGGGCCTGATTAATACGCGGACTGTTGTAATGAATGGCACGGGCTACCAGCTCTTTGCCAGTGCCGCTTTCTCCACGAATGAGCACGGTAGAATGGGTTTTCGCGACTTTCACAATGGTGGTGAAAATCCGCTGCAAAGCGCTGCTGTTACCGACGATATTCTCGAAACTGTAGGTGGATTTGACCTGCTTTTTGAGCTCAATATTTTCGCGTTGTAAGTTCTGTTCACCGATGGCTTTTTCGATGATGATAAACAACTCATCCAGATCCAACGGTTTAGTGAGATACTCGTAAACGCCCTTTTTCATGGCTTCCACCGCGTCTTTCACCGAGCTGTAAGCCGTCATGACGATGGTTTTCATTTCCGGGGCAAGGGGCAAAGTGCGCTCGAACAATTCCATGCCATTCATGTCGTCCATTTTCAGGTCGGTGAGCAAAATATCGAAGGCATCTTTTTTCAGGTGCTTGAGCGCTTTTTTGGCGCTCTCAACACCCGCCACCTCGTAACCTTCTTCCGAAAGAATTTCCACCAGACCCGACAGGGTGTTGCGATCATCTTCTACAATCAGAATTTTTACCATCTTGCCTTTGATCTAAAAATGTTAGTATGAATGATCTGGTACCGAGTGTCACAATTTGTTCAGCAAAAAGTTAACTATTTCTGTCATCGAGTACAGCGCTGTAACAACCAGCTGCCGACCTGGTTCGTCAAAATTCGCTCACGCACCTTTCAGCAAAAAATTCGCCACGCGTTTGGCGATTTCTTCTGCCACCCGACTTTGCCCTTCGTGGGTACTCGCGCCTAAATGGGGCGTGACAACGACCTTATCCATACCGATGAGCGGATTGTCTACCGGCGGCTCCGTTTCAAAAACATCCATGGCAGCGCCGGCGATTTTGCCGGCTCGCAGCGCCTGGTACAGAGCCTGTTCATCCACGATTCCGCCGCGCGCGACGTTGATCAATCGCAGAGAATTTTTACAAATATCAAACTGCTCCTGACCGAGCAAATGCCGGGTCGAGGGCAGCAGCGGCACATGGACGGTCACAAAATCACTCTGGTGCAAAAGCTCTTCTAAAGTGCAACTTCTGGCGCCACAGGCTTTGAACACCTCGGACTCGATCCAGGGATCGTGCGCCAGGATGCGCATTTCAAAAGCCCGGGCTCTTCGGGCTACCTCCTGGCCAATACGGCCCAATCCGATGATTCCCAGCGTTTTTTGAAACAGCTCCACTCCCTTATAGGCCTTGCGATCCCATTTACCATTTAACATGGAGATTTGCGCCTGCGGAATCTGGCGAGCCAGGGACAGCATCAAAGCCAGGGTGTGCTCGGCTGCCGAAAGAGTGTTAGCTGCCGCCGCATTGAACACTGCAACGTTTTTTTGCCGGGCGGCTTCCACATCGATGTTATCCAGTCCCACACCGGCTCGGCCAACGACCTGCAAATTAGCTGCCTTCTGCAGCAATTCAGCGGTCACTTGGGTGGCGCTGCGCACGATCAGCCCATGAAACGGGTGAATCTTCTGCAGCAGCTCTGCCGTCCTGACCTCCGGCCACACCTCCACGTCAAAGCCCTGGCGGGTCAAAATCGCGGCACAGATTTCGTTGACATTGTCCAGAATCAAAATTCGTTTATTTGACATGGCGAAAGGCTTTTACTCCGTGTTTTGACTTTGATTTTTAGAATTTAAAAAAACATTTTGAACAGTCGTTACCCCGCAACCTGGCTTAAATTCCCAATTGAAATCCGCCAACGTCATTTCCAGGGCCGAGATCAGGGCGATCATATCCAGCTCATCGTAATGCCCCATGTGGGCAATTCGGAATATTTTACCTTTTAACTGAGCCTGGCCGCCTGCCACCGTGACGCCGTACTTTTCCCGCAAATGTTTGTTAAATGCCAAGCCCTCGATGCTGCCTGGCAGCTTGACCGAAGTCAGGGAATTGGATGGAGATTGGGCAAACAGCTCCAGCCCCAGCGCGACCACGCCTTTGCGAGTGGCTCGGGCCAACAGCGCATGTCGAGCCCAGACATTTTCCAGACCTTGCTCGCGGATCATTTTCAGCGATTCCGCCAGTCCCATGACCAAGCTGACCGCCGGCGTCCAGGCGGTGTTCGTGTTTTTCAGCGCCGCGCTTTCTTTTGTCAAATCAAAATAAAATTTGGGAACATCGGAACCCTTTATCTTCCTCCAGGCGCGATCATTGTAAGCAACCACGGCCAATCCCGGCGGCAGCATGAGACCTTTCTGCGAACCGGTCACCGCCACATCGATTCCCCACTCATCCATTTTAAACGGCATGACCCCGGCCGAAGTGATGGCGTCCACCAGCAGCAACGCCTTTGAATGGGCACGCACGATTTCGGCAATGGCGCGGATATCGTGGGCCACGCCGGTGGAGGTTTCGCTGTGGGTGGCACAAACCACGGCGGTTTCCGGATGCGCCTGTAAAAATCGCTGAATTTCCTGCGGATCGACGGCTGTACCCCAGGGAACTTCTATGGTATGCGTATTTGCTCCAAAAGCGGCTCCCATCTGACCCCATCTTTCGCCGAATTTACCGCCTGCCACGGTCAAAATAGTCTCGCCCCGGCATAACAGATTGGCCAACCCCGCTTCCATGGCGCCCGTACCCGAAGAAGTCAGCACCACCACTTCCCCGCTGGTCTGAAAAAAATATTTCAGGTCGGAAAGGACTTCCTGAAAAATCTGCTTAAATTCGGTTCCGCGATGATGCATGATGGGTTGTGACATGGCCACCTGCACCCTTTCCGGGATTTGCGTTGGTCCTGGCGTAAATAGTCGAGTGCGCATTTCATCTACTCCATTAAATTCAAAATTGCCTGCCAAACTTCTTTTGTGCCCGTACCTTTGACCGCAGAAAACGGGATGATCTCAGCTGCATGATTGCTCACAACCTGTCGCTTCATGATTGAAAGCTGATTTGCCAATTGATTTCTCGATAATTTATCGGTTTTAGTGGCCACCAGAATCAAAGGAACTTGCAGGCTACGCAACCAGATATGCAGATCGCGATCTAAATCAGTGACGCCGATACGGCTGTCTAAAATCGAAACCACTCCTTTCAAATTTGGACTTTTTCCGATGAACGCCTCGATGAGATCCCGCCAGAAGGACCGCTCCTGTTTGGAAGCTTTAGCGAAACCGTAACCAGGCAAATCCACAAAATATATCTTATCGTTTATCTTAAAATAATTTAGCTGCCGGGTTTTGCCCGGCGTGGCGCTGGTTTTTGCCACTTTTTTGCGATTTAAAAGACAATTGATCAGGCTGGATTTTCCGACATTTGAGCGACCTGCAAAAGCAATCTCATTTAAATTTCCTTTTGGAATTTCATTCAAATGTACGACACTTTTAACAAATTCAACAGAAGTCACTTTCATTCTAACTTCAGAAAACTCTAGAAAATTTCATGAATGTAGAGGAGGATAGATCAAGACCGTTGTAACAATTGTACTCCAGCCCGCCATGGGTCGATTTTCGAAAATTCATTCTCAATCTGTTATTCTCTGAACAATGCCCACAGCCAGAAAGACGAATCTTGATAACTTTTATTTTATCAGCAACAATTATGAACAAAAACCGCATTTTATCTCTTAACTAACTCAACTATTGTTTGAACGAAAACTCGAGAAATGGGCGAATTAAAAATCTCTTCGTGAAGGTGCCCCTTTGACAAAGCTCAGGACCGGCCTCGCCGTGCCAGGCCAAAACGTAGACTGCAAATAAAATCTCGCGCCCGATTCCTGATTTTAGACAAAGGCTTCGTCCAAAACTTCATCCATGTGTTTGATGGTTTTAATGTTCAGGCCTTTTTTCACTTCCGGGGCGATTTCATCCAGATCTTTTTCATTCTCAAAAGGAATCACCACCGTTTTAAAACCGGAGCGTTGCGCCGCCAGCAATTTTTCATTTAACCCCCCCACCGCGAGCACGTTGCCGCTGAGGGTAATTTCTCCGGTCAGCGCCACGTCTTTGCGCACCTTTTTCCGGGCCAGCGCCGAAATCAGCGCCACCGCAATGGTGATGCCGGCAGAGGGGCCGTCTTTGGGGGTCGCGCCTTCCGGCACATGAATGTGAATATCGCTATTTTTCCAGAATTCGCCCTTTATGGATAATTTTTTAGCTTGTGCCCGGGCATAAGAGAGGGCGGCTTTGGCCGACTCCTGCATGACGTCGCCTAATTTTCCCGTAAGCGCAAGATTGCCTTTGCCCTGCAAAACATTGACTTCGATTTGTAAAACATCGCCGCCGTAACTGGTCCAGGCTAAACCCAGCGCTGCACCGACCATGTCTTCATGAATTCGATGTCGCTCGGGGAATTTTGGAATTCCGAGATAGGATTCAATATTCTTTTCGGAAACAGAAATCGCCTGCCGCTGACCGCTTTGAACGATTTGCCGCGCCACTTTTCGGCAAATGGCCGACAACTCCCGTTCCAAATTCCGAACTCCGGCTTCGCGAGTGTACTCCCGAATAATTTTATAAATGGCATTTTTTTGAAAATTCAGATGATGGCTTTTCAACCCGTGCTGCTTTAACAGTTTTGGAATTAAAAATCCTTGTGCGATTTCAAATTTTTCATGCTCTAAATACCCCGGCAAATTGATGATTTCCATGCGGTCTTGCAGCGGTTCCGGAATTTGATTCTGCAAATTCGCCGTGGTGATGAACAGCACTTTCGACAGGTCATAATCCACTTCGAGGTAGTGGTCGTTAAACGCTTTGTTTTGCTCCGGGTCCAGAACTTCCAGCAAGGCAGAAGAAGGATCGCCGCGAAAATCCATGCTCATTTTATCCACCTCGTCCAGCAAAAATACCGGATTGATGGTTTTCGCCTTTTTCAACGATTGAATGATTTTGCCCGGCAGGGAACCGATGTAAGTTCGACGATGGCCGCGAATCTCGGCTTCATCGCGCACACCGCCCAGGGAAATCCGCACAAAATTGCGTCCCATGGCGCGCGCCACCGATTTGCCCAGGGAGGTTTTGCCTACCCCGGGCGGTCCCACAAAACAAAGAATGGGGCCCTTCATATTTTTCGCCAGTTTGAGCACAGCCAGGTGCTCCAGAATTCTCTCTTTTGGTTTGTCCAGACCGAAATGGTCTTCGTCTAAAATTTTGCTGGCCTCGTTGATATTGAGGTTGTCTTTGGTTTTTTTGTACCAGGGCACGGTCAGCAGCCAATCGAGATAATTTCGAATCACCGTGGCTTCGGGAGAAAAAGGCGGCGTCAGCCGAAATTTTTCCAGCTCCTCAAACGCTTTTTCTTCGGCTTCCCGGGTCATTTTCGCTTTGTTGATCTTTTCACTCAAATAAGCAAATTCGCCGTTGACTTCGCCGTCCTCGCCCAGTTCTTCCTGAATGGCGCGCATCTGTTCCTGCAGGAAAAGATTGCGCTGGGACTTTTGAATGCGGCCTTTGACTTTTTCCTCCAGGTCGCGCTCCAGCTCAAGAATTTCCATTTCCGATTCCAGGATTTTCATCAACTCCAGCAACTGCGATTCCACTGAAGTTTTTTCCAGAATTTTTTGTTTGGTTTCCACACTGCTTTGCAGATGTGCCGCCACAAAATCCGCAAAGCGAGGCGGCTGCTCCACATGCTCCACACTCAACAAAATTTCGTCAGGAATGTTGCGATTTAAGCGCACGTATTTTTTAAACAACGAAGCGACCCGCCGCATTTTGGCTTTCACCTCGGGTGTGGAAATTTCAGGTTGTTCGAAAATTTCGATGCGGGCCTGGAAATGGTCATCCACAGACAGAAAACGTTTTATCTTGCCCTTGATCAGCCCTTCAACCAGCACCTTCATGAGACCGTTGGGAAGTTTCAGCACCTGCAGAATGCGGGCGACTACACCCACTTTGTACAAATCTTCTTTTTCCGGATGCTCCAGAGAGATATTTTTCTGGGCAGCTAAAAAAATGAGTTTATCCAGAATCATGGATTCTTCAATGGCGTTTAACGAGGACTCGCGTCCGATCAAAAGCGGATAAATCATATAAGGGAAGAGTACGATTTCTTTCAGAGGCAAAATGGGCAGACGGGCGTTTATGTCGATTTCCGTGCCATCACGATAAACTTTATACATATTTACTCATCTCATTAAACTAAAAAATCTCCCCATTGAATTATTAAAACCATCAGGAAGATTCTCTACTCAAAATCAATTTCCGCGCTTAAAATTACGCGCTTTTTTTAACTTCTTTAAAAGTAAAAACAGGTTGAGCTTTCTTTAATACAAAGTCTTTTGTAATAATGCAGTGTTCTATATCCCGACGTGAAGGAATCTCATACATCAAATCTAGCATGACATCTTCAAAGATGGTGCGTAAGGCGCGAGCGCCGGTGCCTCTTTTCATGGACATCTGTACGATGGTTTGCAGGGCGTCTGGCCGAAATTCCAACTCCACGTCGTCCATTTCTAAAAGCCGCTTGTATTGTTTGGTGAGGGCATTTTTCGGTTTTTGCAAAATCTCCATGAGCGCATCTTCGCTCAATTCTTCCAGAACAGCCAGAACAGGCAATCGGCCGATCAATTCCGGAATCAGACCAAATTTGAGCAAATCCTCATGTTCCACATGCCGCATTAAATCTCCGAGATTTCTGTCATGCTGCTTTTTAACGTCCGCTCCAAATCCGATATTCTTTTTCCCCAGTCGCTCTTTGATAATTTTATCCAGCCCCACAAAAGCGCCGCCACAGATAAACAGGATATTTTTGGTGTTGATGTTGATCAAGTTTTGTTCGGGGTGTTTCCGGCCGCCTTTTGGCGGTACCGCGGCGCTGGTGCCTTCCAACAATTTTAACAAAGCCTGCTGCACGCCTTCTCCGGAAACGTCGCGGGTGATGGAAGGATTGCCGTCCTTTCGGGAAATTTTATCAAATTCATCGATGTAGATGATGCCGCGTTCTGCCTTTTCCAGGTCATAATCCGCCGATTGCAGCAGACGCACTAAAATATTTTCCACATCTTCGCCCACGTAGCCGGCTTCGGTCAGGGTGGTGGCATCGGCAATGGTGAACGGTACCTGTAAAAATCGCGCCAAAGTTTGTGCCAGCAGAGTTTTGCCGGTACCGGTGGGACCGATGAGCAGAATGTTGCTTTTTTCGATCTCAACTTCATCGAATGTATCGTACGATTTGATTCTTTTGTAATGATTGTAAACAGCCACCGCCAAATTCTTTTTTGCGAAATCCTGACCGATCACATAGTCGTCGAGGACTTTTTTAATTTCGATGGGCAGAAATTCGCGGCTTTCCAGACTTTTCCCCCGGCGAAGAAAATCATCCCGAATAATGTCGCTAGCGCTTTTAATACATTCGTTGCAAATATACACATCGGGGCCGGTAACAATGCATTCAACCTGATTGGAATTCTTACCGCAAAATGAGCAAATGATGATTGGCTCTTTGGCTTCTCGTTCTTTCAATAGACTGAGGTCTCCCTATTTCTTCTTGGTATTTTTCGTCATCTTTTTGGTGAGTCCTTTTCTGTCGATCACTTCATCGATTATGCCGTAATTGCGGGATTCTTCCGCCGACATGAAAAAGTTGCGGTCGGTATCCTTGGATATTTTATCGATGGACTGTCCGGTATGATAAGCCAAAATTTCATTCAGTTTTTCGCGGATGGTCAAAATTTCTTTGGTGTGAATTTCAATGTCAGAAGCCTGGCCTTGAGCGCCGCCCCAGGGTTGGTGGATCATAATTCGGGCATGCGGTAAGGCGTATCTTTTGCCTTTGGCTCCGGCGGCCAAAATCACGGCTCCCATGCTGGAAGCCTGCCCCATGCAGTAAGTCACCACATCCGGCTTCACATGCTGCATGGTATCGTAAATGGCCAGGCCCGCCGTTACATGGCCGCCAGGCGAATTAACGTAAATCGAAATATCCTTTTCTGGATCTTCGGCTTCGAGAAACAACATCTGGGCGATACTGAGGCTGGCCACGGTATCGTCGACGGCGGTACCGATAAAAATGATGCGTTCTTTCAGGAGACGCGAAAAAATGTCGTAGGCTCTTTCACCCCGTCCGGTTTGCTCCACTACAACTGGTACTAATCCCATTTTGATCAATTCTTTCTTTTAAGATGAATAATTGCGGTTATTTTTTCAGGGCATGACTAATTTTCTTGTTTTTTCAAGGTCTTTTCTGGTCAATTTTACCTCTTTAATTTTGGCATGGCTTTCCAAAAAATCGAGCACTTTCATCTCCAGAAAATCGCTTTCAAATCGTTTCCGGGTGTTCGGATTTTTTAATGATTGCCGGATTTTATCTGCCGGCACTCCCCGCTCCTCTGCCAATCGTGCAATGTAGAGATTTTTATCCTCTTCAGATAGAGTGAGATTTTCTTTCTCGACTAGTTTGTCTTTCACATATTCCCATTTTAAATTCCAAACGGCGTCGGGGCGGTATCGCTGCCGTAACATCTCTTCGTCAAATTCCTCTCGCGCGTTTCGTTTCGCATTTTCCAGCAGCGCATCCAGGTAATTGTCGATAACGACCTCGGGAAGATCGAATGGGTTTTTTTTGAGAATCTCATCGATGAGCCTGTGTTTCAATTGACGACGGGCATCGTGTTGTGCCTGCTTTTCGAGCCGGTTTTTCAGATCATTTTTTAATTCTTCCAGCGTTTCAAATTCGCCGGCGTCTTTGGCCAGCTCATCATCTAATTCCGGCAGCTGTTTACTTTTGATCTCTTTTACAGAGACTTCGAAATGTTCTATTTTCTTTTCTTCGGGGTCGTCATTCTGTTGGCTGGCAATGGTAATTCTGCGGGTCTCTCCAGGTTTGATCCCGAGCAATTGCTGCGAGAGCTCCTGATTTACGCCGTTTTTGCCCAATTGAAAAAACTGATTTTCGAATTTTTTCCCGACGATGGGCAGACCCGCGGCATCCACCTCTTGTAAATCGGCCAGCAAATAATCCTCCTCCCGGGCGGCATCCTCTACCGGATTCATCACCGCCATTTGTTCGCGCACATCCGCCAGAGCGGCCTCCACATCCAATTCGTCCACCTGGTAAATCTCTCGCTCAACTGCAAGCCCCTGATAATTTTGCAGTTCAATTTCAGGCATCACCTCCACGACGGCCTTAAAATGCAGTCCCTGTTCCGGTTGATAATCCACATCCTTGAGAGTAGCCGGTGCAACGAGATGAATATTTTCTTTTTCCGCGACTTCCCGGAAAACTTTTTGAACCACCTCATCGATGACTTCATTCTGGATGGCTTCCCTGTACAGCTTTTTAACTAACGCCATGGGTACTTTACCTTTGCGAAAGCCTTCCAAACGCAAACCTTTCTGATACTTTCGATAAGCGGCGTCAAAATACGGTATCAGCTCCGCCTCGGTTAACGAAACTTCAACAACTTTTTTATTATTTCCTTCTTGTGTTATTTTGGATTCCAAATTAAACCTTGATGAATGAAATAGTATGATTAAAAAATTAAGTGCGAGAGGAGGGACTCGAACCCACACGAGCAAAGCCCACTAGATCCTAAATCTAGCGCGTCTACCAGTTTCGCCACTCTCGCATCGGGCAAAAATATATTAATTTTTGACATCAATGTCAATATATTATTTGCTTTCAACAAACCTTTGAAAGTTCAGCAACTTAACGGTTTTTATCCAGCAAACAAAGCAATATTCTGAACGGTTAAATACACACGGGAAATGAGAAAAAACAGCTCTATTTGAAATCGATTTATGACGCTTTCACTGAAAAATCGACGATAAACGTGGAGCCGTTGCCGGGTTGGCTTTCGACACTCAAATGGCCCTGGTGGCTTTGAACGATGCCGTAGCAAATACTCAGTCCAAGGCCGGTACCCTGCCCGACGTCCCGAGTCGTATAAAAAGGATCAAAAATTCGTTTTTGGTTTTCTTTCGGTATGCCGATGCCGTTGTCTATGATTTCGATGCGAACAATATCATTGCAATGGCGGGTGCGGACTTTAAGCTGTTTGTGGAGATTATCGGATGATTTTAATGCAAAGAGGGCGTTGTGAAGTAAATTTAAAAACACCTGCTGCAATTGATTATAATCGCCTACGATTTCTGGCAGATGGCTGTCAAAATCCCGAATCAGTTCGATGGATTCAACCTTAAACTGATAGCGCTGGATATCTAAAATATTGTTAAGCACCTCGTTCACGTTCAAATGCTGTCTTTCCGACGTTTGTTTTTTGGCGAATGTTAAGAGGTTTTTAACAATTTTTTGACAGCGGGTGGCTTCTTTGTAAATCACCTGGATGTCGTCGCTGACCGGCGTAGAAAGCTCCCCTTCCAGCAGCAGCTGGGAAAACCCCATAATTCCGGCTAACGGATTGTTCAATTCGTGTGCCACGCCGGCAATCATCTGACCGAGTGCGGATAATTTTTCTGACTGTATTAGTTGTTGCTGCAGCTGCTTTATTTGTGAAATATCTTTTATCACCAGCAAATATTCATCCCGGCCTTTGAGGGGCGATTGAGAAACGATACAGGGCATGTTTGAACCATCAACTCTGTGCAACTCCATTTCATAACTGGATGACTCAGCCATTTCTGGTGGTTGCAATTTCTTTTGAAACAGTTTTTTACTTTCCGCCGGTAAATAGTTAAAAAAATTATGACCAGGATGCGTGGAATTCGATAAATGGTAAAAATCTGCAAAACGCTGATTATAAAAATTGAGTGATCCATCCTCCTTGATGGTCACGATCAGGTCCAGAGAGCTGTTCAAAACGTTTTCCAAACTATCTTTGGCTTTATTCAGCTCATAATAGAGTTTAGCGTTTTCAATGGCCACCCCGAGCTGATTGGAAATGGCATTCATCAGCTCAACAAAACGGTGGGGGAAGGCGTCCCGGTTTTCGCTGGCCACTAAAAGCGCACCGAAATAATTTTTCTCATGCATCAAGGGATTGTATAAAATAACCGGCTGCACAGAACCGTTGTTGGCACTGAATACATTTGTTAGTTTCTCGCTGATGTCGTTTAGCATCAAAGGAGATTCCCGCAATTTGAATTGTTGCAGCATATTGTTCTTCTGCCGACCATTGCATGCAAAAAAATGAGAATATTTTAAGGCTCCTTTCTCCGCTTTCAAGTGAAATTTCTCCGACGAATGATCATACATAAAAATGGCACAATAATCCAATTCCATTAACTGGTTAATTTTCGTCACCGCGCCACGCAGGATCTTATCAAGATCCAGTGATTGATTGACCTCTTCTGCAATGGCATTCAGGACTTGCAGCTCACTGTTTCGAACGAGAATCTCCCTCTCCATGCGCCTTTTTTCCTGAACAACCTGAAATTTTTCCGAAACGGTTTTCACCACACTGGGGAGTATTTCCGGATATTCTTTGGTTTTCATCACATAATCAAACGCACCGGCTTTCATGGCTTCCACGGCCAGTTTTTCATGCCCATGCCCGGTCACCACTACAATTGGCGTGTCAATTTTTTCCTCGGTTTTCAATCGATTTAGGATGGTCAAACCATTTTCTGCTGGCAAATGATAATCCAGAAGAATGATATCAAATGATTGTTTTTGCAGGGCTTGGCAACATTCTGGATAAGACGGCACCACTTGCACGGAATAATTGGCGACATTCTCTAAACATTTTTTTGACAGTGCGGCATGATCGGGGTTATCCTCGATCATCAAAATGTGAAAGGATTGAGATTTCATTTTCTTACAACGCATTTTTACAAATTAATTTGAATTTCGCACGGGAAATTTTTCAGCACGAATGTGCTATATTGAAAAAGGTGATGCAATCAGATTGAAATGTAAGGTTTAGACGGTCTTCAATTCTGGCGTTCTAAAATAATATATCGGGAATTAATTAATAAGCAAGGTCTTTCCGGCATTTGACGATAATTTAATTTCACGACTGAAATACCTTACCACAAAAACTCTACAGCCATTGTTAAGTCGTAATTGAATCAATTACACCAGCAATAAAATCCCTACTCCAAATAGCTTGAACTTTCAACCGTCAAACGACGGGATTGAGCGGTTCAGGAAAGTAATCTGAATTGGCAAATAACCAATCCCGGTTAAAAAATAAAAGCCCCAGACTAACATCGGGTCTGGAGCTTTCAAATTGAGGTCAGGGTCGAATTCGGCTAAAAATGAAATTCTCTTTTATTGTTTAAATACCGAATCGTTATCGGCTGCTCGATATCGAACCATTCGGGCAGCAAAACCAGACCTTGATGAATGTCCCCATCGTGGATGGCGCCGCCGAATTTACCATTTTTAAACAAAGTAAAAATCGTTGGCTTTTCAGAGTCCGTCGGTTGCCAACTCTTCCCACCCTGCTCAAATCTGAGCAAGGCCGGATTCAAATTGGCGGTTTGAAATGGCAAGGATGAGATGGAGAAAATCAAAGGAATCTGACGGGACAGGCCAGCTTGTTGGAAGGCTTTCGTGAAGGCCCCGTTATACGCAACCAGCACGATCATCGCAACGGCACCGGAGCCATCATTTTGTACGAACAGAGAATTTATATGAGGCGAGTTATGTGAATTCAAATCAGCCAGATTTGACGAAATCCCTTTTTGCAGAATTTGACTGAGTCTGTTAATATTAACCGGGACTTTCCCATAACTCCCTTTATGAGAAAGTCCCAGCATCAGAAGAGTCAAAATCATCCCTATTCCAATATGACTCAACTGTTTTTTCATAACTCATACCTCCTTGTATTCCAAAAGTTAATATGGACATTTGCAAGTACCATGCCAAATATGTAAAAACAACGCAAGTCTTTGTTTTTAAATAACATTTTCAAATTGATTGTTTAATAATTTGCTGTCGATATATGTTTGACTTATGAACAATGTTCAATGATGAGACACCTATGTTTTAATAATTTTAAGCGTTTATAATAGGTAGTGTAGAGTAATCATCCAAATCTCTCAAAAAAAATCACTTTTTTTATTTTTTTTGAGAGGAAATGTTGAAATTTGTTGTCTATATATAGTAAGCGCAATAATTGATCTTTTGTGTGGAGGTGAGAAATCCGGTATTCTTCCCAGGATGTGAAGCCCGGCCGGATTTTGGGTAGCCGTTCAATGTTCGGGAGACGCATTGAACGGCTTTTTTTTGAGGGGGATGAACTCGTATTCAAAATTCTTGATTCAATCAACAAATAGTCACACGCCAAACTCACTTCACATCCTTTAATGCCATTTTGGAACATGTATTGTGCCTGCTACATCTCATAGAGCCCGCAGGAGCTTTCTTACAGAAAACGGTATTTCCTCAGTCTGCTACTCCCTATAATATCAATATGTTAAATCAAGTACAAAAATAGTTGACAGACTTTTCATTTTGGGAACAGAAATTGCATGAGGTCTTTTTTAAGAATGATCTGGTTTAAAAATCAAGCCTTAGCAACACTGGATTAATCAGATAATTATTTAGTTTGAACATTTTGTATTTTCACCATTTAAATAATAAAGTATCCAGAATGTGCATAAATAAATACGAAAATCAGCTCTTTTTTAAAAAATCAAGCTATTTAGCTATGGAATTTGTTGACTCTGGTTTTTTTTTATTGTATATTAATTCATTGATTCTTAAAAAATTGTCCTAAATTGGCACCTCTAATAAATTTTCCTTCAATGAAAAAACTGCTCGTTTTACTATTAATAGCTTTCGGAAACACCTTTGCTCTTCAACCAAACTATTCTTCTAAATTTAACGATTATCAAATAGCCAGCGCCGTTAGAAAAGCCGTTCGCGAAGCGGATTCCACTTTGCTGCAGGTAAAATCACTGGGGCATTGGCGCGATTATTTAAAAATTGCCGCCATGGAATTGAAACTACATCTTCAACCCCTGGTATTGATCAAGTTCGATGAAGATATCAGTTTTCGAAACCAGTTGAAAACAATTATCGAATGGGAAAACAGATGGCAGAAAAAAGAAACCAATCATTTTATCTACTACTATCGTTGGGATCAACCGCCACCGGATATCCTCATGCAAGTGCAGGATGCCCATTTCAACGAAATTGCTAGTCACTTTAAAATCGACGCCTTCGAGAAAATCCCCTATCGCTATGATTTGGCAATTGAAGAAAGTAAAATTTTTCCTTATGAAGATCTTCGGGGCGGCATCGTTTCCTCGCAGCCGCTCGACTTGCACATCGGTGCGCTGGCTGCCTTTTATTTTGTGAGCTCGGAGCCTGCCTTCATATTGAAACCGTTATCTAAAATTTATGGAAACTACTATCAAAACCCGGCCACCTCAAGAGCATATTATGAAAAAAGTTTAAATGAAATTTCCAAGAAGGGATACATCTCGTCTGAGTACCTTGTAAGCATAAAAAGGTTTGCCAATACATCCAATCAAGAGTGGTATTCTGCTTTTGCTTTCGTCTATGAAATGAACCAAAGTTTTACCGCACCGAAAATCATGAAATTCATTTCCCAAATAACTTCAGAAATCACTTCCGATGAATTCCAGAAATTGTTCAGGCAAACCTTCGATATCAGTCTCCCAGAATTTGAAAACCCGTTTCGTACCAGAAAAACCGCCAAAAAACTGTAAGCTCGCTTGAGTCCAAATATAACAATCGCTATCTAATGAAAATCTCAATCCCGCGCAATAAACCCAAGACACAAGGTGAATGGTTTTGTTTAATTTAGGAAAGGATTTTTAATGAAAAGACGAACATTCATAAAGACCGCAGTTGGATTGAGCTCGAGTCTGATCTTGCCGCATAAATTAGGGTGGGCTTACAAATCCCTTCCCACAAACGATACCAGCTACCTGCCTGGCAAACAGATAGCAAAGGAAGCCTTCGTCACAGATAAGAATTTTAAAAAACACCTTCTAATCGAAATTTGTAAAACCATCTCCGAAAAAAGTGTAAATCTGCTTTATATTTTTGGCGGTGGCTCGTACAAACGAAAAGATCGACTTGGCGGCATCTGGTGCCCGGACTCGTTTGAAGATTTGCACATCATTCGATTTTTACACCAAAAATACCCAGCGGCTCAGGTACAAATCATCCCAGTGGCCTGCCCGCCAGTTTATGCAAGTCAATTGTACGGATTCGAGAAAGGGGTTTTCTTGAACGAGCCGGAAAACTCAAACACGTATCAAGAGAGCGTCAAAGATTTTATTGAAAGCACAGAAAAAATCATTCAAAATAAATATTTACCTGTAGATACGTACTACGATCACCGCTTCCGTCTTTTGTTCAATGGAAGAGAGGACCTCAAGCCCGCAAACGCTTACGGAACCATTTATGAGTGGCAGGGAAGTTTTAAATCGGTAACAGAAGATCAGAAATATGGTACCCCCACTGCCTGGCTTTTAAACTCAAAAGGCGTGGTTTTGGAACCGCCATTTTGGGGCAATTTGTACCACAGCCGTCCTTATACTATACGATATACTATTTCTGATATCGACACGGCCATACAAGCGCATCTTAAATAAAAAAGCCGCTCATTTGAAAAAGCGGCTTTTTAATTGAAAATGACGATCGAACCCGTTTCAAAGCAGCTTGATATTATTATTTTTAAAGATTTTACTTTTTTGCTCCAATTTCTCTATAAATTTGTCATCCACTTTGGCCGTCACCTTTACCACCGCCCCTTTTGATTTTATTTTGATATCGTTCAACATATCTATCGCTTCGATGTCATCAGAAACCAACAATTTTGCCATGGCTTTGAAGCCGGTCAGCATTTCCGCAAACAATTCGGCTTCTTCTTCCTTGGTAAAATTTCCTTTCAAATACAAATCCGCCTTCTGTTCAATATTTGCATAAAATATAAATGACTTCATGTTTTTAAGCGATTCGGTTCCTTTAAAACCGGAACCTCTTCGGCGAAATTCCTCGGCCCAATCGTCTGCGATTTCTTCCAGATTTAACACCGACCACATCTGGTCTTTTCTGGGTACCTCCTGAATATATCGCGCCATAACCGGGTTGTTCATAATGTTGGTCCCATCCGATTCAGAATTTTCCAGTACGGCTTTAACCCAGGGCAGACCGCCCACGAGAATGGTTTTCGAATTCAAAAACGTGAAGGAAACTATCTCATCATTCTTTTCTGCTAGATAAATTTTATGATCCTGGAAGGACTCTTCCCGATATCGATGTGCGTGTTCTTCCTTAAAATACTCGACAATTCTGTTTTTATCGAATTTACCGATCACGATGGCTCCGCCATTTGCATGATCATCCAGACCGTCCGGCAGGCCCGCTGCCCACAGTTCATCCACATCCCTTTTGATGTCCAGGCCGGTTTTCTCAACAAAATCGAGATACTCTTCATCTTCATCTCGTATTCTGTTTTCAATCTCGGAGCGCAATTTTTCACCAAAAGAGGTTTGCTTTAAGGTTTTAAAATTGGCATAGAACACAAAATTGGTTTCTTCAGGCAGCCAATTAAGGTAGTTAGAAACGGGTGTTTCAGGAGATTTGGGGGCCGGCTCACCGGTGCAGGAGCTCACAGCCAAAAAACAGAAAAAACCTAAAACGATAAAAACATATCTAAATCGAGTAGAATTCATAATGTACCTCCGGAAATTTAAAAATCCTTTTTTGAAAAAATAAAAATCGTAGTAAACAACAACGCGGCGCCCACGATACTGGACGACCACAATGCTGAAAAACTTTCAACGCACCTACCCATGACCAGCGCTTGATTTATTTCACCTAATTCAAAGGTTTTTGGTAAAGTGTGGTACAGTCCTTCTAAAAAATAGTAATAAATTTTGCTGGAAAGAAACGCATATATTTTATCTTTCTCTACAAGGAGTGGACTAAAAAACAACACAGAATACGCCACCATGATGGACACGCCCGGACTTCTGGTGGTAACGCCAACCAAAGCCAACAACGCGTAAACAATGGCAAACGCGGCGATAACCATGGGTATGGAATAAAGGTATGGCCAATGCCAAAAGCCCGTCTTTAATGACAGGATTAACCAAGTGCCGGCAATCAAATACGACACATTAAAAATCATGATGGAAAGGGCTCCGAGAAATCGCCCGGTTAACAACATTGTCCTGGAAAGGGGTTTTGAAATCAGCAGCTCAATATAACCTCTTTCGAGCATGGTGGGAATTAAATTGGCAGTGGCAAAAATCGAAAGAAAAATTCCACCGGTAAAAACCACCGTCGATATAACCGATTCCACGCCGATGATCATTTTCCGAATATCGATTTCCTGACTGGGATTCACATCCTGACCCAATATCTTCACCATAGCCATGGCGCCATCCACCACATCCACATTGAGTGCAAAAATGAAAAACAGATGCAGCAGGCTGGAAAGAATAAAAAAGGCGATGAAAGTTTTTTTAGCAAACGATTCTCGAAATGTTAAGACGATAACAGCCCAAAATTTATGCAGGGTTTTCATCATTTATTGACGTCTTTGGTTAAAATTTCAATAAAACTCTCTTCTAAACTTTGTTTGTGTGGAACGATGGATTTGATGTCCACTTTATTATTGCGCAAGCAATCGATGATGGCATTGAGTTTGGCTTGACTGGAAACCGTTACTTGAATAAAGCCATTTTGTTCTTCACATTGCAGAGCCAGTTCACTGATGTCATTCGTTAACGATTTCGAGATTTTGGAAGTTTGAAAGCGAAAGGTTTTCGAAGGCGAGGTCAACTCTTCAACGGTGCCCACACGGATGAGCTGCCCTTTATCTAAAATAGCCACGTTATCACAAATCATCTCCACTTCGGAAAGCAGGTGAGAATTTAAAAAAATGGTTTTTCCCTGATCTTTCAGATGACACAAAATATCGCGAATTTTTTTGCGACCAAAGGGATCCACGCCATCGGTGGGCTCGTCCAAAAACAAAATATCCGGGTCGTTCATCATGGCCTGTGCCAGACTCAGACGCTGTAGCATGCCTTTGGAATATTTTTTCAATTTCGTATTGGCCCATTCAGACATATTAACCATGTCTAAAAGCCGGGCTTTATTCGCCGCCACTTGCCGACCATCTAACCCCGATAATTTTGCATAATAGTCCAGAATTTCCCCGCCCTTTAAAAAGTCCGGATAGCGGTGGTTTTCCGGCAGATAACCGATTTTCTCTTTTACCTTGATATCATTCAAAGGCTTTTCAAGCAGTTTGGCAGTTCCAGAAGTGGGGAACAGCGCCCCGAGTAGAATTTTTATCAGCGTGGTTTTGCCCGCGCCATTCGGACCCAATAAACCAAAAATGATTCCCCGCTCCACCTGCAGAGTGACTTCATTCAGGGCGGTTATTTTGCCGCGACTAAATTTTTTTGTCAGTTGATACGTTTCGAGTGCTAACATTTTAATATTTTTAAATAAAGTAGTGAAATATTTACGAGGTCAACAATTCGTAAGTTACATTTCAAGCATTATTCATGAAATGCGAAACCGGGTTCATGACCCTGTTATAAAAAAAAACCGCTAAACAAGATTTTATATTCTTGTAAGCGGGATTTATTTTAGTTAATGTGACATTTGAAAATTGTGAGGCAGTTTTAATGCTCTCATTTTAGTTATTAAATGAGAAATCAAAAGTCAAAGTCAGTTCCGGTGTAGAAGCAAGTTCCGTGTGAAGCCCGGCCGAAAGAAATCCCAGATGCGTAATCGAATGTCAGTTCTACCTTATTAAAACTGCCTCGTAATTTTTATTTGGATTCATTATTAACTCACTATTTGAAGGATCAAAATAATACAAATTTATTTTCTAACAAACAAGAAGAAAACGACGATACCGTAAAAAATTGTGACCTCGAAAGTACGTTGATTTAAAAATTGATCATGAAGATTCAAACGCAGGTGATGACTGCAGAAAGCTTACATTTTCAGGATCTTTTAATACATACGTCGCACTGGCAAAGCTCTCTTAAATAGTCAAATGAATAGATACCCTCACGGTGACCGTCGCTCCAGGAAAACTGCACAGCATATCTGCCGACAACTTCCGCTTCATTTATTGACAGGTCATCGTTGAGGATTTCATTCGACGACAGGATGCGCAAAGGATTGGCGTCGGTGGTGGAAACGGCGGTGCGGCAGGAGGCGCAGGGACACTTCTTTCGCAGACGGACGATTTCATACCTACCATCGTGACCGTCGTCCCAGACAATTTTGAGCAAATTTTCAGAAGTTTTTTGAATATCTACGGGCCGCATGGCAGAATCTTATTTCACTATTCCGAAAAAAATTTCTTAAAATACTTTGATAAATCCTAAATTTAAATATTTTTGTGGACGTTTTTTCAAATCCTGAACCAAGGTATCCAATTCCGAAGTTAAGTGTCGAATATCGTTGTACAGTTCATCCCGATAAATCACTTTGCCCACCGTACCCTCTTGATTTTCTATTTTAGCCAGCATCGATTGCATGCTGCTTAGCGAGCTGTCCAGCATATTTGTCAAATCTTCTAATTTGGTGGAAGCCTGATGGAAATTATCAATGGAGGATTCTACTTTAAACCGCCGCTCACTTAATATTTCATTTAATTGAGTCGAAATTTCATCTAAATTCACCAAGGACCTTTCTAAGTGTGAGGAATTCCGGTCGAGCTCGGATGAGAGATTTCTCAGGTGAAAAAGACTTTCTTTCAAATCCCGTTGGGTGGCTTCGTCAAAAACGGTTTGAATGATGTTTCTCAATTGGTCTAAAAATTGTTCTGCTTGCTTTAACAACGTTTCCACGGAAATACCGATATCGGAAAAGTCGCTTGTATTGTGACCTTTAAAAAAATCACCGGGCTGTAGCATTTCAGCCGCTTGGCCGGGCACAATGTCCACAAACTTCTCGCCCACCATGCCGAGACTTTTAATCCTGGCTTTTGAATCGACCGGCAACTGGATATCCGGATTCACTTCGATATCAACCAGCACGTTCAAGCCGTTCAGTCGAAAATTTTGAACTCTTCCGATTCGCAGCCCGGAAACACTGACAAAATCACTGGGCTCCAGGCCGGTCACGTCCTTAAATTCAACCGTCAACAAATAGCGATCGGTTCGGAAGGTAACATTTTTTAGATAGATATAGCCAGCTATAAAAATGATAATGGCAATGAATATTGCCACCCCAGTTGCGATTTCTGAACCAATTTTTCTCATTATGCCATACTCCTATATTTAAGCCGGAATACTTTCCACTTCATCGATCCCCAACACAAAATTTCGCAGCACATCGTCGCTGGAATTGGCCAGCTCTTCGACGGTTCCCTCAAAATGGATTTGCCCTCTATATAAGAATGCCACACAATCCGCAATGCGTACGACGCTGTTCATGTCATGCGTGACCACAATGGAAGTCACGTCCAATTTGTTTTGCAGGCTCACGATCAAATCGTTTATTGAATTAGCCCTAATGGGATCCAATCCCGTCGTTGGTTCATCGTAAAGCAGAATTTCGGGTTCCATGGCGATGGCTCTGGCGATGGCGACTCTTTTCTTCATACCCCCGCTCAACTCTGCGGGTGACAGTTCTTCGATGCCTTCTAATCCAACCTGCTCCAGACAAAAACTCACTCGCTTCTGAATTTCTTTTCGTTTAAGATTGGTGTGATTGTACAGTCCTATACCAACATTTTCGGCCACGCTCATGGAATCAAACAGCGCCGCGCCTTGAAAAACCATGGCCATCGTTTTTCGAATGTCTTTCAATTGCTCATAAGTTAAATCCGTCACACAGGTGCCATTTAAATACACGCAGCCCGAATCCGGTTTTATCAAGCCCATGATGTGTTTTAGCAAGACACTTTTTCCGGAACCACTGCTGCCGATAATCGCAGTTGTGTGCCCTTTACCAATTTTTAAATTCACCCCCCGTAAAACTTCATTTTCTTCAAAACTTTTGTATAAATCATAAATTTCTATCATTTTCATTTCGTTCTATTTTTCTATATTCAAATCTTACACAATTAAAATTTAAACAAAATAAGCGCTGCCAGCATAAAATCTAAAAACAAAATTAACAAACAAGAAATGACTGCCGCTTTGGTCGCTGAAGAACCCACCCCTTCTGCGCCGCCTTTTGAATTAAAACCTTGATAGCATGCGACTAAGGTTATGGCCGCGCCAAACAAGATAGATTTACCCATGGGCAAAATCACATCCTTGTTGTCAAAGTACATTCTGGCGCCTTTAAAAAATTCAAATGTGGAAATATCCATCAAAAATATGGAGGTTTGCCAGCCAGTCAGAATGCCAATAAAAGCCGCAAAAATCGTCAGAACGGGAAACATCACCGTACCGGCAATGACGCGGGGAACGATCAAGTATGACACGGGATTAAAAGCCAAAGTTTCCAGCGCATCGATTTGCTCGGTAACGCGCATTGTGCCAATTTCAGCGGCAATGGATGCGCCCACGCGTCCCGCAAGCACCAGTGCTGTCAACACGGCTGCCAATTCCCGCAGTACGCCCTTCTCCACTACCATCCCGATCAAATACGGCGGCACAAATTCATCGAAATTTTCAGAACTCTGAATGGCCGTAACCATGCCCGCAAAGGCAGCGATGTAAATTACCACCGGAATCGATTGAATCCCGATGCGCATCATTTGTGCCGCAATCAAAGTCGAATAGGTTTTGAAATCTGCTAGCGCTTTAATTGTCTGCCACAACAGATCCACAAAGCATCCGATATGGTAAAAAAAACGCAAAACTTTTTTAGTTAAAAAACCAAAAACGATGGTCATTTAGGTATCGAATTCCTTTTAACTTTGCATTTTTCAAAAACACTCAAAATAAAAAAATTCAACGCTAAATACAAATCTTTTAATAATTATAGTGATGAATTAGTTCCCTCAAAAATGATCGTTCCCTATTATTATAAGTATAACAAAAATTGCACAAAGTTTAATCTCATTAGTTCATTTTTTTTAAAATCAACTCGGGAACAATGATTCCACGCTGTTATTTTGCAACTTTTTTTGTTTGTGCAGATTTCTATTTTGTTTTATATCTATCGGCATCTTCAAAGAAATCCAACACCTTACACGGATGTTCAAATTTAGCTGAATGCACCACGCCGGCCGGAATATAATACGAATCCCCTTTTTGCATGACTTTGGTTTCGCCGGCGATGGTCAATTTCATTTCACCATCCAGAACCACCCCCCACTGGTTGCCATGCGCATGGGCAGGGACTTCGATGCCGGGCTTAAAATCAAAAAAACAAATTTGTCCGTGTGTGCCTTGAAAAAGATAGCCGATCACATTCTCAATGGGCAGGTCGGCTTCAGGCAGATTGCGGATAAATTCAGGATAAAATTTTTCAGTCACGAGTTTTCCTCCTCCAAAATTGGGTTGCGATCCTAAACAAAGGACTTTTACGAAAATTGCACACAAAAGATACCACAAAGATGAAGTTTGTAATTCAATTTATCCCCCCAGATAAGCCACCGCATCGATTTCCACAACCACGTCTTTTGGAAGCGCCGAAACTTCTACGGTAGCTCTGGCGGGTTTATTCTCTTGAAAGTAATTGCCATAGATTTCATTCACCGCACTGAAGTCACTCATATTCTTCAAGTAAATCGTACACTTTACGATTGCGTTTAAACTGCTGCCTGCTGCTTCCAGAATCCCCTGGATGTTTTCCATAACCCTTTTTGTCTGGTCTTGAACGTCACCAGCAATGAGTTCACCGGTGGCCGGATCCAGTGCAATTTGACCCGACACAAACAACCATGCACCGGCCTGCACCGCTTGCGAATACGGCCCGATGGCCTGTGGAGCTTTATCCGTAGAAATAATTTTTTTCGCCATGGTGTATTTCCTTTCCCTCGTTTGAATTGACATTTTCTTTTATTAGAATGGAATATATGTGCCGTCGAAACTTAATTATTTCTTTTGCTTTTTGCAATTTATATTTTTTTTGAATTTTTCAATTTAAAACTTGACTTTTGAAATTTTATTCAGTATAGTAATGGTGTACATTATATCACATATTATATTCGTTCACCATTTTTGTTTTTTTAAATAGTGTCTGAACGGAAACTCGAGAAATGCGCGATTTAAGAGCCTCTTCGCGAAGGCGTCCCTTCAACAAAGCTCCGGAGAGGCCCCGCCGAGCCAGGCAGGAATTCACCCTCGGCCAGGAGGCCTTCGGGAAGATCGGATCGTTTTCGTTCAGGCACTAAATAAGTACTTTTCAAAAACAGAAAGGACCGGGTTATGAAACCGTTAACAGACAAGCAAAAGAACGTTCTCAGGCTGGTGGCGGAAAAAATCAAGGAAGTGGGGTACCCGCCAACGCTACAGGAGCTGGCCGATGAGCTGGGGGTGGCTTCAAAAAACGCTGTTCTCAAGCACCTGACTGCTTTAGAAAAAAAAGGCTACATTGGCAAACGCCAGGGCGGCGCAGCCCGGGGCATTCGCATTCTGGAGTCCATGGGCTTTCTCGACCGCCCCGGTGAAAACAGCGTGCCGCTGGTGGGCTCGGTCGCCGCCGGCTCCCCGCTTCTGGCCGAAGAAAACGTCGAAAGCTACCTCACCGTGCCCAAACATCTCCTGTCGTCTAAAGGCGACTATTTCGCCCTGCGGGTGCAGGGGGACAGCATGATCGAAGCCGGCATTCACGAAGACGATCTGGTGGTCGTCCATGCCACCAATCAAGCTAAAAACGGCGATATCGTGGTGGCCCTCATCGGCAACGAAACCACGGTGAAACGGTTTGTGGTGGACGGCCGCGAGAAGTATCTCAAGCCGGAAAATGCCCGCTACTCTGACATTCGTCCGCAGCAGGAGTGGTCGGTTCAGGGCAAGGTGGTGGCGCTGATTCGAGAATCAGTGAATTGAGAGGCAGAGGTATAGGGTATTAAGGTATGGGGGTGTTAAGCTTTCTTATTTCCCTATACCTTATACCTTAATTTCCTCGAGTGACCCTTCCTCATAAAAGCGGGGGTGGAGTGACTTGCGTGTTTACTCCGCTCCCTGCTTTATTAAACATCAAACGAACATTGCAGCCATGTCATACGAAGAGATTTTCGAGCCCATCGAGGTCATCACCTTTTTTGAACGCGGCAAGCTTCATCCCTTGCGATTTAAGTGGAAAGGGGAAGTGTACAAAATTACCCGTGTCAACAGCCACTGGTCGGTGCAGGAGGGATTGAGCCGGCAGTACCACTTTTCGGTCACCGCCAACAGCCCGGATTGCTTCGAGCTCATCTTTGACACCGCCGATTTTAGCTGGGAGCTGGCGCGGGTTTATCTTGAAGGGTAAACTTAAAACAGAACGTAAACACTGAAGAACTCCGAAACACACTGAAAAAATCCGGGATGGTTAAAATAGTATTTGAAAGAGTCCCTTTATGAGCACAATAATCCACGAACTTGAAAAAATGGTCGAAGCGGCCTGTGCCAGCGAAAAGAACATTTTCGGTTACGGCATCTGGACACACCACATCAAACAGGTGGTGAAAGTCGGGCGGAGAATGGCTTCGGAGTTTGAAGCGGACGCCGAAATCGTCGAGATTGCGGCGCTGCTGCACGACTATGCCGGCATCAAAGATGAGTCACAGGAAGCCGAGCACCACCTTCACGGCCCGCGCGCGGCCGAACGCATCCTGCGGGAGCTCGGTTACCCTGAGTCAAAGATCGCCGCGGTCAAGCACTGCATCGCCGCGCACCGCGCCAGCGTGCCGCGGGAGAGACGAACCCCGGAGGCCGAATGTCTGGCCAACGCCGACGCCATGGTGCACATCGAGCAGGTGCCGTCGCTTCTGCACCTGGCTTTCGTGCAGCTCGGCATGGGCATCGACGAAGGCACCGCCTGGGTGAGAAAAAAACTCAAACGCACCTGGAACAAACTCAGCCCGCAGATACAGGAGCGGATGCGAGTGAAGTATGAAGCTGCGTTGGAGACGTTGACGGCGGTGGAGGAAGAGGTAAACTAAATTTGTTTTAATTGCTTGATATTTACACTATTTTTTTTAATATTCGCAATCAGATATTTCACATTAAACCAACCTTTTAATTCACATGAAAACTCTATTTGACTTTGAGGAAAATGAATTACTCACCATAAAAGCGGCAAGCAATTGGGCGAGTGAATATCTTAAGAAAAATGTGACCGAGTCAAACATCTCTTATCTTATTCAATATGGCAAAGTTAGGAAAATTCAAAATAACGGCGTCACATTGATAAAAAAAGAAGAATTAAAAAAATATTATGATTCTTTCCATGGAAGAAGAGAAATTGATTGGAAAAATCAATTAGGCCAAGACCTGAATTGGTATCTATCCTTTGACTATTTACGGGAGGCCGATACAACTAAGCACGTTCACAGACTTCATCCCTACAAGGGCAAGTTTATACCTCAGTTAGTAGAATATTTTATTGACAATCATACGGATGAATTTAAAAAGGAGGTTTACTTCAAACCGGGAGATATCATTCTTGATCCATTTTGCGGTAGTGGCACCACGTTGGTTCAGGCAAATGAGTTAGGCATTCACGCCGTTGGGATTGATGTCTCAGAATTTAATACCGTTATTTCTAATGCCAAAATAAAGAGATATGATTTTTTTGATTTAGATGAGAGGATTAAAAAGATTTCTTCTGCTTTAAAACAATTCGTCCGTGATTCGCATGCGATCGAATTTGAAGAAAAATTATTGCAAAAGCTTTATGTTTTTAACTCAAAACATTTTCCAAGCCCGGAAATCAAATTCAAGTTTAAAAAAAATGAAATTGATGAAAAGGGGTATGGAAAAGAGAAAGAAAGAGAATTTTTACCAATATATGAGGGTTTGATAAAAAAATTTACTGTAAATTTAAACCAGCAGGAAAACGGGTCATTTCTGGATAAATGGTATTTCCCGTCGGTAAGAGAAGAAATTGATTTTGTTTTCAAACAAATCCAGCAAATCGAAAACACCAGAACAAAAACAATATTGGCTATCATTCTAAGCCGAACGATTCGTTCATGCAGAGCGACAACTCATTCGGATTTGGCAACGTTAAAAGAACCCGTGCTTACCACTTACTACTGCACGAAACACAAGAAAATTTGCAAACCGCTTTTCACAATCACAAGATGGTGGGAAACATATTGTAGAGATACAATGAAAAGACTTACCACATTCGACAAACTGCGCACCGCCACTTATCAACGCTGTCTGACCGGAGATTCCAGGACAATGGATATATTTTTAGAATTAGCGCAGAAAGAACCTAAATTTGCAAAACTTGTGAAAAGGGAAAAAATTAAGGGGATTTTTTCAAGTCCTCCTTACGTAGGCCTAATTGACTATCATGAACAACATGCTTATGCGTATGATTTGTTCGGATTCGATAGAAAAGACGAGTTAGAAATTGGCCCCTTGTCTAACGGTCAAGGACGAGAGGCTAGAAAATTTTATGCTCAAGGTATTTCAGAAGTGCTGAACAATTGCAAAAAGTACTTGGTCGATGACTATGATATTTTTCTTGTTGCCAACGACAAATTCAATCTTTATCCAGTCATTTCCGAAAAAGCTGGGATGAAGATTGTCAACCGATTTAAAAGACCGGTTTTAAATAGGACAGAAAGAGACAAAGGGGCTTATTCGGAGATTATTTTTCATTTGAAGGGCAAAAGTTAATGCGATTATTTTTTGAAAAATTAAAAATCTTGTCTGAGCATCTGATCATCTTGGACAACACCTTTCGTTCAAAAAGCAACTACTCGCTACAACGTGATTATGACATTTACGAAGAAAACCTCAAACGATTTGAGGAAATTGCAAACGACAGAAGTATTAAGCACGTCAACATTAAAGTTTGCAGCAGCGACAAAAAGGCTACAAAAAAGGAAGTAAGTTTTTTAGATGAAATTTATCATCAAGATAATCGGCAAATGAAATTGGCCGACATGATTGAGTTTTTATTTTTTTCAAGAGGGATCTATTTCCTGATTCAGTCTGAGAAATACTTTAAAAGTGATAGGATTCCTATTTTCCTTGAGTTGATTTTAAGGTTTGTCAACCTTCTGATGGTTTATGAATCGCTCACTGTTGATGCAAAACTTAGAAGGAGTTTTTTGGACAATTTGAAATCAATTATTAATGGGGAGGATGGATTTGATGAATTATACAGATGGCGTGGCAAGGTCGGACTGAACAAAAAGAACAAGGATTACGACTCTGATGCCCCAAACCCTTACTTTGACAGTTTGTTGCCAAAAACTGCAGGTGGATTATGGCATGAAATGCTGGTGTTTAGCTTTATTCTAAAATACAACATTGGATATATATTCCCGCTATTACTTAATCAGAAACCAATTTCTCGCACGAGTAAATTGTCCCCGCCAGATTTAATAATTTTGCATCACAAAACATACCGCTATTATGGCATCGAAATAGGAAACTTAAAAGAGAGGCAATCGGGTGGATTTATGGCACCAAGCGGCATTCCAGTCATCCCAATTGACACCCTGAATGCAAGAATTTCAGACAGATGTCCATCCTGTCAACGATGGATAGGTCTTTGTCACAAAGTGATTAAGGATTTCTCGACGATTCGCGAAAATGGCTTAGATCCAGATAATGAAATAAGATGCTTAACTGATTGCGAATATTTTTCATTAGAAGAGAAGGTCGATGGAAAATGTCTTTACATGAAATTTCGCTGTAAGACAAAATCAATTAATGAAATTGAAACACAATATTCCGACGGAAATCATTATCATTACCAATGCTGCCTTCAAGGCAACAACAGGTTAAAGGACGCAATTACAAAAGACAAAAATTACCGTGACCTTGAAAAACTTGATGTATTGATGAAAAGAAAAGATAGCTCAAGGACCGAGTTGCAAAGTAAATTGCGAAGCAAATTTTCCTATATCAAAACCCATTCAGTTTATTATTCAGAGCTTGTGAAACTTTACGAAATGAATTTAGATTGACTGTTTAATTTAGGCGATTAAGTTTGGGGTTAACTAAAGATACCAAAAAGCAGGTGAAAACATTGCTCAAAAGTAGCCTGCAAAAGAAGTTTCAAAATTACTCTCCTGAGACAAGACACATGCCATTCCATTACAGATTACTTGGGAAAGACCGAATGGCGTTGTTTTCCTTCATTCAGTCGTTAAACACGACATTTGGTACATCGATTTATGAACCCGTTGCAGTTGTCTTGGCAGAAAACAGATTTTCTATCGCTAAGACACAAATAAAACCCCATAATTATATCAGCTCTGAAGCGCACACTAAAATCCAACGCATCATGGATGAGTTGACCATAGCGGCAAAGGAGCCCGACAAGACAACTGAAATTGAATCGCTTCGAAGCGTTTGCCAGTCTGGTCATTTGAACAAAGTTAAATTAACAAAAGTTGATATTTGGCTGGAACGTTCTGACGATGAATTGTTCCTGATTGATATGAAGACAGTCAAGCCAAACATCGGTGAGTTTAAGGGCTTTAAACGCACTTTATTGGAATGGGCAGCAGCCGAGATGGCCAAGAATCCAAAGGTTCGTGTCTGGACTATCATTGGGATCCCCTATAATCCTTACGAGCCAAAGCCTTATGATCGGTGGACAATGAAGGGTATGTTTGATTTGAGGCAGGAGATACTTGTTGCGGAGGAGCTTTGGGATTTTATCGGTGGCAAAGGAACTTACCAAGATTTGCTTGATTGTTTTGAACAAGCAGGTCTTGAACTTCGCCCAGAAATTGACCAATACTTTCGTAAATTTAAATAAAGGGACTTTTCAAATGAACCTAAACAAAATAATCTACTCAATCAATATCGAAGACGTTCAAACAGTCGCTGAGGAAGAATTCGGAAGAGAACTTACCGATGATGAATTGAAATTTGTGGAGGACAAAATTGGCGGTTATATTGACTGGTATGACACAATAAGTTTAGCCTTCAGTTATTTAAACAACGATAAAAGCGATTAAATACCATAAAGGATAACAAATGCCCAAACTCGACCTCAAAAAACAGCTCAACCACCTCTACTACCCCTCGAAAAAAGAGGTGACCGTCGTCGATGTGCCTGAAATGAATTTCCTCATGATCGACGGGCAGGGCGACCCGAACACGTCCGAAGTGTACCAGCAAGCCGTCGAAGCATTGTTTACAGTTTCCTACACCCTGAAATTCATGATCAAAAAAGGCGAAACCGCCATCGACTATGCGGTCATGCCGCTGGAAGGATTGTGGTGGGCCGAGGACATGTCGCAGTTCAGCGCCGAAAATAAAGACGCCTGGCTCTGGACCGCCATGATCATGCAGCCGGAATACGTGACCAGGGAATTGTTTGAAGAAGCCAAAATGCAGGCGGCGAAAAAGAAAGACTTGCCGGCTCTGCCGCGCATGCGCTTTGAAGCGTTCCACGAGGGCCAGGCGGCGCAGATCATGCACATCGGGCCCTATTCCGAAGAGGGACCGACCATCGGAAAAATTCATAACTTTATCAGAGAACAGGGCGGTAAGCTGCGCGGCAAACACCACGAGATCTACCTCGGCGATCCCCGACGCACCGCCCCGGAAAAGCTGAAGACGGTGATCCGGCAGGCGTTTGGGTAAAAGTTTCGAGTTCCGAGTTCCGAGTTTCGAGTTCCGAGTTCCGAGTTTCGAGTTTCGAGTTTCGAGTTTCGAGTTTCGAGTTTAAAATTTTGTGTGAGTTAAAAAATGGCTACTTTTAAGAGTTTTGAGGAAATTGAATGCTGGCAAAAAGCCCGGAAACTTACCCGAGAAATATATGCCCTCACAAACCGGGAAGCCTTTTCCAAAGATTTTGGACTGCTGGATCAAATTCGCAGAGCTTCTGTTTCAATAATGAGCAATATAGCTGAAGGCTTTGAAAGAAACGGGAATCGTGAGTTTTTACAATTCCTTGCCATGGCAAAAGGCTCCACGGGTGAAGTTAAGACACAACTTTATGTTGCACTAGATCAGAACTATATCAACAAAAAAACATTTGAACATCTTTTTGCTTTAACATCCGAAATCGGGAGTATGATAGGTGGGTTAATGGGCTACCTAGTAAAAACAAACTTCAAAGGCACAAAATTCAAATGAGCCCGCAGCGTTGGTTCCCCAACTCAAAACCCGAAACTCGAAACTCG
>JBHHXN010000017.1:0-50711 GCA_046757025.1 bacterium
TGATAACCGATGTCTATTCCCGCAAAATCGTCGGCTGGGATTTAAGCCAGAGTTTGGCCATAGAAAAGGCTGTCAAAGATCCCTTAAAATGGCCTTAGCAGGCGTTACAGAGCCTCAAAAGCTTACGCATCACTCTGATCGAGGCATTCAGTTCTGCAGCAATGGTTATATCGAAATACTCAATAACCACGAAGTACAAATCAGTATGACTGAAGAAAACCATGTCTATGAAAATGCCATTGCTGAAAGGGTCAACGGTATTCTCAAAGACGAATTCATGCTCGGTGAAACGCTTAAATCATTTCAAATTGCCAAAGAACTTGTTAAACAATCCATTGAAATTTACAACAAAGAACGGTTACATACGAGTCTTAACTATCAAACACCCGAAAATAGGTATCGCAGTGCAGCTTGAAAAAGTTATCCACATATTCACAAAAGAAAAAGAAAGAAAGAACCAAAAAAAGAAAGAAAAAGAAAAATGACTACTACTAATTTTGTCAACTTTTTTCAGGACGGCACTTTCACATGTGATTCCGAAATCCGCCATCCCCAGTCCGCAATCGGAATGTTTCAGATTTCACTTTCCCCATATTGCGTCCGCCCTCCATTCGTTGCCGCAACAGTCAAAAGACATAGGTTATTTGTTCTAAATTTCTCAGAGAAGGTCTCTGACTTTTTTATCAAATATGGATGCAGGTTTGATTTTGGGTATCAGTAAGATATCATCCAGACCCATCGGGAGTTTTGGGGGATTTAGGATAATATTTTTCTATAAATATCCCACCCCTTCGGGGTTCTCTAATGTAACAATGCGACGTTTAGATATCAATCACCCCGTAGAGCCCACCCTGAGCGAAGTCGAAGGGGGTGGTATGTTTATAGCGATCAGCAAAACAGAAAACAATAAAAATCCCGACGGGTCTGCGATTTTTAACGCCATTTTTATTTTACATTGGAGGTTGTTTACTATTAGAACATGGATCGAACGGATTCGACGCCTGCCTGGTAGCCAACAGGCAAGTGTCAAATGCGTGTTCTAAAGAGTTACTGAAGTGTCAAATAAAATATAGCTGAAAAATCGCTGACGGGTCGGGATGAAATATCATGAAAATGTATTTAGGTCAAATCGAACCTGCATCCTTAAAAATTGAGCACGTTATTGATGGGTGTTTGTAACTGACCATACCATGATTTCAAGTTTTGATATTCATTAGTTTCAAATATTTTTGTCTAGAATTTCAAAGTAAAAAGATAGCCCTTTTCATCAAAACACAGTTTTTTACCAGTAGGAGAAAGAGTAAAATACGTTGAGTTGAAACTGTCAAGCAACTGCGGTTCGCCTCCGTTTATATCACATCTCCAAAAATCATGACCGGCTAAATAAAGCAGCGTATTTGAATTTGTCAGCGTAAAAGCTCGGATGAGCGATTCAATGGACGGGGTTTCAACCACGGTCTGTTCTTGACCGGATTGCAGGTTCAGTTTGAGTATTTTTAAACGCTGGCTGTAATATAAGGCTTTGTCTTCTGACGCCAGTCCAATTTTCTGAAATTCCTGCATAAAATGACCGCTCAGCAATTTTTTCCGTTGGCGCGATTCAAAATGGTAGCTCCAGATTTCGCGAATTTCGTCTGAGGAGCCCAACGGGAGATAGTGGATAGTCAGAAACAGGAGCTCGTTTCGATTACGCCAGCCAAGGGCGCAATTGTTGCGATCCAGGTGGGAGGGCTCGTGAATAAATCGGGAATTCACCCTTTGCGGCTGGAAATTTTGTTGCCCCAGCATTTCATGAACTGACAGAATGAGCACCCGTTGAATCAAGTGTGAATAGTCGGCTCCTCTCTCATATTTTGCATTAAAAGCTAAAGCGCGTCCATCCGGTGACCACATCAAATCTTGAATTTTAAACGGGAAGTTGTCCTGTGTGAGCAGAAGTTTAAGGTTGGAACCGTCTTTGTTGATGAGGTACAAATTTTCAACCGGCTCCCACCCCTTGTTAAGTTCTCTGGCAACGAAAACAATTTTATCGCCTCTTGGCGACCAGATAAATTGTGGCGTAATTTCACGATTGTCGCTGCTTTCGATGATTTTGGAAGCAAAACCGCCGCCGGTTCCGATGGAATAAATCCCAGAAACTTGCTCCGAGGTTTTGTAGAAGGCGATTTCTCGTCCCGTGGGCGACCAAAGTGGGTGCGAGCTGACGCCCCCAAAAGTGAGCTGTTTTTTAACGTTTTCTACCGTGTCGATTTCGCTGGCACTGGAATCGTGGGTGAGCAGGATGTTTACCAATTCCGGGTTGAGCAGGATGTAGGCATCTGTATATCCAAGGTTCTGCAGGGTTGCCACTCGGGTTTGAGCTTGCTCTCTTGAAGTAAAAGGGCCAATTCTCAAACGGTAGAAAGTTTCTTGTAAAGGATTTTCCCCAGCCACTACATACGCTGGCAAACCAGATTCTTGCAATTTCCGTCTTAATTTTTCGGCATTTTCCGGCTCAAGGAAAGCAGCCACCTGCACAAGGTAAGTCGGAACCGTTTGGCTAGAATCCTTGACGGTGGTGGTGTCGAGCTGCGCGGAAACCGATTTTACCGAAACATTTTGTGTTTCAAACTTTTTACAGCTTTGCTTTAAAAAACAAACTAAAATGAACATGAACAAGATGAACTGGCCCGGGTGCCGTGTATTATTTTTCATAATTAAATATATGATGATTATAGAAAAGATGTGAAATTCAAAAATAGAATAGAATTGTTTTGAACAAATAAATAAATCTAATTGTGTTCTATACTTCTTTTATCTGTTAGAGGTTTCCAAATAAAAAAAAGTTTTAAAGCACAGGTAGTTATTTTTTGAAAAGTACACCGGTCTGAACCTGTTTTTAACTTTAAAGGAAGTACGCCATTTTTTCGAGAGATTTTAGACCCGGAGCAAGTCCTTGCGACTTTAATTTTATGCGATTGTCTTTTTTTTTGAACTTGCGGGACAAGGCGGCTTTCTGGGTTGAGAACCCTTCGATGGTACTGGGCTGCCGATTTCAAATTAATAAAGCTTGACTTTATTTCACCTTGTTTCTACTTTACTCAGAAAATCACTTGATGGATTATGAAAGATGACCACGATAAAACGACTCTCCTGAATATCGTTTCTGCAAGGAATCGAATTACTGAATTCATTCAAGAGACGCCTCTGGAGCTTTCTCTACACTTGTCTGAAAAATACCGCTCTCGAATTTTCCTCAAGCTCGAAAATTGTCAGCTCACAGGCTCATTCAAATTAAGAGGGGCGTTCAATAAAATACTATCGCTTTCAAAAAGTGAAAAAGAAAAAGGCATCATAACGGCATCTGCTGGCAACCACGGCCTGGGAGTGGCTTATGCTGCTCGAAAATTGGGCATCGCCTGCAAAATTGTGACGCCGCAAAACGCTTCACCGGCTAAAATCCAGACCTTGCAGGGACTGGAGGTGGCGTTAGTGCAAGAGGGGAACGACTACGACGAAGCCGAACAGGCGGCCTGGGAAATTCAAAAACGGGAGGGACTGAGTTTTATCCATGCATTCAGCGATCCGCAAATCATGGCCGGACAGGGTACGATTGCACTGGAAATCATCGAAGCGTTGCCGGAGGTGGGAAGCATCGTGGTGCCCATCGGTGGCGGCGGTTTGATCGCCGGGGTGGCGGTGGCGGCGAAAGCCTTATATCCTAAAATCAAAGTCATCGGCGTGCAGTCAGAGGCTTCGCCGGCCATGTACAATTCGTTACAGGCAGGCAAAATTGTGGAGACCCCCATCGCGAAAACCGTGGCCGATGGACTGGCCGGTCGGTTTGTCACCGAGCTGACTTTGAATCTGACTCAGCAAAATGTGGACGAGGTGGTGTTGGTTTCCGAGAGTTCGATTAAATCCGCGATGAAAATGATGATGGAAAAGGAACATTTCATCGTGGAAGGTTCCGCTGCTGTGGGGCTGGCGGCTTTGCTGGAAAATAAAATTCAGGCGAGTGCTCCCGTCGTGCTCATTGTGACCGGCCGAAATATCGACTTTAACTTGCTAAAGAAAATCATGTTGGAATAGTTATTTATGTTTTAAGTTTTATTAATTTAACTTGACATTGGACGAATCGAATTTTACTTTATAGCATCACAATTTGCAAACAGTGGCAGATAGGCATTTTTACTCAAAACAATTTCTGCATCCCCGCGCTAAAGCCTGTAACTTTGACATAAAGGACGTTCAATTCCAACGCCATATTCTTCCACAAAAAAGGAGTTTTCACCATGAGTGCCAAGTTAGTTACCATTGAGCGCCACATCAGTGAAACCCAACGCAGATTTCCTCAAGCCACCGGTGAGTTTTCAATGCTTTTGAATGACATTGCGCTGGCAGCGAAAATCATCGGCCGAGAAGTCAACAAAGCCGGTCTGGTGGATGTGCTTGGTTTTACTGGTTCAACCAATGTTCACGGCGAGGATGTGAGGAAGCTCGACGAATATGCCGATTCCATCATTTTTAAGGCACTGGATCACACGGGGCGCCTGTGTGTCATGGCCTCCGAAGAGAGGGAAAAGATCATTCCGATTCCGGATAGATTCCCCTGCGGCAATTATGTGCTGCTGTACGATCCCCTGGACGGGTCTTCCAATATCGATGCCAATGTCAGCATCGGTACGATTTTTTCCATATTTCGAAAAGTGAGCCGTGGCGAGCGCGGGTCGCTGGAAGATTGTCTGCAAAAAGGTTCCGAACAGGTGGCGGCCGGGTATATCATTTACGGTTCCTCCACCATGCTGGTTTTTACCACGGGTAACGGCGTTCATGGTTTTACCTACGATCCCAGCGTGGGGGAATTTCTGCTTTCGCACGATAACATTCGCATCCCCAAACGGGGAAAAATTTATAGCACAAACGAGGGCAACGCAAGTCGTTGGGAGGAGGGCACCAAAAAATACATCGAGTACCTCAAACAAACCGACAAGGAAACCAACCGTCCCTACTCATCTCGCTATATCGGTTCTCTGGTTGCGGACTTTCATCGAAACTTGCTTTACGGCGGCATATTTCTCTACCCCGCAGACAAGAAAAATCCCCAAGGCAAGCTGCGCCTCATGTACGAAGCGAATCCCTTAGCTTACATTGTGGAACACGCCGGCGGATTTGCCAGCGACGGTACACAGCGCATTCTGGATATTCAGCCGGAAACCATTCATCAACGGACGCCGCTAATCCTCGGCAGTTACGACGATGTGAAGGAAGCCGAAGAATTTATTCAGAACCGGCGCTAATCTTCGATAACACAAAATTACAGCCTCTTCGAAGAAACTCGAAGAGGCTTTTTACGTTTAATGCTTAAATGAAATTGACCATCCGAAAATTTTTACTGATTGCTTTTTTAGTACTTATTGCGGGCTCACTCCTCTACCTTCAGTCATTCAATGAGAGTAAATCTGAGGAGACGGGCGGCAATCATGATGCGTATTGGCCCACACGAAGTGAGCTGCACAGCAAATTGAGAGAGATTCGGAAAGAACTGTTGGTGTACGGCACGAACCGTCCCGAGGCGTCCGAGTCATACAAACGATTTGCTGAAAATTATTCCAGGCGTTCCCGCTGGCTGGAAATCGTGGTCAAACCGGATAGCGCCGTCACGGAAGCCGAGATCTCTTCTCTGCCGCTGTGGCTGGTGGGTACCCCGGCCTCCAACAGCGTGCTGAGCCGGATAACATCCAGACTGCCGCTCAAAATCGAAAAGCACCGCTTTGTTTTTGGAGATTTCATCTACGACCATCCAACGGATGTCTTTGTGATTTCTTCGTATCCCAATCCCTTGAATCGTAAAATGGCCCTTTCCGTGGTATCTGGAAACCGCGATGAACATGTGGCCGATTTTTTGTTCACGCGAAATCGCCGCTACATGAGAGCCGGCGATATTCGCGTGTTTCGGGAAGGACAAGGGGTGGCCTTCAGTTTTTTTAAACAGGAAAATAATCAACCCTGGCAAATCGATTGGGAAAATTCCAGAAATTATCTGAATCTCGCCCGCACAGTTTTTGAGAGCGAACATTTTGTTTTTACTTATCACGGTGACCGTGTTCCTGAACAGAGCATTCAACAATTTAGCCAAAAGCAGGAACGACGACTGGCCAAACTGCTGCAAAACCTATCCACCGCTACCCAATCTCGACCTTCTTTTCCAAAAATAAACTGCCAGCTTTATGAGTCCATGGAAGACAAAGGTCTCATGACCGGCAACACCGATTTGTCGCATTTCGATCTGGATAAATGGCAAGTACACCTCATTTTCAACGAAGATTTAAAAGGCGATGATTTTTATTCGGAAGCCGGCCTCCTGTGCGAGAAATATCTTGGCAAGACGTCTTCGCCGGCTTTGCGGGATGGCCTGGCCATGTACTTTTCAGAAAATTGGGCGCAGAAAGGCTACCGCTACTGGAGCAAATTGTTTTATGAGATCGGGCAGAGCAATTCCCTGAACGAGCTGCTGGATGCGAATATTTACCGTCAGGAATCCTATTTGTTCATGCGACCGCAGGCTGGGAGTTTTGTGGGCTTTTTGGTCGATAAATACCCGTGGCCAAAATTTGTGAAGCTGTATTCGATTTGGCCAGCCCGCGGTTTGCCAAAACCTCTGGAAAAAGAGATTGAATTGCAGTCTTTGGAAAAAGCCTGGCTGAATTATTTAGATGCCATGGAAGTGAAAACATCGCCAGCAGCGAGCCGGCCTCAAAAGCAGCATCCCACATTTCAAAAAGGCTTTTGCTATGCCCACGAAGGCTACCAGATCTACAACGGGTATTTGTCACGCAAATCTGCCGCTTCCCTCAATAAACTGTGCAAACTGGGTGCTGACTGGATTTCTTTGACGCCGTTTGGATATCTGGCACATCGCAACCAGCCGAGTTATTTTCGTTTCTCGTTTGGAGCGGGCTCGGAAAACGATGAAAGCCTCATCGTCGCGGCCAGAGCGGCTGAAAAGTTAGGAATGGGTGTGATGCTCAAACCGCACGTGTTGATGCACAGTATGGGCTGGGGCTGGCCGGGTGATGTACAGATGCTGAATGAAACCGACTGGCAATTGTTTTTTTCTTACTATTCCAAATGGATTCGTCATTATGCGCTGCTGGCGGAAATCTACGATATTGACATGTTTAGCATCGGGGTGGAGCTCATGCAAACCACCCGCGACCATGCGGAGAATTGGCGCCAGATCATCAAAATGGTACGGCAAATTTATCACGGGCCCCTCGTTTACGCCGCAAACTGGTACCAGGAATTCGAACAGATTACCTTCTGGGATGAGCTCGATTACATCGGTTTGAATTTATATTATCCGCTGTCGCAAAAAGACACGGTGACGGTGGCAGAGCTGAAACACGGCATGGCAACGGGCCTGCCGATTGTTGAAAAAGTGGTGCAGAAATACAAAAAACCCCTTCTGCTCACGGAGGTCGGTTTTACCAGCTCTCCACAGAGCTGGAAAGTGCCGCACGAAAGAAAGCGAAGAACGCCGGTGAATCTCGAGCACCAGGCGCTGGCTTACCAGGCTATTTTTGAGTCTTTCTGGGACAAAGAGTGGTTTTACGGCTTTTACTGGTGGAAATGGCCTACTTACCTGGAAGACGGCGGCGAGTACCACAACGGATTCACGCCCAATGGCAAGCCGGCTGAAAAGGTGGTGCAGCAGTGGTATTCTAAAAGATGATCCGCCTGTTTCACTAAAACCCATCACTTCATTTGAATTTACTTGTATGGAAATTTCAAATTAATCAACCGGCTCAGATTGGAGGTTTTTCACCATTAAATGAATGATTTTATCTGTGAATCTGTCTTTGAAAATACCGTTTAAACGACTTTTACTTTTGAGCGGTCTATGTTTTGCAGCCCTGTCAAAACCCTTGTTTGTAGTTTCTGAAGAATCCCGCCTAAGCTCACCATCTGCGATTGAGCAGATTTACGACCGTCTCCAGAATTTAACTTTTGATGTCAATCACACAGCCAGAGTGCAAAATGTAACCATCCAAAAAGATCGCGCGCGTTTTACCCTGGAGGATGGCACGATCTATTTCTCCACAGAAATCGGCGGTAAAATTACCGCAGCGGTATTTTTAGGGAAAGGTGTTTTTCGGTTAACACCGCCGACGGAAATTGAGCGCGCGCAGGTTTTTCGATTTCTGGAAAAAGACTCTATCGATCAGCCATTTACCGCGGGGTATTTTCGATTCACAGATGAAACCGCGCAGCGCCTGATGCATGATTTGGCGATGACGCCTGCGCCCGTTCCCGGCAGAGTCGAAAAAATGCACGAAAAAATTGTGGGCCTACTGTTGGAAAAACGGCGTTACAATCTCACCAGTCGGATTTTAAGCGACCTGGTCAATGAGGTTGACCAGGGCTTTTTTTTCGCAGTGCTGGAGTACCCGCAGCCGCAGTTGAATTTCCCCGGTTTTGTTATTTTCAATTACGATCCCAAATTAACGGAAGAAGTGGCGGCTTATCAATTTTTACCGCATCGCGCGAAAAAACCTTTTTATACGATGTGCTCATTTCGTCGCTTAATTGCGAATGAGGCCGCGAACAAATTTTTACTGGCAAAAAAGCCGCGTCCGGAAGCGTTTCAAATTTCCCACTATAAAATGGATCTGGATTTACAGAGGAACGGCAAGCTGCAGGCCGCTTGTGAACTAACTTTACAACCCGCCCGCGACAGCTTGCGTTTTTTGACTTTCGATCTGTTTTATGAACTGAAAATCGATTCGGTGAAAAACGCGGCTGGCGACGCCTTGTCTTTTTTTAAAGAAAAACAGGAAGCGGGCTTTTCCGTAGCATTGAATCAGCCCGCCGTTTCCGGACAGGAAAATAAAATTACTGTTTTCTATTCGGGCAAGGCGATGCAGCCGATGGGGGATCACTTTTATTTGAAAGATAAATTCAACTGGTATCCGCGCACGGGGTATCTTTTGCCGGCCACTTACGATTTAAATTTTAACTATTCAAAAAACTGGCAGGTGATCGCCACCGGCAACCAGGTGAAGTACGCTGAAAAGGCCGGAGACGCTGCGGCGCACTGGGTGGAACAGGCGCCGGCGCTGGCTGCGGCTTTTGCCTATGGCAGTTTTGATTCCACCGTGTTCGACGTGGGGAGTCCCGTGCCCATCCGAATTTATTCCACGCGTCAAAGAACGAAATCCATGCGCAAGAAAATCGCCGGCGACGCCGCCAACAGCCTGCATATTTTTCAGAGCCTGCTTGGCGGCTATCCCTACAACCACTTAAATATTGTAGAAACCGCGGGTACGGTCAGTCAGGGCTTTCCTGGATTGCTGTTTTTGTCCTCTTTGACTTTTGCGCGGGAAATGGCCGGGGTCATGGAAGAATTGCGCGGTCACGAAGTGTCGCACCAATGGTGGGGCAATTTGGTGGGCTGGCAGAGCTATCACGACCAGTGGTTGAGCGAAGGGTTCGCTGAGTACTCCGGCGCCCTGATCACGCAATTTCTGCTGAAAGATGACACCATGTTTCTTCGAATTTTAGAAGGCTGGCGCAATGACCTTCTCAAGCGCGGGCACATCGGAGTCAGCGCGGGCTTGCGGCGATTCGGTTTCTCCAAAAGCGACCTGGTTCGAAGTCAGGGCATGCAAGCCGGGCCCATCTGGATGGGAAAACGACTGGGCGACAAGTTTCCGGTGGATTATTATTTGATCACTTACGAAAAAAGCGCCTATGTGATGCACATGCTTCGCATCCTGCTGCGCGATTTTGAGACCGGCAGCGACGAAAAATTCTGGGCCATGTGGGCCGATTTTGTGAAGACTTTCGCCGGCCGACGAGCCAACTCCGATGAATTCAAAAATGTTGTAGAAAAACACGCCGATCAGGAGATGACCTGGTTCTGGAACCAGTGGATTTACGGAACGGAAATTCCGACTTTTCATTGCGCCTATCAGATCAAAACCGACCCGCCTGAATACGTAGTGGAAGTGCAAATTCGGCTGGAAGACGTGCCCGCCAATTATAAAATGTTCCTGCCGGTAGCGGTGCAATTTGAAAACCACTCAAAACAATCGCAATTGCTCTGGCTGCAGGAAACCGAACAATCCTTCCGTTTGGGTCCCTTCGAACAGACTCCCAAAAAAGTCATATTTAACGACTTCGCCGGCGTGCTGGCGCACATCAAGCTGAAATAGCTGGTTACCGTGATTCAGAAAAGTGCTTGAGATCGCAACCGAACGCCGTCGAAAAAGGTCTGCCGCAGCCAGATTGGAAGAATACAATCGTCATCACTACCCACTGGTCTCGGGTACCATGTGCACTATCTCTCGGCAATGATCTGGCGCTTATACCCTTGGGACGGTTCTCGTGACGCCGGTTACGACTGGCTGTTCAAATGAGATGAAAATTAGGAAAGCGCGGGTGCGATGAATCAGGGGAAATTAGCTTTTTCAAAAGTGAGCGATTCATCGTCGCTGGAATTTCAGTGTTCAAGCCGGGATGTGGGAAGGCACCTGTTGAAGCGTCAGGAACAAAACGGTTTAATAATAAGGAGCGCTTTCATTCGAAGCGAAAAATCTCCTGAAATATTGTAGATCAAACTGAGAGAGACCCCTCTCTCCTACCCCCAACAATATTGCTTCATTACAAATAATCAGTCCAAGACCAAATCGGCGATTTGCTGCGTAACTTTTCCCACCGAGTAGAACGGTTTTTTGAAAAACATGGCAGCGCCGTTCATCTTCATCTCGTTGATGTAATCCTCCGGAAACAGATGACCGGACATGGCCACGAATTTCACTTCAGGGTTTTGACTGCGGGCGATTTGCAGGACCTCCAGGCCGTTGATGCCTTCGGGCATTTTGATGTCGCAGACCACCACGTCAAACCGGTCTTCTTGCAAACGCCTGATGCAATCCTGCCCATTGAATTCAGATGCCACCGTGAATCCCATTCGTTCAAAACGTCGCTTCAGAATGTCAACGATGATTTCTTCATCATCGACAATTAAAATTTTTTTTGTGGGAGATGTCATTTTCATTGCCCTTCGATTCGGTTTCCGTTTTTCTTCGTTCTGTTGGGAAGGTCATGGTAAATTTAGTACCCTGCCCCTTTATAGAATGCAAATGGATTTGACCTTGAAATTCGTGTACAATACTTTGCACGATAAACAGACCTAACCCCGTCCCTTTGTTTCGGGCTTTGGTGGTGAAAAAGGGTTCAAAAGCGGATTGCTGGGTTTTGCGAGACATGCCGTTGGCGTTGTCGGAAAAAATGATTTTAACAGTGTTTTGACAATCGATCAGGGTGGAAATGGTCATCTGTTTCTGGCGACCGTCCTTGACGGATTTGAACGCTTCGTTGGCGTTCGCGATTAAATTTTGAAACACCGATTCCAATTTGTTTTGCTGTCCCCAAATTTTCGGCAAGTCGGCAGTGAACAAAAGTTTAACTTCGATACCGGCTTTTTGCAATTGCCCGTTAAACAGAATAAGCGAATCTCGGATGGTTTCATTGACGTTGATTTGCGTCCAGTTCGCGTTTGAATCGTTGCGGGTGTATTGCCGGATGTGATCGATGATAGCCCGCATACGCTGTGCCGAGTTTTTGATGTTTCGCGCGGATTTCTGTACCAGTTTCTCATCTAAAAAACGCTCATCAAATCCGTCTAAAAGCTCATCGGCTTCTGCACTGATTATGGTCAATGGATTGTTGAGCTCGTGCGCAATGATGGCGCCTTGTGTGCCCAGCGCCGCTAATTTTCCCGCCTGAATAAGCTGTGCCTGCAGCTTTTGAATTTGGCCATCACTTTCATTCAGAAGCTGCATCAGGGTTTTATTCATTCGTAAAACCTCGTTGTAGCTTTGGTTATTATTCAAATCGGCGTGGCGGATATTTTTGTTATACGACTTGGGCAATTTGAAATATATGGAATTTTTTTGGAAATTATTTTGTTTGCGGAATAATTGCGTTAAATTAAGTAATTATTATTCAAACTTAAGGTGTAGTAAGTACTTAAAGTGCGATTGACAACCCATGCACGAATATCGACTTTTTGGCTCACATTCTAAAGCAGAATTAAAAAAATATCAATGAAATAAAATATTTGTGAAATATATCTTGACAACCCCTCATTTCGATGTTATATTAGTGGCTGTTCAAAATTGAACGTTAACGTGGGAGAGGATGGGCAATTTTACGCACGGAAAGTATAAATTGGCCACCGTTGTAACGGTTTACCCTGTTTCTTCAACCCGCGATTGCGGAACGACAGACAGAACAGTTTCCGGCCGTATAATTATTAATATCAATAGGTTATTTGATAATTATCGTTAAATTAAAGCTAAAGGTTAGTATATAAGCGGAGCCATAAGTCCACATTCGCAATTACACTTAGAAATGAAACAAATAGTGGCAGCGAAAAGTATAAAGAAACAAAATAATAGTTATAAATTGTATTAAAAACTTAAACTTATATAATTGAAAAGGATACGTAAGCTCGAGTATGGCGAAAAAGCAAAAGAAAGGTGACAATAGACCCAAGCAATCTATTGAAAAATATTTGGAAGAAATCGGTGGATTTTCACCGCTGCCGCCGGCAGAAGAAATTGAATTGACCCGCCGAATTCGTAAGGGTGATTCAATCGCTCTGGACAAATTAGTGAAAGCAAACTTGCGTTTTGTAATCAGTGTGGCCAAAGAATATCAAGGCCAGGGGCTGCCTCTGCAGGATCTCATCAGCGAAGGCAATCTCGGATTAATCAAGGCGGCTCAGCGTTTTGATGAAACGCGTGGATTCAAATTTATTTCGTATGCGGTCTGGTGGATTCGGCAATCGATTCTACAGGCGCTGGCCGAGCAATCGCGCGTGGTGCGCTTGCCGCTGAACCGCGTGGGCGCCATCAACAAAGTCGGTCGGGTGCTGGAAAAGCTGGAAAAAGTGTACGGCCGCGAGCCCAGCATGCACGAAGTCGCCGACAGTATGGAAATGACCGACTATGAAGTAGCCGACGTGCTGAAAACTTCTGCACGTCATCTATCGCTGGATGAGCCCTTCAAAGAAGAAGAAGGCAACAACTTACTGGACATTCTGGAAAGCGACAAATACGCACCCCCGGATGATTCGCTTATGCAGGAGTCGTTAAAAGAAGAAATCGATAAAGTGCTGGTGACGCTCAAGCCGCGTGAGGCGGAGATCATCCGTTTGTATTTTGGCCTGGAAGGCGACCGTCCGTTGACTCTGGAAGAAATCGGCGAGCATTTTCAGTTGACCAGAGAACGGGTAAGGCAGATCAAGGAAAAAGCCCTGCGCCGCATGCGGCACCGCTCGCGTCTGGAACCGCTCAGAAAATACTTGGGCTAACCTGATTTTGAATGAAACAGGCCTCTGGTGAGAATTCGCCAGGGGCTTTTTTTTGCTAAAACCTGGTGAATAAAGATATTCAAGGTTTGACATGAGCTGAGAAAAAATGTTTGGCTATTGTCTAAAAAAGGAAGGATTTTAGACACATATACCTAATGCAGTGGAGCCGCAACCAAAAAGGCAAAATGATTATGGGCAAAATAATTTTAACTTAAATTGAGCGATTCGCTATTGGCTGTTGGCTGTTAGCCAATAAAACGCAATTAGCTAGCGATTGAACGAAAACGACCCATCTTCCTGAAGGCCTCCTTGCTTAGGGTGAATATCTGCCTCGCTCGGCGAGGACGCCTTCGCGAAGGGGTTTTTAATTGGCCCATTTCGCGAGTTTTCGATCAAACACTAAATAACCACTCAATCACTCTAATTTTGGAATAGTTGGGTAATCTCTTTCATAGCAATTGCTTAAATACGAATTCATCGGCCGCACCTCATTTGATTTTGTTTAAATTATCTAACTGCGAAACGTGAGTTAAATACCAATAGCCAAAAGCGAAAAGCCAATCGCTGGTTTCGAGTGTAAATAAAAGCTCATGCAAGTAGGCAATGTATTTAAATAGAATTGTTCTTTTCTTTGCGAGCTTAGCGGCTTTGTGTAAGATTTTTACAAACTTTGCTAAAAAAACAACGTTTTTCGGGACAATAGAATATAAAACAATTCAGGAAACAGGGGAACAACCGTGGGAACTTTACATGACTAACTGAAAAGTATCTGACAAAACAAGAGCGAATTAAAAAATAAGCGAGCGCACGCCACGGTATGGGGCCGCTATCTGATCGAGAAAGACGGCAATGTGGCTGCGGTGCAACGCCAGTTCGAACACCAGAACGCCGCTTACTCGCTGCAATACACCCGCATTACCAGGGAGGAATTAGATGAAGTCTTGGATGATCGAGAATGAGTATCTTGAATTTGAAAGTCAAGCCCCAACCCCGGACGATAAGTATAATCGTCGATTGCTTCAAACGGTTGCTGGGTAAGAAAACGATTAAGCAGCTTGACTAAAGAAAGCTGGATAAGTTTCGCCCCGGGATCGAATCTCTGATGGCGAATGGCTCCTTGCAGAAGTTCATCACCAATCGGTACAGAACAACAGAGGCGAACCTGTACAACTTGATGAAGAAAAGGGGAATCGGCAGGGCTAACCTGGTTACAGGGAAATCCTCCGTTGTTGATAGTTAAAGACTCGCACGTGCCTCAGAGTGGTGCGCCCTTGAATTTCGAATGTTTTCCGCTGTATCTTTAGGGTAGTCGTTTTTCATTGAAGGCCCTTCGAGCAAAGAGGATAAAATAATTGGCAGAAGAAATAATTGCAAAACGAATCATTCGTCCCCACGAAGAGGCAACGTTGAACGCTGGCGAATTCGATGTAAAAACTAGCACGCCAGCAGTTAATTTAAAACTTGACTTTCCTCAAAGCGTGCAAAATCTTATCACATGGAAAGAAGAGGTAGTAGGCAGCGAAGAACATTGCACCAAGATTTTCAAAATTCACAACCGAAGCAATTTTCTTGTTTATGCTAAGTTGATCAAACAGTATTGAGACATGACCGTTAGAGTCAATACCTTTTTTAGTTGAAATAGAAAAATTTTTTTGTGTAGACATTATTGATTTATTATCAATAACTTATAGAGTCACTTTCTAAAAACAACCGGACACTAGTGAGACCAGATGATAAAATTGTGAATAGCTTGCTTAAACATTAGAGGATCAGGAAAGTTATTTCCACTCTTCATATCAAAAACATTTTACGCATTTTTTCCTTTCCAACTTCTATTGCTTATTTCAATCTAATCGCGTTTTACCATTTTTATTATTGTAATAATCTGCGTTTACTCAACCAGAATTAAAGTTCAGACAAAAGGCACTATGTTCAACTTTATTCAAAAAAATTGCTGCCCTGGCACCTTCTCTTACTAAGAATCTTTTTTGAATATGATGACAGAAAAGCTGCCTTCCCATTCAGGTTAAGACTTTTCCCACAAATCAACTTCAAACCCGATACCAGCCAATTTATTAGCAAGCGAAGTTTCTACCGCAGCCAGTTGAATGGTTGTATTGTGAAATTCCCGGCGCACTGGATAGTCTTTGCGTAGGGAATCAAAATAGCGGCCTCTTTCGGCTGGCGGTATTTTGAACATCTGCCGCAGAGCAAAATCGTCTTTACGAATATCATAAGCCGCTAAAACGCTTTTTGTCAGAAGTTGGTTTTCGTCTGTGCCGGCGGGCAGGGTCAGTTGTGACACCGGCGACTCGGGCAGGCTTTGTTGGGCATTCCAGGTGGACAGCACCCCAAAAAAGCGGCAGGCGGCCTCGTAGATCATGCGGGTGCCGTTGACTTTGCCGTCCAGGCTGTAGCCTGCGATGTGCGGCGTGGCCAGCTCCACCCTTTCCAGCAATGCCGCATCGATATTGGGCTCGCCTTCCCAGACGTCCAGCACCGCGGTCGTGGAGGTTTTCGCCAGCGTGCGTTTTAAAGCGGTTTCATCCACCACGGCGCCACGGGAGGTGTTGATCAACAGTGCGTTTTTTTTCATTCGACTCAAAAACGACTCATCCACCAGATGGTAAGTGGGGTAGCGGCCGCTGGTCTGCAACGGCACGTGAATGGAAACGATGTCGGCTTCCAAAACTTGCTCCAGCCCCAGAAATTGTGGGTCGCCGGTTTGTTCCTGCAGAGGCGGATCGTTCACTAAACAGCGGACACCCAACGCGTGCAGTTTTTTCTGCAAGCGGGAGCCCACATTGCCGCAGCCGATGATGCCTACGGTTTTGTCCTGCAGGGTGAATCCCTGGCGCTCGGTTAACACCATGAGCGCGCTCAAAACGTACTCGGCTACGGAGTTGGCGTTGCAGCCGGGGGCACTGGCGAAACCGATGCCGCGCTGCTGCAGATACTCCACGTCCAGGTGGTCCAGACCGATTGTGGCGGTGGCCACAAACCGCACCGGGCTTTTATGCAGCAGCTCATGGTTCACCCGCGTAACCGAGCGCACCAGAAGCATGTCGGCATCGACCAGATGTTCTGCTTGGATTTCCCGGCCCGGCAGTGTGGCGACCTGGCCTAGCGTGGTAAAGGCTTGCCGCACAAACGGGATGTTTTCATCAGCGACGATTTTCAATTTACTTTCTCTGTTATCCATTCAGGTTTCATTCCGCTCGACCTGCTGTTAAAATTGAACACTGAATTGCACCGAATTGCACCGAAGGATTTTTTCGCTCCATCCTAATAAAAAAATCATGGTCGGTTCGTTTTATCTGCAAAATGGTTGAACCGCTATGGCGCGAATTACGCTAAACTCCAAAATTGAAATAAATGAGGAGCAGATGGCTTGAAAATCTTGGATGAGAATTTGAGCAGGACACCCCCCTTCCCCCCCCTCAAGGGGGGAATCCCACTAAGCGGGAGAGAGGTTCTTGCCTGATGATAAACTCACATTCTGTTCTGTGCACTAAAACCACGGGATAACAACTCTGAGCCGTTGTGTTGCTCACATTAGACATTTTACAGTCGTCGTGTAATGTAAGAAAATTTATCCTGAAAAACAACGCTGCGTTGAAAATTAAATTCCATTTTGAAAGGAAGAAAATAGCCAAAGAAAGCAGGATTTTGGTTTACAACCTTTTTCTATGACTTGCATTTCCAAATATTTTTAAGTAACTTTTACAAGCCTTTCTACTTACCCTTTTCACAGCATATTTTTATATCAACCACGGTCTGGTTTTTTCACTTTTAACAAAAGGAAAAATCATGAGCAAAACCAATTCTTCCCAATCCCCCAAAAACCAGGATGACAACGATTCCAAAAATGACCACTCAAAATCAAAATTCCTTTTTCTGAAATATCCCTATTACATCATTGCCGTTTTGTTGGCGATCATTTTGGTGGGACTGCTGTACGTTCTCTTTTCCGGCCGCGGAAGGGAAACCGTGCAGGTGACGGCTTTTACGCCGGAGGGCGAAGTTCAGCAAACCACGAATTTCACGGTGGAATTCAGCAAAAACCTGGCGCCGGATTCATTGCTGAACGTGCAGTTAGACGGGGCTTTTATCGAATTCAAACCGCCCCTGCCGGGCCAATACCGCTGGATCGAAAAGAACAAACTGCGCTTTTATCCGGACGTGCAACTGGCGCCCTCCACGGCATACCGTGCTGAGGTTTCATCGCGAGTCGCCACCGATTACGGCTACTCTCTGGCCGGCGCACGGGAGTTTCTATTTTACACCACACGCTTCCAAGTGAACAGCGCCATCCTGACGTTTGAGTACACGCCGGAATCGTTTGAAACTGTCAAGCTGTTGTCCACCATCGAATTCAACTATGACGTGGATCCGCTGGAAGCTCAGCGAAGCATCGCGCTGTTGAACAAGGCCGGCAAAAGTCTGCCGTTCACGCTGCAAACCACGGCGCCAGACCGTATTTTGCGTCTGGAAGCGGAAAACATCGAGCGCGGCGAAGACAAAAAGGAAATCCGTCTGAAGATCGCTCAGGGTTTGCTCTGCCTGGGCGGCAATCTCGGTCTGGAACGCGATTTCATCAAACCGATGATTTTGCCCGGTCAGATGGATTTGAAAGTCGAGCGCATGCTGCCAAAAAAATCCGCGCCGTCAAAAGGTTTCGTGCAAATTCAGTTTAACCTGCCCATCAACATCCAGAACGGCGGGCAATTCATCCGCGTGCAACCGCCGATCAAGTACCAGATCACGGCTTCCCACCGCTACCTGGAGTTGAAAGGCGATTTCAAGATGGGCAGCACCTACCAGGTGTCCATTCGCAAAGGCCTGCAGGCTGTGGACGGCTCGCCGCTGGAACGGGATTTTTCCAGCGCGGTCACGTTCCGGAGAGAACAGATTCCGCCCCAGATCGATTTTGTAGGCGAGGGATTTTATCTCACTCGCAGCGGCAAGCTCAATCTCGGGCTGTCCACCATCAACGTCAACAAGGTCAATTTTGAGGTGGAAAAAATTTATGCCAACAATCTGGCCTATTTACTGAACCGCAACGATCTGAGTCAAAAGTGGGCCTCCTACAATTTGCGCACATTGGGACGGCGGATTCACCAATCGGATCTAGTGGTGCAAAGCGTGGAGAACGAAGAGGTGGTGACCCCCATCAACGTCAAAGAATACTTAGCTGGCGAGCGGCTGGGCATTTTTAAATTGACCGCGCGGTTGAGCGAGCAGCGCTGGCGCCACGCTTCGAAATGGGTCATTGCCACCGACATGGGCCTGCTGACCAAAAAAGCCGGCGACGACCTCTGGGTGTGGGTGAATTCCCTTTCGATGCTCGAGCCGGTGACCGGCGCGGAAATCACCCTCATCAGTCAGAACAACCAAATTTTGATGTCTGCGAAAACCAACCAGGACGGCATCGCGGTGTTCGAAAATTACACCCGCTACACCGAAGATTTTGTGCCCTACTTGATCACAGCCTCCCTGGGAAACGATTTTTCCTTTTTAGAGCTGCATCGGCGGCGCATCCCCACTTCGGATTTTGACGTGGGCGGCGCAGCTTATTTGCAGCACGGGTACGAAGCGTTTATGTACAACGAACGCGGGGTGTACCGGCCAGGCGAGCACGCGCACCTGGCGGCGGTGGTGCGCGGTGAAAACATCTCCGTACCCACCGCGTTTCCAGTGAAGCTGCAGGTAAAAGGCCCGGACGGCAAAATTCTCACCGAGCAAAAATCCCGGCTCAACGAGGCCGGCGCCGCGGAGTTCGATGTGGCCGTTCCGGAGTTCGCCATGACCGGCGGCTATCTGGCGCGCTTGTTCATTGGCGACAAACAGGAAATCGGGCGGACGTCTTTCAACGTGGAAGAATTCATCCCCGACAGAATGAAAGTCAAACTCAGCACGAACCGGAAGGAATACTCGGCCGGCATGGAAATGCAAATCAACGTAGAGGCGGTAACGCTGTTCGGGCCGCCAGCGGCCGGACGTCAGGTGGAAGCCGAACTGCAAATCGAGCCGTTCGTTTACTCCCCGCCGGACTGGCAATCGTTTACATTCTACGATCTCAGCAAATCGTACAGCACGGTAAAAATCAACCTCGGCGCCCGCACCCTGGACGCCAGTGGGCAGCACACTTACACGCACCAAATTCTTAAAAATCTCAATCCGCCCTCGGCCTTGCGCGCCGTGATCTACACCACGGTTTTAGAACCCGGCGGCCGCGGTGTGAGCGCCAACAAAGGCGTGCTCATTCATCCGCACGAAACCTATGTGGGCATGCGCAAAACCCAGGAGGGCTACGCCAAACCCGAAGAAGAAACCGAATTTGATTACGTGGTGCTGAACCAGGAAAACCAACTGCTGGCGCAAAGGAGCGTGGAAATTTCACTCTACCGCATTTACTGGCACAGTATTTTGAAGCGCGTGGATTCCCGCCGCGGCTATCGCTACGTTTCGGAGAAAGTGGAAGAATTGCAGCACAAATTCACCACTACTTCAGAGGCCAAAATCAACCGTTTCAGCGTAACCCCGGACCAGTACGGCCGCTACCGCGTTCTGATTCGTGACCTGGCTTCCGGCGCATCAACCTCGCTGAGTTTTTACTCCAGCGGCTGGGGGTATTCACCCTGGGCCATGGCTCATCCAGACCGCATCGAGTTGGATTTAGACAAAGAAGTGTATTCGCCCGGCGAAAAAGCTCGAATTCAAATCCGGGCGCCGTTTGCCGGAAAATTGCTGCTTACACTGGAAAGAGAAAAAATCTTTGATTCCTATGTTTTGAATCTGAAGGAAAACACGGCCGAGTTTGAAATTCCTGTGACGGATATGTATAAACCCAACGCGTATATTTCAGCGCATTTAATTCGATCGACCGAAACTCTCGAACGGGATACGCCGGCGCGGGCATTTGGGGTCATCCCGCTGAAAGTCAACACCGAAGAAAATCGTTTATCCGTGAAGCTGGACGTGCCGGATGAAATTCGCCCCCGATCTCAACTGGAAATCAAAATTAAAATCGGCGGCCACGAAAACCGCCAACCGTATGTGACTGTCGCCGCCGTGGACGAAGGCATTTGCCAGCTAACCGACTTTCAAACGCCCGATGCCCACCAATTTTTCTTTGGCAAAAAGCGATTGTCGGTGGAATCGTACGACATCTACGGCGTGGTGCTGCCGGAGATCGAATCCACCTTGTCTTCGGTTTCCGGGGATCTGGAAGCCCGGCGTAAAACGCATCTCACGCCGGTGAGCGTGACGCGGGTGAAGCCAGTGGCCTTCTGGTCGGGACTGGTGCAATGCGACGACGACGGCCGCGGTGAAATCCGCTTTGACATTCCGCAATTCAATGGCAGCGTGCGTTTGATGGCCGTGGCGTTTGCAGGCGACAAATTCGGCCATCAGCAGAAAAACGTGTTTGTGCGCGAGCCCATCGTGCTCACGCCCACCTTCCCACGCTTCATCAGCAGTCGGGACGAATTCACGGTACCGGTAAGCGTGTTTAACGGCGCCGGCAAAGAAGCACAAATTGAAGTCACCTTGCAAACGGAAGGGCCGGTGCAGGTGCTCGAGTCGCAGCCGCAGCAGTTAACCATTGCTCCAAACCAGGAAAAACTGGCGTATTTCAAGATTCGAGCGGGCGAAAACACGGGTCGTGTGAAATTTCGCGTGGCCGCCCGCGGCGGCGGGGAGCAGACAGACATGGAAGTGGAGGTGCCGCTGCGGCCGCCGGTGCCTTTTGTGACGGTTAGCGGAAACGGCGCCGTGGAAGAGAACAAACCCGCGAGTTTTGAGTTCCCCTCGAATTGGGTGGCAGGTACCACCGATTTCAAACTCACGCTGTCTTCCTTTCCCGCGGTGAATTTCGCCCACAGTCTGCAATATTTGCTGCGCTACCCTCACGGTTGTGTGGAGCAAACCACCTCCAAACTTTTTCCGCTTTTGTATTTCAATGAGATTGCCCGGCTGGCGGAACCGGAGCTTTTCAACCGCAACAGCGCAGACTATTTCATCGACGAAGGCATTGCCAGGTTGGAAAGCATGCAGTTGGTTTCCGGAGCGTTTTCGTACTGGCCAACGGGCAACTACATCAACAACTGGAGCTCCATTTACGCGGCGCATTTTCTGGTGGAAGCCCGCAAAGCCGGCTACGCGGTATCGGACAGGGTGTACGATCGCCTCATTGACGCGCTGCAAAATTTCACACGAAATTATCACACGCGCGACCGCTACAGCTATCAAACCGCGGTTTACGCTTGCTACGTACTTGCTCTGGCGGGAAAACCGGACAAGAGCACCATGCTTTATTTGAAAAATTCGTTGCTGGATAAATTGAACCATTATTCCAAATTTCAATTGGCCGGCGCATTTGCGCTCACTGGCGACCTGCAGACGGCTCTGACCATGCTGCCGAAATCGGTGATCTCGGTCAAAACCGAAAAACGCGAAACCGGCCGCAACTTCAATTCGCCTGTTCGCAGCCAGGCCATCATGCTGGATGTGCTGGCGGAAGTCGATGAGAAGCACCCCATGGTGCCGGTGCTGGTGGAGAACCTCATCAACGCCGCAGCCAAACGGGGAAGGTGGTACTCCACTCAGGAAAACGCCTTTGCTTTTTTGGCGCTGGGTAAAATTATGAGCAAACAGCCGGACGCCAACTACACCGGCTCGGTTGATATCGACGGCGAGGTCTATTCTACGTTTGACACGGACAATAAAATCTTGAGCGGTAAGGACTGGGCAGGCAAAAATGTCACCGTGACCATAAAAGGCACGGGCGCCTGTTACTACTACTGGCGGGTGGACGGCATTCCGGCAAAACTCACCATCGATGAATACGATAACGACCTGATGGTGCGGCGGCGCTATCTGGATGAAAACGGCAACGCCATCCACTACAACAACTTTCAGCAGGGCGAGATGGTGATTGCGGAAATCTCGGTGAAAGCCCTCAACGAATCCCTGCAAAACGTCGCCATCGTGGACATGCTGCCCGCGGGCCTGGAAATTGAAAATCCCCGCCTGCAGTCACGAAAAGGCATCGACTGGATCGGCAACCGGGCCTACCGCCCCATGTACATGGACATCCGCGACGACCGGCTGATTCTGTACGGCGATTTTCGATTTGGGCAATCGGTGAAATTTTATTACGGGCTGCGGGCGGTCACTCAGGGTAGCTTTATTTTACCGCCCATTCGTGCAGAAGCCATGTATGCACCGGACAAAGCCTCGGTGGCCTCCAGTGGCAGCATCACGGTGAACAGTCTGTGACGGATTTTTGAATTTTTCCATGTTCTAATTCGGTTGTCCCAAAAGCACAGTCGCACGCAAAGACGCCGAAACGCAAAGAATACGCAAAGTTCTTTTTGAAATTCCGTATTTCATCAAATTATCTATGTTCAAGGTTGCATACCCGGTACGGCGAATCCGCAAATGCAAATTGAAAATTTGAAAGTGCAAAGTGCAAGATTACTTTTGGGAAACACGCCCGGACGAAAATTGCAAAAAGGGAAGGGATAATCGAGCAACTTTGAAATTTGCATTTTTCACTTTGCATTTTAAATTCTTAAATGGCTTTGGGAATTTTTTGCATTAAAATACAAAACAATACTTTTGTAATTTTTTAGCATGGTTCCTGGTTTAGCAGAATATTTATTATTTTAATTAGTGTCCATCCGAATTCGTCATTCCCGAGTGCTCCCTGCTTAAAACATGCAGGGACAAGCTCATCGGGAATCTCGTGCCGAACGGACCAATGGATTCCCGCTTAAAAATTGCGGGAATGACAAAAAAGGGCTCTTTACGGATGGACCCTAATTAGTGATTGACCGAAAACGAGCATCTTCATGTGAGCGGAGTCGAAGCATGAAGACTGATGGAAAAATGGACTTTATCAACAGGATCATATATTTTTACTAGAGTAAAATATGCCATGAAAAAAATATTTTGTCTGTTCATCATAGTTAATCCTCTGACCATATTTTTGCTGTTGAACGAGCTCTTTCCCCTGCCCGCTGACAAGCTGCATCCAACCGTTTCGACCATCATACTCGACCGAAATGACAACTTGCTGCGCGCTTTTCTGGCCGGGGATGACATGTGGCGGATTCCCGTTTCAGTCGATGAAATCTCCCCTACTCTTAAAAAAGCGGTCCTGACTTACGAAGATAAATATTTTTACAGGCATTTTGGCATCAACCCCATTTCGATAATCCGAGCTGCCAGGACCAACCTGCGCTCCGGCCGCATTGTACAGGGCGGTTCCACCCTCACCATGCAGGTGGCGCGCCTGTTGGAGCCGAAATCCCGCTCCTATTTAAACAAGCTCAAAGAAGCCTTTCGGGCGCTGCAACTGGAATGGCGTTATTCCAAGGATGAAATTTTAGCGTTCTATTTCAACATGGCGCCCTACGGCGGCAACCTTGTGGGCGTAGGTGCGGCATCGTATGCTTATTTTAAAAAAAGCCCGGACAAGCTTAGTCTGGGAGAAGCGGCTATTCTGGCGGCGGTGCCCAATTCACCCAACCGTTTTCGTGCAGATCGCTACCCAAACGCTGCCAAAGAGGCGCGTGCAAAAGTTCTGCGGTTGCTGCAACAGCAGAATCAGATCGACGCTCAGCAAAGAAAGGAAGCACAATCGGAGCCGGTGCCTGCCAAACGCTTTGCTTTGCCATTTGAAATCCCGCACCTGTCCACCGAACTGCACAAACGCCATCCTTTTCGACCGTGGCTGACGAGCACCATCGATCGGCAACTGCAGATCAAAGCCGAATCGATCTTACAGACGCATTTAAAACCGCTGCAAAAAAAAGGCATTTACAACGGGGCGGTGGTGATTATCGAAAACCGCACACACGAGGTGCTGGCCATGGTGGGATCACCGGATTTTTTCGATAACCAAAATCAAGGTCAGGTCAACGGCGCCATGTCGCCCCGATCGCCGGGATCGGCGCTGAAGCCGTTTGTGTACGCGCTGGGACTGGAACAGGGAGTGATTTCGCCCAGCACCCTGCTCAAAGATGTGCCAGTGGAATACGCCGGCTACCGACCCGTCAACTACGACGAACGCTTTCACGGCGCCGTCAGTGTCCAGGAAGCGCTGGTGCATTCCCTGAACGTACCGGCGGTGAATCTTTATGCGGAGCTCGGTGACAACGGCGTTTACTCATTTTTAAAACGAGGGGGTATTTCCACGCTTCCCAAACCAAAAGAGTATTACGGTCTATCACTGATTTTGGGTGGCGGCGAAGTGACCTTGTTAGAGCTAACCAATTTGTATGCCGGGTTAGCCAGCGGCGGTAATTTTACATCCTACCGTTTGTTGAAATCCGATGCAGGGGAAGCGGAAAATACTTTGCTCAGTCCCGGAACCTGTTTTATTTTAACGGATATTCTGAGCCAGCTACGTCGGCCGGAGTTACCGGCGGTTTGGGAGTCCACGCTGGACATGCCGAAGGTAGCGTGGAAAACCGGCACTTCCTATGGCCACCGCGACGCCTGGAGCATCGGTTACACGCCGCAATTAACCATCGGAGTATGGGTAGGCAATTTCGACGGCCGGGGGGTACCGGAGCTCGTCGGCGCAGAAGCCGCGGCGCCGATTTTGTTTGCGTTGTTTAACGCGCTGGAAGAGCGTGACAGCCACCGCTGGTTTGTGCAGCCTGAAAGCGTGGAGATGAGGCAAGTGTGCGCAGTCAGCGGCATGCCGGTCTCTCAAATTTGTGCTGCCGTCAAAAATGAGCTCTTTTTGCCGGGGGTTTCGCCAAATCAAACCTGCACCATCCATCAGCGCATTCTGGTGGATCGGAAAACCGGACAGCGTTTGTGCTCCCATTGCCGCATTGGCCGCACCTATTGGGAAAAAGTCATCGAACACTGGCCGGCCGAAATTAGTAGCTGGAAAATGCGCAACGGGCAACCGCTTGCACCTTTCCCTGAACATTTTCAGAAATGCGTCAAAATCGCCTCGGGAGAAAAGCCGGTGATTCACTCACCGGCCATGAATACACAGTTTAAAATTCGTTCAGGCGTTAGTTTAAAATACCAGAAAATTCTACTGCAGGCGTCGGTTTCCAACCACACGCACACGATTTACTGGTTTATGAATGGACGGCTCATCTATTCCGGAGACCCGAACCACCCACTGTTCATCACACCACAAAAGGGCCGCCACACCCTGCTGTGTATGGACGAAGAAGGGCGATCTTCAGAAGTCGAGATAACCATCAATTGATGGGCAACAGAATTATGAATTACAAATTATGAATTAGGAATTACAAATTATGCATTCTGAATTTTCTTTGCCGGTGGATGAAAATTCACTTGCAGTAAACTCAAAGAATCAACTTTTCACATTTTTTTTGAATTGTATGGAACTCAACGCTTGGTTCAGGCGTTTTTTATTTTTGAATTTCTTACCACAATTCTTAAATACTCAAAGTGTTGTTATTTTTTGAATTTATTAACAATCGTTTTAAAAATAAATTCGCGTTGCAAAATGCTGGATTCAAATATCAAAGTTAATCAAAGCAAGAGGTAGATTATGGCAAAAAACTCAAAAGTAATGATCGAAACCAAAGGATTGAGCAAATTTTACGGTCCTTTTGTGGCCATCAAAGACATTACCTTTTCCATCACCGAGGGTCAGATCGTGGCGTTTTTAGGCCCCAACGGGGCGGGTAAATCCACCACCATGAAAATTCTCAGCGGATTCCTGGCGGCCAGTGAAGGTTCCGCTGCCATCGCGGGCTACGACGTCCGAAAAAACCGACTGGAGGTTTCCAGGAAATTGGGTTATTTACCCGAAAACGGGCCCCTCTACCAGAATATGACGCCGCTGGATACGTTACAATTTTTTGGAGAAGCCCGCGGCATGGAACCCAATTTGCTATCCAAACGGCTGGACACGGTGATCGAGCAGTGCGCCCTGGAACTGGTGCTGGAAAAACCCATCGACAAGCTCTCGCGCGGCTACAAACAGCGGGTGGGATTGGCGCAGGCTCTGCTGCACGACCCGGACGTACTCATCATGGACGAGCCCACCGCAGGATTGGATCCCAACCAGATTCGTGAATTTCGCGATAACATCAAAACGTTGAGCAAAACCAAAACCGTGCTGCTTTCCACCCATATCCTGCAAGAAGTGGAAGCCGTGGCCGATCGGGTTTTGTTCATTCACAACGGCCAGCTCATTTTCGACGGCGCCACCGAAGATTTGAAAGAAAACGGCTCCCTGGAAAAGCCTTTTTATCGCTTAACCAATCACGGTCGACCGATTAAAGTTGAATCTAAAAAGGAGGCGGTAGCATGAATCTAAATGTGAAAAACATAGCTCCCAAAATCAATTTTAATGTCATTCAGTCCATCGTAAAAAGGGATCTGCGCATGTATTTCAGCAATCCCACGGGTTACGTTTTCATCACTTTGTTTATTTTCCTGAGCGCAGCAGCCGCTTTCTGGCAGTCGGGTTTTTTCAGGAACAATCTGGCAAACCTCGACCAGTTAAACATCCTGTTTCCTTATTTGCTGCTGTTTTTTGTCCCGGCCCTCACCATGGGCATCTGGGCTGAAGAACAAAAACAAGGTACGGACGAGCTGCTGCTGACCTTACCGGCCACAGACCTGGAAGTAGTTTTGGGTAAATACTTGGCCGCCCTGGGAATTTATTCCGCTTCGTTATTTTTGTCTCTCAGCCATATTCTCGTGCTGACCTGGCTCGGCAGTCCGGATATCGGACTGATGTTCGGCAACTACGTCGGCTACTGGTTGATCGGCGCGGCGCTGGTGGCGGTGGGGATGTTAGCTTCACTGCTTACCGCCAACATTACCATCGCGTTTATTTTAGGCGCCATTTTTTGTTCGCTGTTTGTGTTCATCGATTCAGCGGCCTTTGTCATCAGCCAGGGTTTAAAAAATTTAGTGGACCCCATCGGTGTATTCGGGCATTTCGGAGATTTTGCCAGAGGCATCATCAGTTTTTCAGGTGTGCTGTATTTTCTTTCCGTGGCCGGGCTCATGCTCTATTTTAACGTGCTTATCATCGGGCGCCGGCACTGGCCGTTGGAAGCCGACGGTTTCAAAATGTGGGTACACCACACCATTCGTTCCGTGGCCATCGTGGCAGCGTTGATCAGTCTAAACGTCATTTTTCATTGGCCGACTTTCCGGCTGGACGTTACCGCAGAACAATTGCATTCGCTTTCCGATGAAACCAAAAAGTTGATCGATGAAATACCTGACAACCGGCCGGTATTCGTGCAGGCTTTCATCAGCAAAGAAGTGCCGCAATCGTATGTTCAGACCCGTTCAAACCTCATCGGTACGTTAAAAGAAATCGATGCCGTAGCGGGTAACCGCGTGGAAGTGGTGATTTACGATACCGAACCATACACACAGGAAGCGCGCGATGCCCGGGAAAAATTTGGCATTCGGCCGCAGGAGATTCCCAATTTGGCCGGCGCACAGGCCAGTTTTTCCAACGTGTTCCTGGGCGTGGCGTTTACCAGCGGTGCCGAAGAGCAGGTGATTCCGTTCTTCGATCGCGGTTTGCCGGTGGAATACGAGCTCACCCGCAGCATCCGGGTGGTGGCCAAAACCAGCCGCAAAAAAATCGGTATGCTCAACACCGAAGCCAAACTGTTCGGCGGATTTGATTTTCAAACCATGCGCAGCAATCCGCCCTGGCCGGTGGTGGACGAGCTGAAAAAACAGTACGACGTTGAACAGGTGTCGGCTGCCGAACCCATCAACGAAGTTTACGATGCGTTGCTGGTGGCGCTGCCTTCCTCCCTGCCGCAAGAAGAAATGGACAATTTAAAAAAATACATCGAAGCCGGGCACCCCACACTGTTTTTGGTTGATCCGCTGACCATCGTGAATGTGGGGCTCTCCCCTTCCGAAGAAAGCGGCGCCAACATCAATCCCTTCATGCGGAATCAGGGACCGCGGCCCAAACCCAAGGGCAATATTCACAGCCTGCTGACCGACCTCGGAGTGAGCTGGAACAAGGCGCAAATCATCTGGGATACCTACAATCCGCATCCCGATTTGGCGCATTTACAGCCGCAGATCGTTTTCGTCGGACACGGCAATCAAAATCCTGAATCGTTTAATCAAGAGCATAAAGGCAGTGCCGATTTACAGGAGCTGGTCTTTTTGTACCCGGGCAGCCTGCAAAAAGCCGCCAACAGCCATTTTGAATTCACGCCGCTGGTAAAATCCAGTCAGGTTTCGGGTTCACAGAATTACAGTCAACTGGTACAGCGTTCGTTTTTTGGCATTCAACTGGTGCAGCCGCGAATCCGATTGCGTCCCAACAGTCTGGATTACATCATTGCCGCCCACATCAAAGGAGAATCGGTTCCGGAAGATTCCACCGAGAGTCCAAAGAGTGTCAACGCCATCGTCATCAGCGATCTGGATTTTATTTCGCAGGAATTCTTTGAGATTCGGAAACGTGCCATCGGCAATCTCAATTTCGATAACGTGACTTTTTTCCTGAACTGCATCGATGTGTTGGTGGGCGATGAATCGTTCATTTCACTCCGGAATAAACGAGTCAAACACCGAACCCTGGAAACGGTGGAAGAACAGAAGCGGCAATTCATGGAAAAAAGTCGACAAGAGGAACAGGAAGCGGAAGCGGAAGCCTCAAGAGCCCTGGCCGAAGCGCAGCAAAGACTCAATGAAAAAGTCGCAGAAGTGCGGCAGCGCACCGACCTCGACGATCAGACCAAACAAATCATGGCCCGCAACCTGCAGGAAGTTGAAAACCGAAAATTTGAAGCGCTAAAAGCCAGTATCGAAGCCGAAAAAGAAGCCAAGATTCAGCGCAGTAAAGAAAACATGGAGTCGCAAATTCGCAGCATTCAGAGCAACATCAAAACCCTAGCGGTCCTGCTGCCGCCCATTCCGGTGTTTGCACTGGGCGTGATGATATTCGTACGCCGGCAAAAACGTGAAAAAGAAGGCGCGGCGGCAGCGCGAAGGCTGCGCAGTTAATAACTTTTTTGTGTTAAAAATACGATAACAGATGACCATTTCTTGTACATCAAGAATTTCAAACATGAAACCCGTAATTGCAGATGACTTCTTGAATTTCAAATAATAGGAGTAGAGCATGAACGAAACTCAAAAAACCATGATTTTTGGCGGCGCAGCGGTGCTGCTCGTCCTCATCGCTTTTTTGTTGAATTTGCCGTCGGGCGGCACACCCGAAGCCTTTTCGGACAAAGGGGAATATTTCTTTCCGGATTTCACCGATCCCAATGTCGCCACCACCCTGGAGGTGATCGATTTCGACAGCGAAACCGGTTCCGCGGTGCCATTTAAAGTCACTTTTAAAAACGGTATCTGGACCATTCCCTCGCATCACGACTACCCTGCTGACGGCAAAGATCGCCTGGCGAAAACCGCTGCCGGCGTCATCCGCATCAAGAAAGATGACTTCCGCACCGACAACGTGTCGGATCACGTAGCTTGCGGCGTGATCGATCCCCTGGATGAAACCGCTACCTCTTTAACCGGCCGCGGACAAAGAGTGACCATCAAAGGCCAGAACGATCAGATTTTAGCGGACTTTATCATCGGCAAAAAAATAGAGGGCCGGGATAAATTTCGTTTCGTGCGCATCCCCGGCCAAAAACGCGTGTACGCCTCCCGTATTGACATCGATATTTCAACCAAGTTCAGCGATTGGATCGAGGCGGATCTGATGAAGGTAACCAAAGCGGACATCAAGCAGGTGATCTTGAAAGACTATTCCATCAATGAGCGCACCGGCGTGGTGAATCAACGCGACGTGGTGGTACTCGACAAAGTGGATGACAATTGGCAAGCGGACAAGACGCGCGACGACCAGGAGGTGGATAAAACCAAAATGGACGACCTGTTGAAGGCGGTGGACGAATTGTCCATCGTCGGGGTACGGCCAAAGCCAGCCGGACTGTCACAAAATCTGACTAAAATGAGCGACGGCATCTCCATTACACAGGAAGCCGCGTTGTCTTTGCAAAGCAAGGGATATTATTTCACCCGCGACGGCCAGCTGCTTTCCAATGAAGGTGAATTGCAAGCGCGCACAAAAGACGGCGTCACATACACGTTGAGATTTGGAGAAATCGTTTATGGCTCCGGTCTGGCGGTCACCGCCGGCACCGACACCAGCGACACCGAGGGTCCGGGGGAAAATCGTTACCTGTTCATCACCACCGATTTTGATGGCAGCGAATTCACCGAACCACCCAAACCCAAAAACACCGACTTTCAGTCCAAACCAGATAGCTTGTGGACCGATGCCGATAAAGAAAACAAGAAGCTGCAGGATGAACATGACAAATGGCAGAAGAAGATCGAAAAAGGCCAAAAGCTTTCGGACGATTTGAACGCACGCTTTGCTAACTGGTACTACGTCATCTCTGCCAACAGTTTCGACAAGCTGCATTTGAAACGCAAAGATCTGGTGAAGAAAAAAGAGAAAGGCACTTAGAAGAACCTGTCTGTATGACGGATTATTGCCTGTGGATGCAGCCTCGCCAACAGGCAATAATCAGTCACTTTTTGATTTGTTCGATTCCGCCTGTGTTTACTTCTTAAATCAACTGTCCGAAGAATAGCCATTTGCCTGGTAAAACATCTCACACAACTGGATTCTGCCTGCACACGTCGCAATTAGCTTGACATTCAAAACAGACTTTTGTAAGTTTTTGTTCATCGTTTATTTTAACTCTTGTTGAAAATAAGCAGAAGAAATGAAAGTCAAAGAAACTTCGCCCGTTTATGCTACCTGCAAAAAGTCTTACACTTACCAGGACTATATCGACCTGCCGCAAGATGACAAACGATATGAAATATTGAACGGAGAGCTCAATATGGTTCCAGCTCCATCCACGTATCACCAGGATGTAAGCGGTAATTTAGAATTTGCGATACGAAAATTTCTCGAAGCAAATCCTTTAGGTAAATTTTATGATGCGCCCGTCGATGTGGTACTGAGTGAAGAAATCGTGATCCAGCCAGACTTGTTATTTATCCGCTATGAAAATTCAAAAATCATTACTGAAAAAAATATATCCGGAGCGCTCGATTTAGTCGTGGAGATTCTGTCGCCGGCCTCCGCATATTACGACCTCATCGAGAAAAAAGAAATCTACGAACAATTTGGCGTACAGGAATATTGGATCGTGGATCCCAAAAAGCAGTGGGTGGAAATCTATGAGAATAGCAAGAACAAATTTGAGCTCGATCAGCGGCTTGAAAAGACCGGAACGCTGAAGTCACCGCTATTTGAATCTTTCCAGATTTCCCTGCCAGAAATCTTTGACACCAATTAAAAAAGCCCTGAATTCTTTCAGGGCTTTTTTAGTTTCAAAACCAAATGGCTGATTTATTTGACCAGCAACATTTTGCGTGAGATAGTTAATTTATCGGTTTCCATTCTCAGGAAGTAAATTCCCGCAGCTACTTGCTCACCGCGCTCATTGCGGCCATCCCACTGAACTTTGTACTCACCCGCCAGTCTGTGGCCATCAAACAAGGACCGAATACGCTGACCCAGCAGGTTGTAAACATGCAATTGAATGGTTGCCGCTTGCGGCACGGTGTAATTGATAACCGTGCTCGGGTTAAACGGATTCGGGTAGTTTTGCGCCAGTTGAAATCTCTCGGGCGCGCCAACAACTCCCGGCGATTCATCCACGTCGGTGAGCAGCCCGCCCAGATCAACCGCGGGCAGCTTGAAATCTTTACCCGTTGCCAGGCCCGGGCTGGTGACGGTTACCTGCATGGCTTCGCCCGGAACGTCCTGGAAAAACGGCAAAAGCGCCTGCGGATCACCGGCGAACAACAAATTTGCGAATATCGAAAACAAATCTAAATTCGCCAATTGCACTCCGACAAATTGATTGGGATTGTACCAGGCGTCGCCAAACAACTGCACATCCAGCGAATCCAGAACGCTGTCATCGCCCAAAAGCAGAGCTATTATTGCGCTCAAAGGATCGCCACCGCCGTCATCTCCTAAATTGGCCTCATCTAATAAAAGTAGAAATCGAAACAGGGAAACGGTGCGAAGAAAATAATTCCCGGACACCAGTCCTGGAACGGCATAAGCGCCTGAAGTGGGATCAAGGCCACCGGAATTCAAATCCAGTCCGGCTAAGCCACCCGAAACAACGTGGCCGGATTCATCATAAGCGAGAACCAGTGTGCCCGGAATAGGGGTTTGCCCGTCTTCCTGATAAACCGCGCCCATGATCACACCCTGGCCTTGAGCTAAGGCAATGTCCGCGGTGGTGGTTCCGCCTGCCGCAACGTTTACTGTCACGGAATTGGGATCATTAAACGATGTGCCGCCGCCATGATAAGTGGCTGCTAAATCTGGCGCGCCCACAAAAGCCTGAACTTTGTAATTTGCAGGCCACAAACCGATAAGGCTGTATGTGCCAGTGGCAGAATCGGCATCCACAATACCGGCTACGGTTTGCGTAACTGCGTTGTAAGCCAGAACGGAGATTTCAAGCCCTAGCTCAGCGACATTTTGACCCGGCACCGAAACCGTACCGGCAATCGTACCCGTTCGCACCATTTTGAAATCGATATTTGGTGTGACAGTTGGGGCCGTCACTTGCACCGAATCGGCGGACTCAAAACCTTTGCCATCATAAAATTGCGGTAAATAAAGAACATCGTCGCTGTCCACAAATCCAAACAGTTTAAAATAACCGGTGGGCAGAGGACGCAATTCATACGTGCCGTTGATGGAATCCGAAACCGCAAAGGTCAATTCAGGCAGGTTATTGGCGGCATTGAGCGCGATAACCGTACCGGTACCGTTCACCGGTGTGGTACCGTCGCTGGCTTCCACAAACTTACCGTTGATGCCGCCCGCCAGGTCGAGCACGAAATTGATGCCGCCGGTGTTATCCGGCGAAGTGACGGAAACCGGTGTGGCCGAACCAGGATCATAAATACTTTGAACGTTGGGATAGTAAGCATCCAAGACTTCGCCGAAGTGCTTTCCGGTTCCCAATTCATCACCGAAAAGTGACTGAAAATCTGGATTCAGCAGAGACACCGTGCGTAACACGTAATCGCCAGAGGAAAGACCTGACACAAAGTAGTTACCTGTGGTGTCAGAAAATCCAACGCCGAAATCGATGTCATCTGCAAAAAAACTGCCGACTTCATCAAAAGCAAATTTCTTCACTGCCACCACCACCACCGAGTCTAAAATGGCGCCGTTGGCATCGGTAATACGGCCGCTGATGGATCCGCCGGTTTCAAGATAAAAATCGATGCCGCGCAGGGTGTCGCTTTCAGCCAGCACCAACGGGGTGGCGTCTGCCGATACTTTGGCGTCATCATAATATTCACCTTGTGTGGCGGGCGAACCCAGCAGAAAGCTCAAATAATTATTCGCATAAACCACAAAGGTACCTTGATTCAACTCAGGGAGTTCATAAGAGCCGTCAAATCCCGAAATATTAAAAGTCGCGATGGAGGTGTCCTGGGTATCAAAAGCAAAAATAGCCGCAAAAAACAATGCCGTGGTATCGTCCGCTACTGTATCAATAAAATTGACCATTCCCTGAATGCTGGAATCGTTGGTCTGCAAAATATTGTTTTTCCGAATGTTCGAGTTTAAATCCGTCTCAGGATACAATCGATCGGTGATGCGGATACTTGCTTCGGTCTGCTGCTCACCGTCGAGATCAAAGGCAATGCCGTTGGTGGTTTCGCCATTTCGCACGGTCACCAACTGGGCGTTCTGCCAGCTTTCATACAGATTTGCCGCCAGGCTGTTTTCTTTCTCGAAGAATTTGTCTCGGTAGCGGCTGACCGTAACCAGATAGTAGCGGCCGGCCGGCATGTCGGAAAAAGTAAATTCCCCGGTCAGTTTTTCCACTTCAGCAGCGCCGGCAAAAAATCCGTATCGGTTAAAAGACAGCACCGTGATTTCCGCATCGGTTGCGCTCGAACCGCTCACCGAAACCACGCCGGCGATGTTTCCAGATGGTTTGCCTGCCAGCACGGCGCGTTTCTCATCCGACAACGATTGAAAAATAGCGCGCAACTGCAAACCCTCTTTTTCAGCTTCCACCAGCGCTTTGAGATAAGCATCGATTTTCATTTCAGCCGGATACTGCCGCATTTTATGCTGATACAGCTCCTGGTACCTGAGTCGATTGACTTTGTTTTGTAAACGAGCCATCATCTCCTGATTTAGCCGGACCGCATCAAACTCACTGATCAAGATTTTGCCACTTGCCAGCTTTGAAATGACTTTTTGGATATTTTTTTCTCCAGCCATAAGTGGGAAAGAGCTGGTGGTTAAAAACAAACCCATCAAAAATACCGTAAAGCACAAACCAGTGATAACGGCTTTCTGATTCTTTGAAAAAAGTCCCATATTGTCCATTTTGCCTCCTTTCACTTTCAATAATAAAATATGGTTTAATTATTGGTTGATTAATTACACCTTTTGAAGAATTGAGTAATGGGGGTTAAAAAAACCAAAATACTAAGTATAATTACAATAGTCAAGAGTTTGTTTTGCAAAACTTTTATTTTCTATAAGCCAATTATTTCACCGGAATAATTCACAAACTCACCAATTAAATTCAAAATTATTGAATCCGGGTGCCACTCTGAAGATGTCCGTTTATTAAAGCAATCTTTTCTTAATTAGTGTCTCTGTTGCTGAAGCCGAAGAAAGATACAACCTGAGTCCCGAAGAGGATCTTAGAAAGGCCGTAACCTATCGTTTTTTTTATTCATGCGTTCCCGAATTTACTTGGGACTCAGCATGAAGACTTCCGTTTTCGATCAGAGACTAAATAAGTAACTATTCAGCATCAACCGTCATGCGGTGCGTAGTACGGTTATCCAGTTAACTCAGCAAAATTCCAGAATGGTCATTCTGAGGAAATTGGATAACCGTACCCTTCGACGTAGTCTATCCTGAGCTTGTCGAAGGACTCAGGGCGAGGAAACAGGACATTATGGACAGCCCCTGACAAAGAACCGGGGATGAAATTATGGGGGGACATCCGATTCACCATAATAATAAGACTTGCTTTAATTTTTTTTCTTTCTTAGCTTCCTCAATCTGTTCGACTGTCTCTATAATACGGATAACTCAAAATGATTTTGAAATAAACTGGAGTACTCATTTTTTTGCACCTACGTTCGCTCCCGGGAAAATTCCTTCCGTTCGTACTCGGCTTAGCCTGGTTTCTGGGCCTGCTGACGCCCGGTTTTGCTGGCTCTGGCCGCGCCAAAAAACCCATCGATTTAAAGCCGGTCCGCGTTCCCATGCTTTCTATCACCACGCGCGAGGCGCGATTTCATGTTGCCATGCTGGCTTCGGAACCGTTCCAGGGCCGGGCAAGCGGCACTCCCGGCCAGTGGTTAGCCGCCAAGTACATCGCCACGGAGTTCGCCGATTTTGAATTAGAAGCGGCAGGTGACCATGGGAAATTTTATCAAAATTTTCAAATTGAGCAAACTGTACTAAAACAAACGGAATTCTGGACCATCGAAAGTCCTACGCTTGCAAAAACCGAATTTTCATACCGAGCGGACTACGCTCTTTTCCCGTACAGCGGCGCCGACACACTCACTGCCCCGATTGTTTTTGCCGGCTACGGCATCACGGCACCGGAATATCAATATGACGACTACCAGGGCGTGGGAGTCCAAGGCAAAATCGTACTGGTGCTGCGTCATGAGCCGGGCGAAAACGATCCTAACAGCCTTTTCAACGGCCGCCAACTGACCCGGCACGCCCTGTTTGAAGAGAAAGCAAGAAATGCCTTAAATCACGGCGCGCGAGCGCTGATTTTAGTCAACGATCCCGACAGCGTCAAAAGTACGCCGGCAAAGCACGGTTTCTGGCCAAATTACTTCCCCAACCATTTCGCGCGGCAATCGTGGCAGATACAAAAAATATTCAGTCGCAAGCAATTTCCCATCCTCTGGGTGAGTTTGAAGCTGGCGCAGAAATTATTGGAACATACCGGCCATTCTTTAAAAAGCCTGATGCTGGCCATCGACCGCCGCCACAAACCGGTGAGTTTTGAAATTCCAAACAGATACGCCCACATCAAAATTGGCATGGTTAGAAATATCCGTCAAACACAAAATGTGCTGGCAAGGCTGCAGGGAAGCGACCCTCGGCTTCGCGAACAAGTAGTGGTGGTGGGCGCACACTTTGACCACATTGGCGTTGTCAACGGCCAAATTTACCCTGGCGCCGATGACAACGCCTCCGGCACCGCCGGCTTGCTGGAAATTGCCGAAGCCTTCAGCGAAATGCCCCGCAAACCCCGGCGCAGCGTTTTGTTCATTGCGTTTGGAGCGGAGGAGCTGGGTTTGCTCGGCTCCGAATATTATGTGGAAAACCCCGTGGAACCGCTGGCGAACACCGTCGCCATGCTGAATTTAGATATGATCAGCCGAAACCAGAGCAACACCGTCTCGATAATCGGCAGCGATCGCAGTCCCGAACTCCACTGGATGAATATCGCCGCCAATGAAATGATCGGTCTGGATTTAAAATATGACGGCGAAAAATTTTTCAACCAAAGCGATCATGCGAATTTCGCAAAACACCGCATTCCGGTTATTTTCTACAACACGAACATTCATCCGGACTATCATCGCGCCACGGATCTGGCCACGAAAATCGATCCGGAAAAACTAACCCGCATTGCCAGGCTGGCTTTTCTAGTGGCGTGGGAAGCGGCTAATTCGGAACATCCGCCCACGTTTCACCGATTCAAAATTCACCGCCAAGCCCTTGATACAAAGAATTGACAACCTTTTCTTGACAATCATTTTTCAGTTCCTTATTTTTAAACAATTCTTTTTTAAAACAGCCGTCCGTCGTATATCATTACCAAATCTCCGTCGCTAAAACATGAGCGCTTCAGAATGGATGATTTCATTAGAAATTTTTTGCGCGTGAATGAAATCCGGCATGATTGAAATTGAATTACAAACCTCTCAATTATCGTGCAAAATAAAATCAATCTGATCGGGAATCCAACCGCGGGTAATCATAAACTGACCAAAAACTGGTCGGATATCGAACAACAATTAGATAAACTATTGATCGATTCGGCCATGCACCTGACCACCTGCCGCGGCGACGCCACCGTTCTCACGCGCCGGGCTCTGCATGATGGTTACGACACCATCGTGGTACTCGGCGGCGACGGTACCATCAACGAAGTCGTCAACGGTTTTTTTGAAAACGGCCGCCAGATCAACTCAGACGCCTGTCTGGGAATTATTTCAACCGGTAGCGGTGGCGACTGGATAAAAACCCTGAATATTCCGGACAACATCGAAGAAGCAGCCGCCTGCATCGTCGAACACAAACTCAGGAGATGTGATGTGGGATGGCTCGAGTGCCAGAATGCGCAGGGCCAAACTCAGTCCAGCTATTTTATCAACATTGCGGACGCCGGTTTTGGCGGAACGCTGGCCACGCTGGCAAATCAATCCACCAAAGCCCTGGGACCGTTTTTTGCCTACTTGACAGGCTTGCTGCGCACACTGGCCTTTTATCAGAATCAGCGCGTTCGCATTCAGGTCGATGACACCTTTGAAGAGGAGCTCACGGTCAATTCCGTTGTGGTGGCCAACGGTCAATTTTTCGGCGGCGGTATGTGGATTGCACCCGAAGCGCAAATCGACGACGGACTTTTTGAAATCGCCATCGTTGGTGACGTCAATCGTGCGGAAGTGCTAGCCAATATATACCGAATTTACAACGGCACCCTGGCGCAGCATCCCAAAGCCCGATATTTAAAAGGCAAAAAAATCACCTTGCAGCCAGCCGAAGAATCGGCTATTTTGATCGAAGCGGATGGGGAACAGCCCGGCCAGTTGCCCGCGACATTTGAGATTGTTCCCAAAGCCATTAACATAATTTGTTAGGGTCGTTCAAACTCTTTTGGAAAGGAGGAACCATTGAACCGAGAACAAGCCTGGGCACTTATGACCGAATACACTAAATCGGAAAATTTGCGCAACCACATGTTGGCCGTGGAAGCCGCTATGCGTTTCTATGCAAAAATATTCGGCGATGACGAAGAGAAATGGGCCGTGGTGGGATTGCTGCACGATTTCGATTATGAGCAGCATCCAACCAAAGAAGCGCATCCATTTGTGGGCGTACAAATTTTACAAGAAAGAGGCTGCACAGAAGAAATTACCCGCGCCATCTTATCCCACGCCGATTATACCGGCGTGAAGCCTGAGAGCAACCTGGAGAAAGCACTTTGCGCAGTAGATGAGCTCACCGGCTTCATCGTGGCGGTGGCGCTGGTGCGACCCACAAAAAGCCTCCAGGATGTAAAAGTGAAATCCGTTAAAAAGAAAATGAAGGACAAGGCTTTTGCACGCAACGTCAATAGAGAAGACATTCAAAAAGGTGCGGAATTGCTGGGGCTCACGCTGGAAGAACACATCAATAATGTCATCACTGCCATGAAAACCATTGCGCCACAGTTAGGCTTAGATTAAAACCAAATTTTGTTTGAATGAGTAGGAAGTTTCAGGAATTGCGGGATATATTGCGTTGATTGAAAATCTAATGTTGCATATTATAAATTATTCATTAAATTTACAATCATAGAAATGGTGATATTAATTTTTACAGGTTCCATGTAAATAGAGAATGCTGCAGACCTTGAAGTAAATTTGCACCTATTCTGCGACTCTTGCGGTGTCAGCGGTCCACACGTTTTAGAAACGCGAATTGTAAATACTGAAATTATAAATTGAATCGAAATCGAAGATGAAGTCTCCCACGAAACTTCGTGCTGGTATTATTGGATTGGCGCTGTCTTTTTATTTACTCATACAACTCTTGTCGCAATTTCCCAATTTCGTGGAAAGCTATTATTCAAATGGTCTCTACCCCATAATCACCTTAATTTTATCTAACCTGTCGGCGCAGGTTTCCTTTTCCATTTCCGAGCTTGCCCTCTGGTTTGTGCTGCTTTTTGGTATCCCTTTCATTATCAACCGCATCAAGAAAAAGCGATTGCCTCTGTCACGAATTTTGTTAAATCTGATCACAACGCTTGCGGTCATCTACGTTTGGTTCTATTTGTGCTGGGGTATCAACTATCTGAGGCCTTCTCTCAGAACCAAGCTGGCGCTAGACGAAGTCAACCTCGCCATCGACTCCTTTGATTCTACTTTTGTGCAGATCATTAAAAAAAGCAACCAGCTTAATTTAGCCTATTCTATCAAAAAAATCAGTTATATCGATTCGGTGATCGATGAATCGTACGATGAAATTATGGATTTGTTGAATCTGCCGCAGATCCCGGGTAATCGCAAAAATAAATCATTCACTGCCAACTGGCTTTTGAATAAAACCACCACCAGCGGCTGGTTCAGTCCCTTCTTTCATGAATTGCATCTAAATTCCGACCTGTTTATTTTCGAGCTGCCATTCGTTCTAGCCCATGAGAAAGCGCATCAAATGGGCATAACAAGCGAAGCCGACGCCAATTTTCTGGCGCATCTGGTTTGCACCAACGCCTCGGAACCCCTCTGCCAGTACAGCGGCAACTTTCAAGTTCTCGGACATTTTTTCCGTTATTTGCGTACCGATTCGGCACGAACCCATTCCTACGCAAACCTGCTCAACGATGGGGTAAAACTGGATTTAGAAGCGGTAAAACAACGATTGAAAAGCCATGTGGGGATCATTTCCAAAGTGTCCAATAAAAGTTACGACCTCTATTTAAAAGCCAACGACGTCAAAGAAGGCATGGCCAACTATTCACGAGTGGTGAGTATGATCGTCCGTTTTCAAGAAAAACAGAAATTACGGCAAAAGCAGGCCACGAAGAAATCATTTTAGATCTTAGATATAGCCGGTATTCGCGCTCCTAATTTGGGGCGCAAACATTTTCTGCCCCTAAATTTCAGTGGATCAAGTTGACCAAACCGGAGAAAACCATGAATCCCGACATTCTCAAGCAATTATTTGAATACAACAAATATTGTATCGAGGTAAACACCGAAGGCCTGACACAAGCAGACAGTTTGATTCAACCGCAGCCGGCGGGCAATTGCCTGAACTGGACACTCGGACACATCGTGGCTTCACGCCAGGGCATCCTTGCGTTGCTACAGCAACCGCAAAACTGGGATAAAAGAGACTCCGCCCGCTATACCAGAGGCTCTCAGCCCATCGTCCATGCTGACGGCGCTTTCACCCTGGAAAGGCTGCTCACGGATTTCCAGTGCTCGCAGGATGGCGTCCTCCGGGGCTTGAGTAAATTGACTCAGGATGATTTCGATAAACAATTGGATCAAAAAACCCTGGGAGAAAAAGTATCCTTCCTTTATTTTCACGAAACCTATCATGTGGGGCAAGTCGGTTTGCTGCGAAGAATGGCAGGTAAACCGGGAGTGATTCGCTAACGGCTTTGGGTGTTCACGCTTTAGAGCCTGTGTGAAAAGTCAACTTCCAGGCTTTTGTCATTTCCCGCTTTGCGGGACAGGCATGAGGAATCTTTTTAGTTTTGAAGTAAAGTGTTGTTTATTAAAAAGATCCTTCGGTTGCGGGATGACAGACACAGAGTTTGCGCGTTTTCACACAGTCTCTTTAGCGTGCTGTCCCCACCTACCCCAGCACCCCGAAAAACGGTTATTCTGAAAGCCGCAATTTTACGGTCGCTGCTGTTGAAAATCATAAATTCCTTTTTCCGTGACCAGCCTGTCCACGCACATGTCCTGCGACCTCGTGGGTATGGAATCCAACACCTGAAACTCAAATGCCAGGCCGATCTTTTTGCAAGTAATCTGACTCAAAAAGGCATCGTAAAAGCCGCCGCCGTAGCCCAGCCGATTTCCCTGCCGGTCAAACGCCACACCGGGCACGATCACTAAATCGATGCAGGAAACCTCCACGGGACGAATGAGATCAGCTGGGGGCTCCAATATTCCGTATGCTCCGGGCCGCAGCTCATCAAAATCGCGGATTTGAGAGTGAAAAAGGGTGTGCGCTGCTACGTTGACCACCGGCACCACCACTGTGCGATTTTTAGCCAGCAAATTTTTAATGAGCGCATGCGTGTCGACCTCGTTTTTCCAGGCCACGTAACAGTGAATGGTTCGCGCTGCTTCAAATTCCGAAATGGCAGGTAGTTGGTGGAAGATGGTCCGACTTCTGGCCACAACCCACTCGTGTGACAGACTCGCTCTTTTTTGTGCAATGAAACGGCGCAAACTCTGTTTCTTTTGTGTGATTTCGTCGAGAATCATGCCATAATCTCACGAATACTTTTAGCAAATTGAGTGTCTCCCACGCCGACGATTCCGACTTCGTTGCGCCCGAACAATTTTCCCAGCTCGTTTTTAGTGCTGCAGGGAAACACCGCGATGTTCAGCGGTTCCGTCAATTCATGAATTTTCATGGCGGCATTTGGGGACAGATCCTCTGCCAGTATCACCAGGTAGATTTTTCCACGCTGCAGCCCCTTTTGAGTGGCGCTCATGCCGAGCGTTAATTTGCGCGCACGATTTGCAAAGCCCAATATTTTAGTGAGCCGGTTAATTTTCTCCATTTCAAACGATTGCTTTTTTTGAATATAAAGAGATTATCGGCCATGCCATCTTTTGGAAGCCGGCAGGACCAGAACCTCTGTTCGAATGCCCGTCCGCAAAATGTTGCTTTAAAATTCTCGGCGGGGTCGCTGGAAAAATTTTATTTTGCGCTTTAACCATGGTTGCTTTTTTCATTTAAAAAACCCAATAATTGATCGACAAATGGTGGCTTAGGGTGGATTCTTAAATTTCTTTCAAACCGTTTTCGTTCGATGGCCATTTTTGCACACTTTGAATCCCGGCACAGGTAAGCGCCGCGTCCTGGTTTCATGGCCTGACTATCTATTTCGAGCTCGCGTCTGGCAGTCCTGACAATCCTCAGCAGGTCTTTTTTGAGCGTTTTTCTGCCACAGCCGATACACGTTCTCACGGGTTGATGCATAAGCCAATTCTGCTACGGTTCCGTGTTCACAGCTTCATCGTTCCAGAATTTTTGCCAAGCCTGCACGAGCGCTTCATTGCGGTCGATCAAATGCAGCTCTTTTAAATGGCGGGTCGCTGAGCTGGAAATTTTGATCGATTCGATCATAGTTTTCGCAGCATCGTCTATGGCAACCCTGCCGGTGCCGGTGCCCATGCCGGGCACGGCCAGTACTTCGATTTCATATTCCGCAGCCAGTTGCAGAGCCGCCTTCATGGCGTTGGCGATGTTCACCACATTTGTGCGTTGTACCGGCATGGCCATGGTCGGAGCGTGAATCACATAATCGCAGTTCAGGGACCCAGCGGTAGTTAGTACCGCCTGACCGATGGGGATGGGGGCTTGCCGCATGCATTCTTCTTCGATAATTTTACCGCCGACTTTTTTTATAGCCCCGGCGATACCGCCGCCCATCTCCCCTTCAGAATTTGCTGGATTGACGATGGCATCCGCTTGAACTTTCGTCAAATCGCCCACTAAAAACCTCACCTCCATAGAAAACCCTCCTGTGTTAATGAAAATTAATCAGGTTCACAATTCAAAGAAGTCAATTAAATAGTGATTGAATGAAAACGATCCTATCTTTCCGAAGGCTTCCAGGCCGAGGATGAATTCCTGCCGGGCGCGGAGGACCTGTCCTGAGCTTTGTCGAAGGGCCTGTCCTGAGCTTTGCCAAAGGAACACCTTCGCGAAGAGGTTTTAAAATCGCGCATTTCACGAGTTGTCATTCAGACTCTAAATAGTTTATTTTAAAGAATGAAGTAGAGAGGGCGTTGATATTGGCAAAATTAACATTCACTGTTTAAAAAGTCAAGTTAATTTCAGAAGTCATTTTACCATTGTTGAATGGAAGCAAAACTTGAGAGTAAAAATTCGTAAAATGTACATTTATTTAATCGCTAAGGTACTGAAAAATTTCTTCACTATCTTGTTCCGCAAATTTTCATATTGCTGGTAATACTACCCATACACACAATTTAAACAACGGGATATTAAACTTTAGTTGCATCGAAAGAACTTGCAGCAGTGCTGAGCATTTTTATTACACTCCCATTCGTATGGATTCACTTTCCAAAAGGCAATCCTAATTCTCCTGGGCATGCTGGATTCTTTTTCAGAGACAATCCAAAGAATCCATACACTTCCACATTTAACTTTCTTTGTTCGAGTTAATAATTGGGGATGTCTGTGCCAAGCCCTCAAAATGCTGCCGTTTACCATTGATGCACACCTGATTCGAACGGATTATTTCATATTGATTTTTCAGTAATTTTGCCTGGTAGTGAATAAATCATTTCTCGACTGTGGTATTCTCATCCAAATGTGTGCGCGCTGATTCTGCTGGTTTGAACTGATTACTGAGTTTTGGCAATCGTTTCGACATACCATTCCACCAAATTACTGAGCTAACAAAACCTTTATTAACGACAATTTACGGGGGGAATTTTATTTGTGAGGAGGTTAAAAAATGCAAAAAACAATCGGTTATTTTTTGATGGCAACACTCGTGCTTTTTGCGGGTGGCTTTTTAACCAACGGTAACGCGCAGCCTAATCTCATCCCTCCCGTCGTTCACGGTCCCGACACGCTGGTGGGCACCGGCAACATTGAAGTTTTCGAGTTTTTCACTCAAACCGACACCCTCTGGAAAGGCGATATCGGCGGCATCGCTGCCGGCGACAGTTACTGGGTTTACATCGTCGGAATCGACGCTTCCGGTTTGACCGGACCCAATGGCCAGCAAATCCAGTTCAATCTTCAGGATGCCGCGGACAATTCGACATTCAAACATCTAGGCATCAGTTTCTCTTTAAGCAATCCCGATGCCGGGGGAGGGGGTTTGTTAGAATGCTACCAATCCCTGGGAAACGAAGGGTTGTCCACACAGGGTTTGGCGCCCGGCATTCTAACCGCCGATAAATTCGACCTGCGTTTTAAATTCAAAAAAACTATCCAGGACACGGGCTGGACTGTCACGCCTTACTACCGCCTGAGCGGCGGCGATTGGATTGTATTTTTTGACGGCACCTTCACCGCCAGCATTGCCTTTGACTTCCTCGGCGCTAAGCTGATCGTCCGATTTGATAATCCCATCGGCGCCCCGGCGCAAGGCACTTTAACCTTCGATAACTATTTCGTGTTGGGTCCTTTAAACCAACCCATTACGAAAACGTTTGTGGATGACGACTGGTCGAATCTGGAGCTTGGCGACGCCGTGCAATTTCCGGGACAGGACAGCAGTATCCAGGTGTTTGGCGTCAACGCCTTTGCCTCCATTCAGGAAGGATTAAACGGTGCGTTCGAGGTGCAGAACCTCTCAGTAAAATCGGATTACCGTTTAGCCTCGGAGACGTCTGTTATCGACACAGTCTGGGTGGCCGCCGGCACCTACAATGAAAATATCATCATCGACAAATGCGTCACCCTCATCGGCGCGGGCAACGGCGAGAACCCGTTGTTGAATACCGTCATCAACTCACAAACCGATGACTTTCCCGTAATTTTAATCGACGGGATCAATGGCGGCGGAACCTCCCCAACCGACCGATTGAGCATTCGCGATCTGCGCGTGCAAGGAGCCAATGCCGCGTCCGGTTCTCCTGATGTGAGCAGCGGGATTCTCATTACCAACGGCCCCATTCCTTCTGTAAATTTTGCTAAAAATGTCATCGGCACAGCACCTGTACCCAACACCGCTCCTGGCGATTCCACCGGCTTTATCACTTTCGAGAACGTGACCGCCACGAATAATTCGGGCTGTGGAATAACCATGCAGCATTCCGGAGTTGTGCACGATATCGAAGTAATAAATTGCACGCTATCGAACAACCAGGACAGCGGCATTCGTATTCCTTCCACGCTCAGTGCCTTTGACAGCTTGTTCGTCACCGACGGCAGTGTGGATGAAAACGGTGTCGGCGGCATCATCGTCAATTTTCTGAATATTAATCCAAATAATATTTTAGCGCAAACAAACGACCAGGAGAGCTCGAAAAACACGATAATCCAAGGCCCGAGCTATAACAACATCCACGTCAATGGCACAACCTTTTCCGGTAACGGCACGAGCATCATGATGGCTCTGGGCTCCGGCGACATCGGTTTGTACGATTTTAATGGCGACGCTTCCTTTACCAACGTCAGCATCACCGGCGACACTTCCCAATATGGCATTCTTCTGGAAGGCCAGGTGACGTCGGCTACGTCCCCTTCTGGCACGGTCACCTTCAACAATGTGCAGATTGACGGCGTCTATCAAACGCAGAGCGTCAATAACAACAAGGCCGCTAGGCTGCAGCAGCCCCCGATCATGTACGTGGGTGCCGGCTTGCACATCGCCGACTACAGCGATGTAACAGCCATCAGTTTCAGCGGTGTGCAGCTCGATGTGCTGCCAGCTTCTACGGAAGATCCCGCAGTCAACCTGTTCCTTTATGACGTGGATGGCACCATGAATCTGGGAAACACCACCTTTGGCGGCCAGGCCACCGAAGACATTCGCAACTTTGCCGCTGTGGACATCGATGCCACATCGGCTGACTTCACCAATTCCGGAGGCGACAATTTTGCCATCGAAGACCGCGTCGTTCACATCATCGATCTGGAGCAATTGTCGCCAAGTAATCATTTCGAGCCGATCAGTGGCCAAAGCCCCCAGCTCAACTCGGGCGCGCAGATCGGTCTGGTGACCTGGGTGGCAGACAATGTGTATATGACCAAGATCAGTTTTTTTCCACCCGACACCTCCGCCAGCATACAGCGCGCCATCAACGCCGCTGCCACCAGCGATACGTTAAACATCGGTACCGGCACTTTTTTTGATGGCCCACAAATCTTAATCGACAAAAACCTGGTGATCGCCGGCTCTGGAAAATCCAACACCACGTTTAAACCCACCGCACCCACCAGCGACGTGGGAGAAGGCCGCGCGTGGTTTTTGGTGGATACGCTGCTAACCGTGGAAGTGCAGGACATGACGTTCGATGCAAAAGACAGTTTGATTTACTACGCCTTTTATGTCAAAGGTCAGGGTACGTTTTCAAATGTGTGTTTCAATGAAATTAAATACAACGAGAGCGGCCCGGATTACGCCGGCAGCGCCATCTATGCGGCCGGCAACGGTCCCGTGCACGTATCAAACAGCGTGTTCACGGAAATAGGCCGAACCGGTGTGATTTATTCCGGCAGCGGCGTAAACGGCTCCGTTTTTCAAAAAAATCATTACACCGGGAAAGGCGCGGGCACCTGGCTCGACTACACCCTCGATATCGGCGCTGGCGCCAACGTGCAAGTGAAAAACGACACCATCAGCGCAAATCGTGGTGTTGTTAGTACAGACTCATCTGCTGGCATATTAATGGCAACCTCCTCAGGAGCCGGAACAAATGTTACCGTCACACAAAATGAAATATCCGATTGCATCAACGCCATCCTGGTGGGACTTGACGGTACGGACCAATCCTTCACGCTCATTCAAAATAACGACTTACACGACAACGACTACGCAGTAAATGCCCGCTCCGGTCTGTTTATCAAAGTGGAAAACAATCAGATCTACAATCAATCGGTCGCCGGCGTGAAATTGGACTCGGTCACGGCTTACGACATCGACAACAACGATATCTTTGACAACGCCGATGCCGTGCTCATATCCAAGTCGTTTGGCGAGCTGGACAACAACATCATCTACGACAATACCAACAACGGCTTAACCGTTTTAGATGAAACCAGTACCGGCGTCACCGTTCACAATAACGAGTTCTGCAACAACACCATTTACGCTATTGAAAATAAGGGCAGCACCACCATCGATGCCACCCTGAACTGGTGGGGTGCCGCCGACGGTCCCGACGGCGCCGGCAGCGGCTCCGGAGACAGCGTCAGTGTTGGTGTGGACTTTTCATCGTTTGTCACCAGCCCGCTGTTCCAGGATTCTCCCTGCACCGAGCCCGTGCAGTGTTTGAGCGACGGCGACGTGAACAACGACGGCTCGCTGACACCCGGTGATGCTTTGTGCGCATTTCAGACGTTTTTGAACGGCGGCGTTCTGGCCACCGAATGCGACGTGGTGGATTTCAGCTGCGAAATCGTCGCTGCCGATGCCAATTGTGATGAATCGGTGACCCCCGGCGATGCTTTGGCCATTTTCCAGGGTTTTCTGGACAGCACGCCGCCGGCTCATTGTTTTGCGGCGGTGAGCGATAACAAGCTGGCGCAACTAAGTTCAAAAATACCGCCGTTCAAACTCGTTTGGAACCAGAAAACCATGAATCCTGCAACCGAACAGGATAAACGTGAAAAGATCGTGGTATCGCTGGCCCTCGAAAAACCCGCCGCGCTGCACGCCTTTGGCTTGCGGCTGCATTTTCCAGCAGACCAGCTTGAATTTCTGAGCGTGGAACGCACATCGCTGACTAGCAATTGGACACAGCTCGACGCGCAACGGATCGAACCCGGATTGCTGGTCATCGGCGGATTTGACGCCAAAGACCGCAAACCCAATTCGGATACAGAGATTTTGAACATCGTCTTTTTGCACAAAGCGAAATCTGAAGGCGATTTAACCATTCACGTCACCGAGCTCACCGACGATCTGGCCAATGCGGCGTTGGAGCCGTTGACCCTCGAATCGGCGAACGCGTTGCCAACTTCGTTCCAGCTACATCAGAACTTCCCCAACCCTTTCAATCCGGAAACGCAAATTCAATTTGAGATTCCAGCGACCCAAAATGGCAAAGTAGCGGTGGTGCTGGCCATTTACAACATGACCGGGCAACTGGTCACCAAATTAATCGATGAAGAAAAATCAGCGGGCGTCTATAAAATAAAATGGGACGGTAAGAATGCTGCCGGAATTCGTGTACCATCAGGAACTTACTTCTACAGTATCATCGCCGGTGAATTTAAAGACACTAAAAAGATGCTGTTGTTGAAATAACCGAGCCAACATTTGAATTTGCAGAACGTGATCAAATTAAGGAGAATAAGGAAATGCAGAAAATAATTAAAAATGCGGTACTTTTGGTTTTTAGTCTGATTTTTGTGACTCAGGCGGTGGGACAATTGGATCTCAGTCCGCCATCCAACGTCGATGTCACCGACCCGCCGGGGCAAACCATCGTCATTCCGTTAAATTTAACCAACGGCAGCGCAGTCGCCATCGACGCATTTGGTGTGACATTCACCTATCCCACTGATAAACTCACATTTAGCAAGATACTCAGCACCGGTACTCTGACGGATGGCTGGCAATCTGTCGGCGGCCAGGAAAACACTTCAGGGGAAATTACAATCGGTGGATTTAACGCCTCGCCTACCACAACATCCGGTGTACTTGTAAATGTAGAATTTATCATCGATACCACACCAGGAGTCGGTTTACTGCAGTTAGGCACCTTTATCGACGATCTGGCAAACGCTTCCACCACGCCTGGCATTCTCAACAGCTCGGTCCCTGTGGAGCTGACTTCCTTTTCCGCAGAAATTCTGAGCAACGCGGTGAAACTCAACTGGCTGACCGCTTCCGAAACCAACAATTTCGGCTTTGAGATCGAAAAGAGCTTCGACGACATCGTGTACGAAAAAATCGGCTTTGTGAACGGACACGGCACCACCACCTCGCCGCAGCGATACCGTTTTGAAGATCAAAAATTAAATTTCGCCAAAAAGCTGCGCTACTATCGATTAAAACAGATCGACACCGACGGTTCGTTTGAGTACTCTGGTTCCTTGAAAGTCACGCTGGCACCACCAGACAATTTCGTATTGCAGCAAAACTATCCCAATCCCTTCAACCCGGAAACCAGCATCGGCTACCAGCTACCCAAATCCACCCGGGTGAAGCTGGTGATCTTCAACCTCATCGGGCAGGAAATTCGCAACCTGGTGGACTCGGTGGAACCAGCGGGATTTCACAAAATTATCTGGAATGGTAAAGATAATTTTGGCAGAGAAGTTCCCAGCGGCACTTACATTTACCAGCTCAAAACCGCGGAATTCACCGGCGTCAAAAAAATGACGCTGCTCAGATAATTTTAACAGGGACGTTAACACAGGAAGTTTTCATGATCAAAAGACTTTTAAGCATTTCCATATTCTGCTTGTGGGCGGGTGCGGCGAGTCAGGTCTGGAGTCAGCTCGATCTCAGTCCGCCCGCTATGATTAACCTGAGCACACTAAATGACACCACCGTCGCCATTCCCTTAAACTTGCAGAACCCCGACTCCAACGCCATCAAAGCTTTCGGGCTGCGAATCATTTATCCGACGCAGCTTTTGACCTTTAAACACACCGACAACGCCAACACCCTGACCGATGGCTGGATCACCGCCAAGGGTCAGGAAAACGAGCCCGGTGTCATCGTCGTTGGCGGGTTTAACACCACGGCCATCACCGCATCGGGCGTTTTGATGAAGGTGGTATTTGCTGTGACCGGCACCGTGGGTTCGGATACCCTAAAACTCACCAACTTTGCCGACGACCTGGCCGAAGCCACCACCACAGACGGAGCCGTTTTCCACCTGTTTACTTCAGTTGAGAACGCACCCGAAACGCCCGGCCAGTTTGCGCTTTTGCCAAACTACCCGAATCCCTTCAATCCGCGGACCACCATCCGCTACTTCCTGCCCAGAACTGCGCAGGTGGAATTGAAAATTTTCAACATGGTGGGTCAGCCCATCAGGACGTTAGTGGAGGCTGAACAACCAGCGGGTTTACAATCCGTGGTGTGGGATGGTAAAAATGACCGGGGTGAAGGGGTAAGCAGCGGTGCTTATTTTTACAAAATCGTGGCAGATGATTTCACGAAAATTAGGCGGCTTCTTTTTTTGAAATAATAGCCCACACTCTGCTCAATTTCATTTCATCATTTTAAACAAAGAAGTGTCAGAGCACGGAATCACCTCAACACTACGACCAAATAAACTGACAGTCCTACCTTTTTTGAAGCAGATGGCTGCACTTTAATATTTTATCCGTTAGATTTATTTGTGAATTGATATTTGCTAATCGTATTCATTTTGCTTATATTTAATTTGTAGTGCATAATTCCTATTAGAGGTTAATTTTCAAAAAAGAAACCCTTGATGTCATTCTGTAAGAATCTTTTTACATTTACAGCATCCTTTGAATCAAAAAAGATTCCTCCTGAATGACAAAAGCCCGGAATCCGACTTTTCACACAGGCTCTGAAGAGGCTGTGTGAAAACATGGTAATACAAGCCTCTGGTTTGTTTAAACAGATCTATGCGTATCTCGTAATAAGCACTCCTGGCTGTCATT
>JBHHXN010000018.1:0-50677 GCA_046757025.1 bacterium
AGAAACCGGGTGTTTTTGTCTGTAAAAATCTCCTGCGGCAGTAAGTCCAGCATCTGGTTGACCAAACCGGGCGGCGTAAAAACTTCGTCGCTGCTCAGATTTGCGAGACAGCTCAGGACATCAGGGTTATAATTCTGACCAAGAAACATCTGCAATCTCCAGGAAGTGGATCAGGGGGTATTCCTTTACCGGGGTGGGGATAAAAACATCCTCACCCAGATCCGAAAACATTGGCAATTCCTTCATGGACTCATGCTGTAGCAAACCATGAAATGTGAAATCTCGGCGCTTGAACATGCTACTATTGACCGGCGACCATTCTGAAAATACTATCGGCTCCGGGTTTTCGCCGACGGTTTTTAGTGTCAGCGCATCGCCCCAAACGATATTACATTGCAAGATATATTTGACGGCATTCCGGCATTTCTCTTTTGCTATAGCATTAAATAGCGCGGTGTATTTCTGGTCAAATATGTTGAAAAGCCGATTGCGGCAGGCCTCCGCATTATCCTCCAGAATGTCGATACCATAAATGCTGGAAACAGCAAGCACGGCATAGCGCTCGAATTCCAACTGGCTCTTCTTGTACCGCCGTTCAACAACGTTCAATTTTCGTTCGAGTACCTCGGCCAGGAAATTGCCGGTACCACAAGCCGGCTCCAAAAAACGGGATTCAATGCGTTCCGTTTCCTGTTTAACCAGATCGAGCATGGCGTTGACTTCCCGCTTGCGGGTATAGACCTCACCATGATTTGTTACGCGCTCTTTTGAGACAATATGTTCTTCCATTAAGTATGATTCCGTCTTTTTATAGGCCTAACAAGTGATTGAACAGTTTCTAGTAAACATGCAATCTGTAAGCATCTGCAGAAACTGGATAACACCGCTTCTGCATTCCGCTCGGCCGCAGACGCCGGGCGGAATTTTTGTTTGCATAACACCAATATATTTAATGTATTATCAAAAAACAATAAAATCATGGCCTCTTTTTAAATTAGTATTTATCTTTTGAATGCTATGCGAACCTTCTGCTAAACATTCAAATAGGGATGTTATCCATCAGAGCCTGATTGGTAAGTTGTGAAAGAGATTCCAATTAAAATTCACGATTCCCGTGTTACGTTTTTGAAAAGCTAGGAAATTCCTTTACGGGAGATCTCGTTTCAACTCCCGTGTAATTACTAAAATAACCCATTTAAGGCTAAATGCAGATAAATAAGTTTCCTGAGAATTCATGATTCCGTATTTGTGAGTGGCGGCAATCCGACAGGATGCATCCCCTGCACCTGCTTAGCTAACGCCAGCACCGTTTCCTCGCCCCGCGGCCGGCCAACGATCTGCAGACCCACAGGCAAGCCGTTTTCATCCAATCCACATGGGACGGACGCTACCGGCAGACTGGTCAGGCTCAGCAGAAACGTCGGCGCTATCCAGTCCACGTAGGTTTGCATCTTCTTGCCGGCCACGGTTCTGGGATAGTTTTCTTCCACCGGAAACGGCGGCACCGCCATGCACGGCGTCAACAGAAAATCGTATTTCTCGAAAAATGTATGGAATTTTTGCCAGACTTCTCGGCGGGTTTGTTCGGAAGCGGCCAGGTCCTGGATGGTTAATTTGAGACCAGCCTGGATATTGTCCCGGACGTTTTCACTCAGTTGCGATAATTTATCCAAATGGCGATGCAGTTTGGACACAAACCAGTAACCGCGAAAATCGAGAAAGGCTTTGCGGGCAAAGGCCAGGTCGAATGCGATTTCCTCCACCTGCGCGCCGACCTGCGAAATGTGCAGGGCCGCCTGCCGGCAGATTTTTGCGAGGCCCGCGTCGATGCCGATGCCAGCGATATCCGCACAGTAGGCCAGGTGCAATCCTTTGGGAATGCCGGCCTGCACCACGGCCAGAAAATCCCGCCCCAAAGTGCTCTGGCTTACCGGTGTCAGTGGGCTGTGTCCGCTCACGGCTTGCAGCATGAGCGCCACGTCCTCGGCGGTGCGGGCCATGGGTCCGGAGACTTCCAGATAATCCCACAAGTAATCCGAAGGGTAGGTAGGAACCAGGCCGGGGGAAGGCCGAAGTCCGACCAGACCACAGAACGAGGCCGGAATGCGCAGAGAACCGCCCAGGTCGGTGCCTTCTGCCAGGGCGATCATACCCGTGGCTAACGCCGCTGCGCCGCCGCCGGTAGAGCCGCCAGCGCTTAAATTCGGATTCCAGGGATTGCGGGTGCGGCCAAACACTTCGTTGAAAGTGTTGCCGCCGGCCGTAAACTCCGGCGTGTTGGTCTTGCCGATGATGATGGCGCCGGCTTGTTTAAGCCGGCGGACGATCAGAGCGTCCTCGCTGGCAATATGGTCGGCAAATAGTTTCGAGCCAAAGGTGTTGTGCAGTCCAGCCACCGGCGTCACGTCTTTGATGCCCACAGGCAGTCCAAACAACAAGCCTTCGTTTTGATTGCGCGCGTGCAATTCATCGAGCTTTTTCGCCTGATTTAGAGCATGTTCATTTAATGTTACTACGGCGTTGATGGTATCGTTGTGTCGGTCGATTTGCTCCAGCGAAGCCTGGATGACTTCGGCCACGGACAGCGCTTTTTTGCCGATGAGGTTGCGAAGCTCTGTGGCTGGTTTTAAGGCGATTTCTTGACTATGCATTTAATTCCATTATTGTAACGCAAAGAACGCAGGTAAATTATCAGATTCGAGTAATACTGCTGTGTAAGCGGGGCAACCATTCGTTTCCAAATAAAAATTGCGAACGAGATCGAGGGACTCCCCACGGTTAGTGAGGTTTGACAGTTTCGCAAAGCACAATTGTCATGGTTGCCTTTCGAACCCTTTGCGGTCCTGGCGGTTTTGTGGTAAAAACTCAAATGATTCCTTTTAATTTTATCTGTTCGATCTCACTTTTGGAATATCCTAATTCAGTTAAAATTTCTGCTGTATGCTCACCCAGCATCGGCGGTGGGTAGCGATAGCTTACCGGCGTATGGCTGAATTTCATAGGATTGCCCAGCATGCGCAGCGCACCCAGCGCCGGGTGCTCGAGCCCAATTATCATATCGCGAGCCAGCAGATGCTCGTTGTTTAAGCTGTCTTCGGGTTTGTAAATGGGCGCGGAAGGAATGCTGGCCGATTTCAGCTTTTCCAACCAGAAAGTGGATTTCTTTTGTTTGAATATTTCGGTCAGAATGGGAATGAGTGCGGTTCGATTTGCCAGGCGATCGGAATTGTTTTTAAAGCGTGGATCGTCGGCTAATTCAGAACAATTGAGGAGGTTAGTCAGGCGCTGCCACAGCCTCTCATTGCCCGCCGCCACAATTATCCAGTCGTCGGCAGTTGGAAACGGCTGGTAGGGTACGATAGAAACGTGCGCGTTGCCGAGTTTTTTAGCCGGCTCGCCGGCCGCCAGATAATTGCTGGCCAGGTTGGAAAGCCAAGTAACCTGCGAATCCAGCAGCGCCGTGTCGATGGCCTGACCTTTGCCGGTGCGTTCCCGTGCAAACAGCGCGGCGATGACCGCCATGGCCGTGTACATGCCGGCCGTGAGATCCGCGATGGGCGTGGGGAAGCGCGTTGGCTGGCTTCCCGGCTCGCCGGTGATGTACATGGTGCCGCTCATGCCCTGGGCGATGATGTCGTAGCCCGGCTGTTCCGCAAGCGGGCCGGTATTGCCGAATCCGGAGATACTGGCCCAAATAAGTCTGGGATTGGTTTTCAGGCAGCTTTTTTCGTCCAGCCCCAGTTTTTGGCGGGTGGCGGCACGCGGCACGTTGTGAATCAGCACATCGGATTTTTTTAGAAGACGGCGCAGAATTTCGCGGCCGCCCTCACTACTCAAGTCCAGAGTCATGCCGCGCTTGTTGCGATTGGTGCCGAGAAAATAAGCGCTTTCGCTACCCACAAACGGCGGTCCCCAGCCGCGCGCCTGGTCGCCGCCATCCGGCCGCTCGATTTTGATGACCTCCGCGCCCAAATCGCCTAAAAGTTGCGTGCAATATGGCCCAGCCAAGGCCGTTGTGTGGTCCAGCACCTGAATGCCGGTGAGTGGACCAAACCTGACGGAGGCGTTTGTTTTTTGTGGATTCATCGAAAATCAATCTGCCAAGAAAGCCACGACTCGGCAGAACGCCGCTTCCCCGCCTTTGAATTTCCACGGGAATACCCCGAGTGTGGTACGTTTATTTTGCAGCTCCGGAGCCGAAATCTCGCCACCGAGATTTTCAACGTGCAGGCAATTGTCGGGAAACAACCCGTTGTGCGTGAGCTGGTAGGCGTCGTCCGGAAACAACTCCTTCATCTTTTCTTTTCCAAATTTGGCTTCGCATTTGGCCTGCACGCGGTCGCAGTGTCCGTGCATGCCTTTCCCCAGAAATCTGCCTATGGGGAGGTTCATGGGATGATCCGTGGAGACCTCGTCCACACCCCAGATGTGAATTTTCTTCTTGAGCAACCAAGGCACCATATCCGGATGGGCGCCGGGGTGAAAGTGAATGTATTTTTCCTCGTCGGGTTCAGAGCCGAATTGCGCGTACTTATGCCAGCCGGTGTGTAGCAGCAGAATATCCCCTTCGCGCACCTCCACGCGCTTCTCGATCATTTTAGGCGAATAGGCGGCCAGCTCATCCATTTCATCCGTCAAATCAACGATGACCCCAGGACCGTAAAGCCACTCGAGTGGAATCTCATCGATGGTCATGCCGTTGGTCACAAAATGACGCGCAGAATCCAGATGGGTACCCATGTGGTTCGAGGTTTGTATATACTGGGCATTAACGCCATGTTCGGCTTTGCGTTTGATATATTTCACTTCAAAAGGTGGATAGTACGGCCAGAACGGCGCATCCTGATTTAAAGGTTGAGATAGATCGTAAAGTTTCATTTTTCCTCCTAATGATTATTTGAGTAGTGTCAAAAGTTTTATCATAAGATTTTATGAATGATTTAATGAATAATGGCTTATCAAACCTTCCCGTTGTGGAGCTATTAAAAAAAGTATCAGACCTGCGTTAACTGACGAAAATCCCGATTCCATATTTTAATTGAAATACAGAAAATCGAGATGGAGATGTTTCGAATTAATGGTTCTGTAATGCTCATGGATTCACCTGCATGTATTGTCCATTGCAGGGTTGCCGATCGGGTCGTTTACCTCCTCGTTGCGGTCCTCATTTGAGTTTAAAAATGACAGGTATAGCTACCCATACCTTCACAGGTTTATCTTTTTGAAGGGCCGGTTTCCACTTTACGCTTTTGATTGCATTAACTGCCGCATTGTCACAGCCTGAATGACCCAGCGATTTTTGAATTTCAGTTTTTACAACTTCACCTGTTTCCGATACCAATACCATCACGATTACTCGCCCTTCAATTCCAGCTATTCGGGCGATTTCCGGATATTTTAATGCTCTTTGAATTGCTCTAAATCCACCTATAGGGGACGGGGGTTCGTCAAAGGCGATAAAATGGATTTCATCTACCTCCTCGGGTGGTGGTGGCGGCGGCGGAATATCAGATAACTCAGGATCGGGGGCTACAATTTTCAAGTCCTTAGGAATCGCTTCTTCTTTCTTATGGCTTGGGGAAGAAGGATGAACTTTTTGGTCTATTTTAGTGAGCAACACTTCTTCTTTTTCATTTGAAGTAATGCTATACAAATTGCCACTAAGAGTAAATTTTGGCTCTTCTCCTAAGCGTAATGTTTCTGCATTTTGTTTATCATACTTTTCTTTGATTTTTTCCCTCTGCTCAAAAGCATATTTGACAAGTTGACCGGCTTGATCTCCATATCCGTGTTTGGTGATGCGGATTACGTCTTCTTCTGAAAATCTACTGCTAAAAAGCGACTTGCCGACACCAACTGGTGTTGTAACCATGAACGAACCGTCCTCTTTGAGCTTAATGAAGTTTGTTTTTTTTCGCTTTAATTCTTCTAACCTGATTTCGCGCAATGCCGCTTCAACGATTTTCTTGTCATTTGGAACCTGATTCTCTTTTCTCACGATTACGAGCAAGACGACACTTTTTCCCAGGTGAACACCATTTTCATCAATTGCTTTAATATCCTCGCCATTAATTATTATGTAACTCAGAGTATATTCTATGACTGAACCGTGCTGAGATTTTTGAATATTTCCTTTTAAGAGGACGTTCGATTTTATTTCTCCATGCACAATCTGACCATTCTTTTTCTTTATGGAGCCGGGAAATAAAAAGCTGACTGCAGAAACACAGAATAGAATTACTAATGATATAAATACTGATTTTTTCATGATTGCAGCCTCCCTTTATTAAAATGTGAATCATTCGTTTACATTCAAATTAGTATATTATTTTTAAATGATTTTAGCAATCTAAATAGTGCTTGATCGTAAAGTCCATTTTTTTCACCCAGAGTCCTTCGACAAACTCTAAATAGACTTCATCGAATGGTGATAAGCTGTTGTTTTTATTTCATGCTTTCCCGAATTTACTTCGGGACTCAGCATGAAGACGCTGCTTTTCGGTCAATCACTAAATAAGAGTTTTGAAAGAGTAAAACATTAGCAACGGTTTTTTGCTGCAGCCCATTCATCTGCCAGCATTCCATAGATGACGTTGTCAACGTACTTTTCATATAATCGCTCGGCCCCTCGCACGGTGCCTTCATTTTTAAATCCCAATCGTTCTGGAATACGACGACTTTTGGAGTTTTCAACCGCGCAACGAATCTCAACTCGGTGAAGTTTGAGCTCAAAAAAGGCATGATTCAGGAGTGCCTGACAAGACTGCGTCACAATGCCGTTGCCTTGTAAATTTTTAGCTAACCAGTAACCAAGTGAGGTTGCCAAGTTTGGCCAATCGATGCAATGAAAACCGATCGCGCCCGCCAATTTCTCCTGATACCAGATGCCGGCCTGGAAACCGTTGTTTAACGCAAATTGCTGCAGTGCGGATCGAATAAAAGCCAGAGTATCCTCCACAGATTTGGTAGAATCAAGCCACGGCAGCCATTCCCTCAGGTAAGCGCGGTTACAATCTGTTAAAGAAAACAACTGCTCAGCGTGACGCGTTTCTAGAATTCTTAAGTTAATATCAGAATTTATTTTACAGCTAAACATTCTGCCAGCCCTGTTACAATTCAAGTGCTGAAAAAAATATCCATCAGCTTCATTCAATTTGAAAGTACTACTATCCCTAAAACAAGGAATTGAACAAATCAGCTCACTTGCTTGCCATTTTAATTTGAAGATGAATTGCCGCCTTCACCATTTGTCAATTTTGATAATCAAAAGCTTTATTTGGATAGGGCGGCGGTTGTGGCACCGCTACCGGATCCTCTTTTATTTTTTCCTGTAAAAATTTAATCGCTGCCTCCAACTGCGCATCCTGACCTTGGAAGGTTGCGTGCGGCAGATTATCGACTTCGATGTCGGGCTCCACGCCATGCCCTTCAATCAACCATGCACCCTCCGGACCATAAACGCCGGTTTGCGGTACCCGAGCAATGCCGCGGTCCACCAGCCAGGTGTTGTTTGACAACCAGATTTCACCGCCCCAGGTGCGCGTCCCGATGACTTTTCCCAGACCCAAACGGCGAAATCCTTCCGCAAAGGCTTCACCATCCGAAGCGGTGCGTTCATTACAAAGCACCACGATATGTCCGCGAAAAGCATATTGCATATTCCAATAGGGTTTGCCGACGCGCGGTTTCCAGTAAAACCAGGCTTTGCGTAGCAGTTTTTCCAGAATCCAACTGTCGATGTTGCCGCCGCGGTTGTGGCGTACATCGATGATCAACCCTTTACGATTGTAAACCGGATAAAAATTTCGCACCCACTCGGAGTAATTGTTGCCGCCCATAGCGCGCAAATGTACGTAGCCGATTTCCCCCTCGCCCAGCTTTTCAACCTGGAGTCTGCGCGTATATTCCCATTCATCGTATCTGAGATTGTATTCCGATCGTTGAGAAATCGGTGCCACGATCGCATCGGTGATTTTACCAGTTTGAGATGATTTTATGCGCAACAAAACCTGCTCACCCGCTTGATTGTTTAAAAGCACATTGGGATGTTCCACCGACAGGGTGGGAACGCCGTTGATGGCCAGTATCACATCCCCCTCCTGAATGTTGAGGTCGGGTCGAGCCAGCGGAGCAAACCGGTCGAGGTAGTCGGGTTCGGTCTGGTAAATATGGTCGATTCGATAGCCACCGGCTTGATCATCTCTTGCAAGAACCGCTCCCAGAGAAGCCGGTCGGATGTGATCGGCCCCGCGTCGTTGTTCGCCACCGCGCACGTTCATGTGCAGAGCGGAGAGCTCCCCCACAATTTGTGAAATAAGATCGTTCAATTCACTGCGGTCTGCTACACGCTCAACCAGGGGTAAATGCTTTTTGAGCAAGCCGTCCCAATCCACTCCATGCAGATTGGGATCGTAAAAATAATCGCGTTCCATGCGCCAGGCGTCGACAAACATTTGCCGCCATTCCTCTTTGGGATTGACTAAAAAGGTCCAGTTTTTAAGATCGACTTGCTTTTTTTCCAACTTTGCCGGGGCAGATGCGTTTGCATCTATGACATAGAAATCATTTTCTTTATGAATCATGATATTTTTACCGTCGAGCGAAAGCTCATACCTTTTGATATTTTCAACCAGAGTTTTTGGTTTTGGCGCCGGGTTGTCGATCTCCAATGTGAGCAAGTTTTGTTTTCGATCCACCGTATTTTCAACCTCAATAAAAAACAATTTCTTGTCATTCACTGACAGTCCGTAATAATTCCCCGCCCGTACCGGCACTTCCATCACCCTGCTTTGGATTCCTTCTAGGTTGAGATTGACCGCAATGTTTTTTGCGGATTCACGGTCTTCAGATTTTTGTTGACTGGAAGAAGATGCTTTTTCTGTTTGGGTATTATCTGCGGTTGAGAGCTCGTCATCGGGTTGAAACGGCGAGCGCTGTTTTTTGGCTAGAGCGACTATATAAATTTTGGTGGTTTTATCGTAAAAGGGCTCAGGCTGTCGTGGTCCCCAGGGACTACCCACTACGGAACGAAAATGGCGATCCGAAAGAAAGTACAACCATTCTCCGTTCGGACTCCAGGCGGGGCTGTAACTATCTACTCGATCGCTGGTTAAAAAGGTGGTTCTGCCGGTGGCGATGTGGTATAAGGAAATTTGTGTGTGGTCATTTGCTGCGACGGATCCAAACGCCAGCCACTGGCTGTCTGGAGACCAGCTCAGGTCGGAAAAGTTTCCCCAGGCTACATCCGAAACCGCGATGCGTTTCTGTTTTCTTTCCGACATATTATACAGCCATAACTGTTGATTGCGATCGGTGTAGGCAAACCATTTTCCATCAGGTGACGGTAAGGCGGCATTACGAAATATTTTGCCGTCTTGTGTCAGATTAAGGGGAGGGCCGACGCCGTTTGCGGGTAATTTCCAGAATTCAAATTCGCCGGTTTCATCCGAAAGCAGCAAGAGGGATTTCCCGTCCGGCAGAAAGGTGGCGTTTCTGAAACGCACGCCCTGTTTGCGTGTCGCCTCCACCAATCTTCCTTCTTTCACCGGCGCTACAAACACCCGGCCGCGGGCGGTTAACGCAATTTTGTCACCATCAGGTGAAAAACGGACACTGGTTAAATAGTCCATGGGTTTTTGCACCCAATTGCTGGCCGTTTGCTCAAAATCGGTGGTTAAATAGATCTTTAATAATTGGTCGCGATCAGCCGCAATGTCGTAAAGATAAAGGTCGGCGCCCGACTGATACACCACTTTACCCCCATACAGGTCGGGCGATTGGATATCCCAGCCTTTGTGAAAAGTGTGCTGTTTTAAGTCTTGTCCATCTTCGTTCATGGACCAGAGATTCATGGTGCCGTCTCGATCACTGGCAAAATAGATGCGATGCTCCCACCACATGGGGGCTTTACTGGTTCCCGGGTAGTCTTTCGTCAGCGGTACGGCTTCTGGGCTTCCCTCTGTGAATTTCCACAGATTTTGCACGGTGCCGCCTTTATAGCGCTTGGTGCGGCTGCCCTGAAAGGGTAAGCGCGTGAAAAACAACGTTTTCTGTGTAGGTTCGTAAACGCCGTCGCTGGCCTGGCTGAGGGGTACCAGATGGAGTTGGAGAGTTTTCGGATTCAGAATGGCCAGTTGTGAATTGGGCAGCGTGGAATAATGCCGGGTGGTGTAAAGGATTTTCCCGTCGGGCGTCCAGCCGACGGTGAGCGCGGTTTCCCCTTCAAAGGTTTTTCGGGAAGGTAAACCGCCGGACAGCGGCATGGTGTAAACTTCAGTGGGTCCTTCATACTGCGCCGAAAACGCGAGGAGTTTGCCGTCGGGTGAAATGCTCGCGTGTGATTCCATTCCTGGGTGCGTGGTTAACCGCCGAGCCGTGCCGCCGGCGAAACCAACCTGCCACAAATCGCCTTCTGAAGTGAAAACAATGGCTTCGGCATAAATGGTGGGATAGCGGTAATAGCCCTGTGGCGACTGGGCGCTTCCCAACAACGGCGTGAGCATCAGTAAAATGAATGTGAGTGATCGATACATGCTGCTCTCCTTGGTTAAGGTATCTTTTTATGATTTTGTTGAACGGTGGTTTTTTTTCATCAAAAAATAATAAATAATAAAGGCAGCGAATGCCGCCGAAAACCAGGCGCCGTTGAAAAGAAATTGCAGGTTTGGATGAACTTTTCCCAACAGCGCCACCGCGATACCAACCATGAGCGCGATGAGCGCCGTCCGGTTAAACCCATTGCGGTAGGCATATTCCCCGTCTGTTAAATACAGATCGTGTAAATTGAGCGTTTTTTTGCGAATGATGACATAATCGCAAATGATGACGCCAACGGCAGCCCCTAAAAGTCCAGAATAACTGATCAGCCAGGATTGATACATGTCCAGGAGTTTCCACGGCAGGATGACAATGCCGATGACGGCCGCGATCAATCCACCCAGCCGAAAGTTGATTTTTTGCGGATTGAGATTGGAGATGCTGTTGGCAGGCGAAACCACGTTAGCGGCGATGTTGGTGCTGAGTGTGGCAACGATCAGGACAAACATGGACAGGAGTCCCATCAGCGGATTTTGATATTCCTCGGTTAGCTTTGCCAGCAGGGTCACCGGATTCCAGATGGCTTCGCCGTACAGGATGAGAGTGGCTCCCGTGACGGCGATGCCGATGAAAGCAAACAAAGGCATAGTGGTCAGTAAACCGATAGTTTGTCCCAGCATCTGGTCTTTTTGACTTTTGGCATAGCGGGTGAAATCCGGAATGTTCAGCGACAGGGTCGCCCAGTAACCCACCATGGCGGTGAGCCAGGGGATGAACAGGTTCAGGACAAATTTGTTGGAGGACATGGCGCTTCTGGCCTGCGCCAGCTCATCCGATTTTTTTAAGATGGCGCCGACACCGCCAACTTTGATGGCGGCCCAAATGAGCAAGCATATCCCCATCAAAAGCAGAAAAGGCGCGGCTGCGGTTTCCATCCATTTGATAGATTCGGTGCCGGCCCAGACAAAGTAGAGATTCATGAGCCAGAAAATGAAAAAGCTCAGGTAGTGTGAAAGCGTGTATCCCATAAAAGTACTTTCGCCGCCAAGATGCGACCAGCCTTGCCAGAGAATACTGATGATAGCATGAATGGCCAGACCGCCGATCCAGGTTTGAATTCCGAACCAGCCGCAAGCGATGAGCGCCCGCAAAAGGGACGGAATATGCGCTCCCTTGATTCCGAATGAGGAGCGGACAAACGTCGGGAACGGAATGCCGTAACGGGCGCCGGCGTGTCCGTTTAAAATCAGCGGCAGCAGCACGATGGCATTGCCTAAAAAAATGGCCAAAAGACTCTGCCACCAGTTCATGCCGGATTCGATCATGCTGGCTGCCAGCATGTAGGTGGGGATGCACACGCTCATTCCCACCCAGAGCGAAGCGATGTTCCATAGACTCCAGGTACGGTGTTCTATTTTAGTCGGGGCTAAATCGGCGTTGATGAGGTGGCTGTCCGAAGAATTCGAAAAAAAATCGGTAGGTTCATTCTTTAGAATTTTACGATTATTTGCATGCAAAGAAATTTACCCCGGGACAAATTGCCTGGATAGGTATTTTTACGATGTTTTTATTATATTAGGTGATTAATTTGCTTAAAAGACTAAATAAATTCTCCTTACAAATTCAGTCGCCCCAGATGTGTATAAAAACCAATTAATGTTTTGGATGTATTTGACTTAATGAATATCAACGAGGATTACTTTTACCGGAACTGCTGGAAAGTGTCTTTTAAGACGCTCGATGTCGTAAACCAGTTGTTCACCGTATGAGACCCCCGTTGACATTTGTTTGTGAAGTGCATGACATGGTACTATTTCTATTCCAACATCCGCTTTATTTTCATTGAAAAAATATTGAAATTTTGCCATATCATAAAACATAAACGCATATTTGCCAAACTGTACTTCGACCAAAGCCTTGTTTTTTACGAAATCAACTTGCTTGAATGCACCATTTATTTTCATCGTGCTGTTAGGAATAGTTATTGTATAAGTGTCTCTTAGTTCCACATAACCATAATTATGAAAAAAATCCTTAAATTGACGATTTAATTCCTTTGGAGAATAAAGTTTCCGCCCCTTCATAGTTTTTTCTTTGCTAATTTTTGTCTTAGGACCTTTGATTTGAGCGATAATATCATAAATTTCTTTTTCAATAATTGGGTATCGGACTTTTAGTATTTCTGAACCTCCTAAGTGTGAATACTCATAAACGATATCCATTAAGATTTGTCTCCATTCGATTTATCAAAAATTTTCAGCTGATTTCCTTCAAGAAATGTTAATTGTTCGGAATGTGATCGTAATCTAACTGTTTGTGGTGGAATGTTGTGATTCGGTAAATTGGGATCATAAACGGTTCTTTCCATTGGACGAATTTTTAATAATCCTTTTTCTGCTAAGCGAATTCTTTCCTTTGCTACTTTTACATACTCAGAAACAATTTCAGCACCTATTGCTCTTCTTTTATGCATTAATGCGGCAATGGCAGTTGAGCCTACTCCTACAAATGGATCCAGAACCCAATCATTTTCGTTGGTCAAGGCTAAAATAAATCGTTCAATTAATTCCACTGGAAACTGACAAGGATGAACAGTCTTTTCTACATGGTTAGATTTTACATTTGGGATATCCCAAACGTCACTTGGATTTTTACCTAAAGGATTACCTGAAAATTTACCTTTGTTCGGACCCTTGAAGTGTTTTTTATTTGGGTATTTTTGTGGAATGCGTACTGCATCCAAGTTGAAAGTATAATTCTCGCTTTTTGTGAACCACAGTATGACTTCATATCTACCAGAAAATCTTTTTGAAGCGTGCAATCCATGGCCGTAATGCCAAACAACCCTATTTCTCAGATGCAAATCAAATGAGGCAAAAATTGGATATAATAGAATATCAATAGGGACTATCTCACCATTAGTTACGTAATTCCCAACTTCCCAACAAATACTGCCTTCAGGATGACATACGCGAACACATTGTTCAATTATTTTTTTCTGTTGTTTGAGATAATCATCCAAATTCAATTTTTCTTCATAAGATTTCCCTATGTTATATGGAGGCGATGTGACCACGAGTTTTGAGAAGTTGTCTGGAATTTGTTGAAGTAAATCACTTACATCACCTTCATATAAAATGAAATCAGCGGTTGGATCAAATTCGGAAGTTATTCTGATCTTACTCATATTTTAAGATAAGAATATTTATATTTGATAACAAGATTAACTTAATATTCAGATTTTTAGTAAATTAATTTTTCGATATTTTATTTTGAATTTATCTATATCATGATAACGCTACTACTTGTTCAATGACTGTCTGAAAATCATATCGTTTGCTTTTCCGCTCTTGCAAACGCCGCGGTCAAAGCCTGCTCGGTTAAAATTTTCACCAGATGCCGGCGGTAATCTGCGGAAGCATGAATATCCTCCGATGGATCGATATCCTGACTGGCAGCCGTTTCCGCAGCCGCGTGAATCAATTTGGCGTCCGGCCGCACACCGCTGAGTATTTTTGCCGCTTGATCGGCTACCACCGGTCCGTTGCCCACGCTCAGAAAGACGATTTTCGCTTCCTGGCATTGTGCCTTATCGTCGAGGTGGACCATCACGGCCACGCCGGCCATAGCATAATCTCCAGGGCGGCGGGCAATTTCACGAAATGCCCAACCGCTGTGTGGTGCCAGCGCGGGAAGAGCAATTTCCATCAACAATTCTTCGGGTTCCAGCGCGGTGGTGAAGAGATCGATGAAGAAGTCTTTAGCGGAAATCCAGCGCTCTTGATTCTGACAGCGAAGATGAAATCGCGCATTCAACGCCACCATAACCGCGGGCAGCTCGGCCGCCGGATCGGCATGCGCAATAGCACCGCCGATGGTGCCGCGATTGCGGATTTGCGGATGGGCAATGTGCGGCACGGTTTCGTGTACCAGAGGCGTCTGTTGCCGAATCAGGGCGTTGCGTTCCAGCTCACGCTGGCGTGTCATCGCTCCGATGCGCAGCTCTTGGGGATTTTCAGCGCGAACGTAAAACAGCTCCGATATTTGGTTCAAGTCGATGAGGACTGCCGGCTGGGCCAAGCGAAAATTCATGGTGGGCACCAGGCTCTGTCCGCCCGCCAAAACTTTGGCATCGAATCCGTGCTGCGTTAGCAAAAATAGAACTTCTTCGACGGTTTTGGGTGTAAAATATTCAAACGGAGCGGGTTTCATGTGTGACCTTCTTTCTTGTTTTTGGCTTTATTGACAATTTCAAACAAGCGGTTCGGACTCAGTGGAATCTCGCAAATTCCCAGAGACAGATCGGAAAACGCATTCTCAATGGCCTGGGCGAAAAGCGGTCCCACGGGAATCGCGCCGGCTTCTCCGGCACCTTTTATGCCCAGTGGATTTAACGGCGAAGGCGTTTCCACGTGGTCCGATTCTATTTTCGGAACCACCGTGGAGGTAGGCAGCAGGTAATCCATGAACGATGCGTTGAGCAGTTGCCCATTTTCATCATAAGCCAATTCTTCGTAAAACGCGTTGCCGAGACCCTGGGCTACACCCCCCTGAATTTGTCCTTCCAAAATTAAGGGATTGATGACTCTGCCACAATCGTGCACCACCACGTAGCGTTGAATGTTCACCATCATGGTATCGGCATCCACTTCGAGGATCATGGCGTGCACGCCGCTGGCAGTGGCGCCGCGGTCGGGTCCAAAATAGTCGGTGGCTTCCAGGCCCGGTACCGTGCCCGGTTTGACCGCCCCTCTAAGCGGATTAGCCAGGAGCGCCAATTCCCCCAATCCGATGGACTTCTGAGGCACGCCTTTCACAAAAACTTTGCCCTTTTCCAGAACCAGATCTTCCTCCGCCGCTTCTAGTTGTTCACCTGCTAATCGCAGAATCTTTTTGCGCACCGTCACGGCGGCAGCGTGAATGGCATTGCCAGCCACCACCGCGCCACGGCTGGCAAACGTGCCGCAGCCCCAATTAAACTCGCGCGTGTCGCCGGTGACCACCCGAACGTTTTTTACGTCCACGCCTAACTGTTCGGCGACGATCTGGGCAAAAGAGGTAAAGTGTCCCTGACCCTGAGTCCCGACTCCCGTGGCCACGTTTACTTTGCCGCTGGCATCGACGGTCACGCGGGCGCCTTCATAGGGCCCGATGCCGGTGCCTTCCACATACGACACGATGCCAATCCCGACTTGCCGACCGGCTTTGCGTAAGCGCGGTTGCTCCTCTTTGATGAATTTTTCGTAGCCGATGAGCTTGACCGCCTTTTCAAGGGCAGGAGCGTAGTTGCCGCTGTCGTAAACCAGCGGAGCAAAATCCTGATAAATGATTTCATGATTGTGCGGAAAAGCATCGGGTGGAAGATAATTGATTTTGCGAATTTGGACCTTATCCATTTTTAGTTGATTAGCCGCCAAATCCAGCAGACGCTCCATCACAAACACCCCGTGCTGGCGGCCCGCGCCTCGATACGGCGTAACATAAGTTTTGTTGGTGAAGATCGCTTTAAATTCGCTGTAATAATTCGGGACATCATACGGTCCCAAAAGCGTGCACTGGCTGTTTATAGGTACGGTCAAGCCGTAAGGAATGTATGCGCCGGTATCGTGCAGAAAAAAATCGTGAATTCCGAGGATGCGTCCGTCTTTAGATATGGCCAGCTCCGAGTCGTGAATTTGACCGCGCTCGTGGGTGGTGGCAAAGAAATTTTCCCGTCGATCTTCGATCCATTTCACGGGTTGATTCAATTGCCGGGCGATCCAGGGAATCAGCACTTCTTCGGGATAAAACATCATGATTTTTGGACCAAAGCCTCCGCCGATAAACGGTGCGATGACCTGCACTTGCGATTCGGAGAGACCGAGCATTGCGGCCAAACCGTTGCGAATGGGAATGGGCGCCTGGGTGGTGTCCCAAATCGTGAGCTGCTGGCTTTTGTCATTCCAGTTGGCAACGATGCCGCGATTTTCCAGAGCCGCCGCCACTCCGCGGTCGTAGAAAAAACGACGGTTGATGAGCAAATCGGCCTGTTCACGGACGGCCTGATAGCAGCCTTTCTCCTGAATCACGTGGGCGGCTAAATTAGAATCCAGATCATCGTGAATCAACGCAGAGGAGGGATTCAGCGCCTTTTCTAGATCGACCACGGCCTCCAGCGGTTCCACGTCCACCACGATGTCTTCGATGGCGTCCTCAGCCAGGTAGCGGCTTTGCGCGATGACCACCGCGATGGGCTCGCCCACGTGCCGCAGCTTGTCTTTTGCCAGGGGAACCTGGGTGCGCTCATGAAAGCTCAGCCTGTCGATGGGCGGAGGCGGTACCAAAAGCGGGCCCGGCCGCCAGTAGTCGCCCAAATCGTCAGCAGTATAAATCGCCACCACGCCTTTGCGTTTTCGGGCTGCCGAAACATCGATACTTTTGAGACGGGCGTGCGCGTAATCGCTGCGCACAAACGCCGCATGCAGCAGGCCGGGCAAATGGACATCGTCCACGAACAAAGCCTGCCCGGTAAGCAGGCGCGGATCTTCATTTCGTTTTAGGCGTTCACCAAAATATCTCGTTGCCAATGTTTGCGCTCCGTTTTAATTTTTGTTTTACCACCGCGTCATTTGCGATGAGCGTATGAATTTTATGACATTTTTTGTGCGGCGATTTTCACTGCGTCCACGATGTGCTGATACCCTGTACAGCGGCAGAGGTTGCCCGAAATGGCTTCACGGATCACTTGTTCATCGGGATCTGGGTGCGTTTTTAGAAACGGAATCAGCGTCATCAAAATCCCCGGGGTGCAGAAGCCGCATTGCAATCCGTGGGCTTCTTGAAAGGCGGCCTGCAGCGGATGCAAACCCTCTTCAGTTAGTTGTGCGGTTAAACCCTCCACTGTCTGGATGTCTGCACCGTTCACCTGCACGGCAAAAATTAAACAAGCGCGCACGGGTTCGCCATTTAATAAAATCGTACAGGCGCCGCAAACGCCGTGTTCACAGCCAACATGGGTGCCGGTCAGATCGAGCTCGTGACGCAAAAAATCACTCAGGAGCAGACGCGGCTCCACAGAGCGTTTGTGTTTTTTGCCGTTGACCGTAACAGAGATAGTAAATGCTTTACTCATTGGTCCGTTGTTTCCTTAAAAGAATTTGGTTAGAAAGTAACTCATTGAAAAAGTAAAACCTATCACAGCGTGAATTGTCTCCGGGAATTAAGTTGCAGTTTATAAATTATTTTTGCCTTTTTCAAGCAAAAAGTTTTGGTGCATTTAAAACTTCTGGATACGCCCGATTGGATTTTATTCAAGGATGTGGATGAACGAAAAATTAATTTCTGGCGGTGCTAGAAGGAGGGATTATTTTCATATAAACTGAAATTTAAATGAGTGGCTGTTCAAAAGAAACTCACATTTTCCACCCGGCAGTTCAAATTAAATCAGCAAATGCAGCAATCCAGCAAACAGAAAATTAACTATTTAAAAAATAGGACACCCGATTTTCAACATTCAAATCGGGCGCCCATTGTTTGCTGTTTAAAATGCCACAGGCTGTCAGGCGGAGGGAGTGATGACGACAGAGCCGTCCGGATTAACGGTCACGTCGTACGATTGGTCGCCTTCTTTTACGGTTCCCTGACCAGAGCCGTCCGGGTAGAAGTCGAATTCACCGCTGGCGATGGGGGCGTCTCCGTTGTCATAAGCCGCTTCGGATTCATACAGATCGAACTTAAAATGCGCGCTGCCATCCGGGTAGTATTCTGCGTTGAAAATCAGAAAAGTCTCATCCACGTCTGTCCATTTACCAGAAACCTGGTTGACGTCCGGGGTCTCTTCAATGGTGATTTCTCCGTGGCTGCCATCGGGATTTTCAACTTTTAATGTTGTCGTTTTGATGTTGCCTGTCACCGACTGACTGACGGAGACTTTCTCCACTTCCGTCCGGCCATCCAGGTAGGTGATCTTCTTTTCAAACGAGCCGTTGATGATGGAGTCGGGTCCATCAATGGTGAAATCTCCCGATTCAGAGATGGCGACGGGGTCATGTCCATCGGGAAAGGTCGTGGTAAGCGAATAACTGCCTTTGCCATCTTCTTCGGCACTGTCGAAAGTGCCTTCGATGGACGTGCCGTCCCGGCGCGATTCGGACAAAGTGCCAGTCCCATCCACATTGAAGGTGACTTCTACCGTGTGTTTCTTGCCATCAGAAAAGGTGGACTCTTTAAAGAATCTGCCGCCAAACCCTTCATGGTATTCAAATTCAGCTTCGGTGCGGCTGATAAAACTGGAGCTCGAGTAGGTAATGTCACTCGAAAGTTTCCCGCCGACCGGTTCCGTTCCAGGTTCGTAGGGATCTGGTTCAAACCGGCCGAACTCCTCCTGAATCAATCGTCCGGGTTTGTAGCGTTTCAGATTTATCAACGATATCAAAACGTCATCCGATTCGTCTAAAAGGGTCTTGTTTAAATCCACCACGATTTCGGTTGAATCATACTCAAGGGGCCGGCTTTCAATATAATCAAATCCCACCACAAACAAACGGCCGATGCCGGTTTCGTCGTTGTAGATGAGGCTGCTGCGAATGGTCACGCCTTCGGCTTCATCACGGAATGTGACATCCCAGATCACGGTTTCGTCCTTACTGCCCTGCAATTTGTCCAGCGTTTTGAAGTCGAGATTTTGTTGCGAGAACGCTTTGCGCTGAACCGAGCGGGCGAAATTAAAAGCGGTTTTCGGATTTTTTACCTCTGGAATTTCCAGATCGACGATGGCGTCCGGCCCTTGAATGAGATCGCTGTTTTGTTTGAACGAGGCGACGTTGTTGTAAATACTCACCCCCGAAGTGCTAACAGATTTCACGGTTTGATTTTCTTCCTTGTCTTTTCCTGGTGATACCGGATCCGTGGTGGAACAACCCAATGCCAACAAAAGCGTGACCATGGCCACTAAAATAAAATTCAGTTTGAAAAAAGAATACTTTTTCATTTTTGACTCCTTTCAATGTTAAGTGTTAGATTGATTGACCGGTCTTGCTTAAAAATGTGATTAGTGAATTCGATTTAAGTGGTTCAAATATCAGGCCAAAAATTGGAACACGGTTGAGAGCATTGTTTTTATAATATTTACAAAAAAACAAAAATCGGCGTGAAAAAAGAATGGAGGTGAAAGGGCACAACAAGTGTGGTTTAATTACAACATTTGGACAGAAAAAATTGTTAATAACATTACGGAACTACATGTGGAAGTCTGTTAGCGGACCGATTCATCGATTTGTTGGCATATCTCTCCGAGTTGCTTGTATAATTCTTCTTCGTCGGAGACACACCGCTCTTGCTTGTTGTCTTCGTCCCAGAAGTAGATTTTTTCGTCGTCCCAACCGTGCAGGTTTTTTGTTTCTGGTGAGTTTTTCATCATAATGATCCTTTTTTTCTCCTTGTCATTACGAGGAGCAACAGCGACGAAGCAATCCCTTTTACGCCACCGCAGGAGATTGCTTCGCTGCGCTCGCAATGACAATTTGTTGTAACATTAATTAGGAAACGTTCTACTAGTCTTGTCATTGCTGGAAGCGGCAATGCTCATAATCTTCCTGTTCACTTGTCAATGAGAAACACCCTGCTGATTGATTTGTCCGGCGTTTCAAACAAAACCGAGCAATTCCTTGAATGCCAGCTTGCCGAGCTCGAATCCTTCTTCCAAAGAAAGGAATATCGGGTTTGCTTCTTTCTTTACAAACCAATCTTTCGCTGGCGTCATTCCACTAAAAAAATGCACCTGGCAGCAAAACGTTTTCCACACCTGTTCTACTCCGCTAGCCGCTTCATTGTTCGCCTCTGGTACGACAATGGAAAGCACGGCCTGTTTTGGTTCTGCTTGTTCAACCGTGCGCGGTGAAACCGTTAGCTGGATCTTTTCCTCAGTGGCTGGACAAATGGATTCAATTTCTGCAGACTGCGCAAGCATAACCGGCAAGAACAAAGCGTCCCAGGCGCACCAAGTGTAAAAACGATTGCCGTTGACGAAAAACTGGTGGGGATGCCTTTTCTGGGAAAGCCCAAAGATTCCCACGATGCAGCCGTTTTCATCGAGCTCACTCATCTGGTAGATGAAATCGTGGGCGGCTGCGGGCGCCACCTGCAGGTTGGCCGCGATTTGCTGAACATGTTCAAACGGCACCGCCTGGCCTTCGGCAACCTTTCGCCAGACAGCGATCAACAGCCGCGCTTTCTCCGCAGAAAAATGTGTGGGCACGCTGGAGGCTCGCAGCTTTTGCGTCAGGCTCTCTAATTCAGATTTATTCATCTCGGGTCGGGTCCTTTTTACCAATCAAATCGCGCTTAAAAACAGCATCGTCCGATGGCCGACGCCACCTCGCCGCCGATCCCCATCAATACCGCACCGAGTACAAAGACCGCCAGTGCCCCGAGGAGGATCCAGGTGTTCGTGTCTATCTTTTTCAATTGTGTTTCTCCATTAAAAGCTAATTTTTTGGAATGAGTTAGCTTTTTATCCGGCACAGCAGGAAAGCTGCGCCACGTCTTTTTCAAAGGTCTGCGCTGCCAGTTTGATACCCTCCACCTGTGTTAAATACGGAAACAGTATGTCGCGCAAATCCGCCACCGTAAAACCGTGATCTTTGCCCATTTTCACCGCCAGCGCCGCGGTTTGAATAACCTCACCGGCCTCGGCGGCCAGAATGTGTGCCCCCAGCAAGCGGTCTGATTTGCGGTCGGCCACCAGCTTGATGAAACCGCGGGTGTCCCGGGCCGCCAGGGCGCGCGGCACGTACTCCAGCGGCAAGTTGGAAGTCTTAACCTCGTAACCTTGCTCTTTGGCTTGTGCTTCGGTCAAACCGACCGTGGCGATTTGAGGATTGGTAAAAATAACATCCGGTAAAATCGTCAGGTCGAATGTTTTCGAATTGCCGTTGAGCGCGTTTTCCACGGCCGTGCCGCCGGCCGCCGCAGCCACGTAAACAAATTTGGGCAGCGTGGTCACATCCCCGGCCGCGTAGATTTTGGGATGGCTGGTTTGCAGATGCTCGTCCACAACGATAAAACCATTTTGGTCTAATTCGACGCCGGTCGCTTCCAATCCTATTTCCTGGGTGTTGGGCGTTCGGCCCAGCGCCATCAGCACCTGCTCTGCACAAAATTCGCGTTGCTCGCCGCGCACAGTGGCCGTAATAATTTTTTCTCCGTTTTCCTCACGAATGCGCTCGGTGGCCACGCCGGTTTCAATCCGAATGCCTTCTTTACGAAAGTATTCAGCCAGAGCCTCGCCGATTTCCGGCTCATGTTCCGGCACCAGCCGCGAACTTCTTTGCAGAATGGTCACCTCCGTTCCCAGGCGAGCAAACGCCTGCCCCAATTCTAGGGCAATGGCGCGGCCACCGAGCACGATGAGCGACTTTGGCTGCTTTTTCAGCTCCATGGCGGTGGTGCTGTTCAGCACCTCCACATTTTCGATGCCCGCAATCGGCAGCACTTTCGGGCGGGCGCCGGTGGCTACCACCACCCGACCTGCTTTCAAAACTCGATCGTCGTTTACCATCACGTCGCCGTTTTCATCCAGCTTGGCCCAACCCTGAATCAGAGTCACTCCTTCGTAGGAGTTCAGCACATTCACATACTTGTGCTGGCGCAGGTCGCTCACCAGCTCGTCCTTTTGAGCGATCAGCGCCGGCCAGTCCACGCCCTGCGCAGCCGTCTTCAAGCCAGCGAACGGATGGTGACCCGTGGTGTGGTAGGCTTCTACGGCCCGAATGAGCGCTTTAGACGGTACGCAGCCGATGTTGACGCAGGTGCCGCCGATGGTGCCGGCTTCCACGATGGCGACTGAGTGGCCGTTTTCTGCCGCCCGAATGGCCGCGGCCACGCCGCCGCCGCCCGTGCCGATGACCACCAGGTCATAGTCCGCATTCGGATTCCTCCTATTTTGCGAACGGGCTTCGGTTGCTGCCGTTGCCTGAATCACCCTGGCGTCGTAGCCGGCTTGCTTAACCGCTTTCGTGAGCGTTTCATCTTGCACCTCACCCTGCACCTTAACCAGCGCTTTGTCTTCGTTCCAGGCCGGCACCTGCGCTTCGAGCACCTCGTCCACCTGCTGCAGGGCTTGCTCAACATGCGACGCGCACGAGGGACAGGTCATGCCAGTGACCTGCAATTCGATGACGTCTGCGCGGCTGGTTTGCAATTTTTCTTTTTTCTTATTTTTTTTGAATATCATCCGTTGTTTGTCTCCTTCCAAATGGATTTAATTAGTTCTACTTTGTATTCAGGCAGTTTAATGCCTGTGTGAAAAAACGTAAAACTTCGTATTTGTCATTCCGTAGGAATCTTTATTAATTCGACGTAAGGTGCTGTTTATTAAAAAGATTCTTCCAGAATGACAATAGTAGCATGTTTGGTTTATGGTTGATATTATGACTTTTCACACACACTCAATAACCTGAACACAAAACCGCAACCTTTAGTTTAATTTCGATTCTTTCGCTTGATATCCCACTTTGTTCACGGCTTCCACCATTTTGTCCACCGTGGCGGTTTCCGGGTAAAATTCTACTACCGCCGAATGGCTGGAAAAATCCGCTTTCACTTTGGCCACGCCGTGGATCTGCTTGAGCGCGGACTCCACGTTGTACTCGCATCCCGAACAGGTCATGCCCTGCACGTCCAGGGTGACTTTCTGGATGTTGGCTGCCACCTCTTGAGAAGCTGCCTTTTCATTTTGACCGCCAGATTTGCCGCAAGAAAAAAACAGCGCGGTGGTTAAAATAGTGGTCAGACTCAGGCCAAGTATTCTTTTTATCATGATTAACTCTCCTGTTTATAAAAAGGTTAATATTTGCGGAAAAAACATCAGCACCAGCGCCAGAGCCGCCGCCACCCAGAGCAGCAGTTTCTGCCAGGCGCCGGCGGACTCCACCTTGCAGGTGCCGTCTTCACATTTGACTTCGCGTTTGCGGTAGGTCAAATAGAATCCCGCGCCTAAGAATAAAACCGTGGCTGCCAGCAAATACGGCCGGTACGGCTCGAACAGGGTGGCAAATCCCAGGCTGCCAGCGCCGATGAGCGCGAACACGAACGGTCCCACACAGCACAGAGAAGCCAGCAGAGCGGTGACCACCGAGCCTGCCGAGGCAAGAGTTGATTTTTGCATCGTCAATCCTCCAATTCAAAAAGTTGTTCTAAAAACGCCACAAAAGGCGTGTCTTGCAATCGATAAAAAATCGTTTGACCTTCCCGTCGTTTTCTGATGAGTCCGTGCGCCCGCAGCTTGCTGAGTTGGTGGCTGATGGAAGAGACGGTCATGCCGGTGACGTCTGCCAGGTCACACACGCAGAGCTCCGGCTCCTGCGCCAACAAGTACAAAATCTTCAAACGGGTTTCGTTGCTGGCCACGGTGAGCAAGTCGGCGAGACTCTCAAGATTCGTTTTGCCGCGAAGCTGCACCTGCAGCCCTTGCAGCGCCGCTAGGTTGACGTTTTTACGAATGCAGGTTTCTTCGGTTAATTCAGTCATCGTTCATTTCCCTTTACTAATCAGTTTTATTTGTTTGTTTGAATAGTTATTCAAATATCATGAAAAACGGTTCAAAGGAACTTTTTGTTCCCATAATTTTAAAAAAATAACCGCGGATTAAAATGTCTTGCTCCCGTAAAAAGAATTATTTTTCAACAATGCCTAACTGTTCTCACCTAAGTTACGGTTAAAAAAAGACTTTCCTGGTTCGAATCCGCTCACCATGAAATGAGTGGGGATTTTACAAGTCTCCGGGTGAACTGTTAAGTATGAGCTAATTTGATTCCAGAAAGAAGAATGCAATTATCTTTTAGAATCGTGCTTTTTGCAAAATTAAAGTTTAACCTCATTTTCATGGTCGATTTTTTTTCATGTACCGGTTCAGCAAGGGTTGAGTAGGATGATTTTTTAAAACTTAATTTATTTTCAAAATAAAATATTGCACGATTCCTCTTCTGTTTGTATATTGCAACTTAACAAATCATTTAACAAAGCCATTTTGATCAGATTTAAATTTTACGATGAATGTAAAATTGACCTCGTTGCTATTTTGTTTTGCACTTTTTTCTACCTTGCCGATTCATTCAGCTCTTTCAAACGATGACGACGCCGCGACCAACAAAAAGGAAATCACCGTCACGCGCATCGAATCCGACCCACCGCACCTGGACGGCACTCTCGATGAAGAAGTCTGGAATCAGGCGTACTTTGTTTCGGATTTTCTTCAGAGGAACCCTAACGAAGGAGAAACGGCGATGAATAAAACCGAGGTGGGATTTCTTTACGATGATGAAGCGCTTTATGTGGGCGCCCGCATGTATTTCAACAATTCCGAAGAATTGCAAGCCTACGTCACCCGCCGAGACCGGGCTGGAAACTCCGAGCGTATCATCGTTTCGCTGGACACTTATTATGATCGGCGCACAGCCTATAGTTTTGGAGTGACGGCAGCAGGGGTGCGGTTGGATTATTATCATCCTCAAGATCATAGCTATCGCGGCAGAGAATATTCATTTAATCCAGTCTGGGATGCGGAGGCCGCCATCGATTCTATCGGTTGGGGTGCTGAAATGAAAATTCCTTTTTCCCAGTTACGATTCAGCAACAGAGAAAAACAAGTCTGGGGGGTTAACATCAACCGCTGGCTGCCCAACACCAACGAAGATCTCTACTGGGTACTGGTGCCCAAAAATGAAACCGGCTGGGCTTCCCGGTTTGGCGATTTAGTGGGCTTGAACGGCATCAAGCCCTCGCGGCGGATTGAATTCCTGCCGTACGAAACCAGCAGCGCCACTCTCACCAGCGACATTGACCCCGACAACCCATTCCACAGTGGACATGAATTCGATTCCAGAGTAGGATTAGACCTGAAAATGGGATTAGGTCCCAACCTGACTATGGACGCCACAGTGAATCCGGATTTTGGACAGGTGGAAGCCGACCCGGCCGAAGTCAATTTAACGGCTTTTGAAACATTTTTCCCGGAGAAACGCCCGTTTTTCATCGAAGGCCGGCAATTGTTTGAAAATGACGGCCCCGCCTATTTTTATTCACGTCGTATCGGCGCACCGCCGCACGGCGAAACCGAAGGCGATTATGACGACACGCCTGAAAATACCACCATCCTCAGCGCGGCCAAACTCACCGGCCGGCTGAATTCGGGACTTTCGGTGGGCGTGTTGGGAGCCATCACCGCCCGGGAGCAAGCCCGTACTTACTTTAGTGACTACGACTCCACCGGTCGCTCCGAAGTCGAGCCGCTCATTGGCTACGGCGTCATGCGGCTGCAGCAGGAATTTGGGCCTTCCGCCTCGACTGTGGGGCTCATGTTTACGGGCATTCGGCGGGATGTTTCTCCCGGCGATTCCCTGGCGAAAAAATTGAACCGACAGGCTTACGGTGGCAACACCGATTGGAATCTGCGCTTTCAGGGCGGCAAATACGTTGTGCGCGGCCATTTAGGCTTTTCGTTCATTCAAGGGCATCCCCTAGCCATTGTGCGTGCGCAACGGTCCAGCGCCCGCTATTTCCAACGGCCGGACGCCAACCACGTCACGCTCGATTCTACCCGGACGTCTTTGTTTGGTTACACGGGCGCGGTGGAATTCAGCAAAAACAGCGGTGAGCACTGGCTATGGGAAGCGGAATTTTCGGCCATATCGCCCACTTTCGAAATTAACGACGTCGGCCGTCTGCGCACCGCCGACCTTTTGTCCTTTTCCGGCAGCCTGCGTTATCGGGAAAACACACCCGGAACGATATTTAGGGACTACCGATTGCAATTGGGATATTCCAACAACTGGAATTATGCCGGCGACCGCCTGCGTTCCAATTTGGAACTGGAATTAAATGCAACCTGGAAAAATTTTTGGCGCAGCTCGTTGGATTTAAGCTACCGGCCGGCCGCATTCAGCGCCACCCTCACCCGGGGCGGACCGATCATGGGTACCGGCGCTGAGTGGCAAATCAGTACCCGACTCTCGAGCAGCCGAGCAGCCAAAACCAACTGGTCGGGCTCGTTTTCTTACAGCAAAGATGAGCTGGACGGCTGGGGCTACAACGCCAATGGTCGTCTGACTTTTAAACCGGGAGATCGCTGGGAATTATCCGTCAATCCGCACTATTCGCGCAAGAGAAATCCACGTCAGTATTTTGATACATATGATGGTGGCCGTCAGGAAACCTTTGATAAAAGGGTTATTTTTTCTTTTATCGATCGCAGCACGCTGTCGGCTCAATTCCGACTGAATTATGCGCTCACTCCGGACCTTAGTCTGGAAGTATATGCCGAGCCTTTCGCTGCCAGCGGCCATCGCTTTAAACACGGCGAATTGTTGAATCCCCGCAGCAGACACCTGCGATTTTACGGCACCGACGGCACCACCCTCACAGAAAATGAAGACGGCACCTTCCTGGTCACCGATGGCGACGAGCAATTCAAGCTGGAAAACAAAGATTTCAACAACCGCTCCTTTCGCAGCAATTTCGTTCTGCGATGGGAATGGCGTCGGGGTAGCACCTTCTTTCTGGTATGGCAGCAAGATCGGTCCGCGGAAAAAGATGCCGGCGATTTGGTTACTCCTGGCTCGCTTTTTGATAGTTTCTCAGCCGAAGGCGATAATTTCCTGGCTGTAAAATTCAGCTACTGGCTGCCGGTGGATTGAGCAACAGCCACCCTTTATTTGTCATTTTGAAAAGCCCACCCCTTACGGTAATCCCATTGAGACTATCGAAAAAGTAGATTTCTGCTTCAGCCAGAGCCCTTCGACAAGCTCAGGATAAACTGTGTCGAAGGTCTCCACATGAAGAATTCATTTAAATTGACTTTTTCGACAGTCGCGTTAGCTCAGCAATCTTCCATTATTGTCAATCGAGATCATTGGATAACCAATCCTTCTCCTTTTCTTCACAAATCATAATCATGATTTTTTTTGCTTCATTCAAAAATATTTACACTGCGCGGTACAACCTTTTTTAAAAAAGGGCGTCCTACAATTGTACCGTCTGATGAATTAGATAAACATTTTACCTCGAAAATCAACCATTTTAATCAGTGCTCGGCTGAAGTAATATTCACTTGGAGTAGTAATCATGCTTTCCCAAATGATGATTTCAATATTTTTTATCATGAATGTTGGTTTTTGTTTTGCGCAAATTTCTCACATCAAAGAAAGCAATGGCGCGGTTGATTTTCAACCGAACATTCAACCTACCCTTGAAATTTTGCGAGTTGCGGGGAAAATCACCATCGACGGTGAACTTAACGATCGCGGCTGGAACGGAGCCGCCACCGCCAGTAATTTCTCGGAAACCTATCCGGATGAAAAAGCCAAGCCTTCGGTACACACCGAAGTCCTGGTGACATACGACGATGCGCATCTTTACCTGGCTTTTAAAGTGGAAGACGACCCCAGCAAAATTCGTACTTCCATGCGCGATCGCGACGAAATGTGGTCGGATGACTATGTGGGGATTTTGCTCGACACCTACGGGGACGCGTCCTGGGCTTATTTTCTCTTTGCCAATCCGCTGGGTATTCAGGGTGACTCGCGGTTTTCTTCCACTGGCGGTGAAGACGACAGTTTCAACATTGTTTACTATTCAAAAGGCCAAATCACCAGCAGCGGATATCAGGTTGAAATGGCCATCCCGTTCCGCAGCTTGCGTTTTCCCGACCGCGATGAACAAAACTGGCGTGCAACTTTTTGGATCACCCATCCCCGAGACAGTCGCCGCACGTACTCCTGGGCCGCCATCGACCGCGACGAGCCCTGCTTTTTGTGCCAGTACGGCACCTTGAAAGGGCTCAAAGGCATCAAGTCTGGAAAAAACATTGAATTTCTACCGTCGGTGGTGAGCTCACAATTTGGATCTCTAAATGACAGCGAAAATCCCACGGCCGGCTTTAATAACGAGGGATTGGAAGGCGATCTGGCACTGGGATTAAAATACAACTTCACCTCAAACCTGACGGCGGATTTGGCGTTTAATCCGGATTTTAGTCAGGTGGAAGCCGATGTCGCGCAGATCGATGTCAACAGCACGTTTGCACTTTTCTTCCCGGAACGGCGGCCGTTTTACCAGGAAGGCAGCGATCTATTTCGAACGTTTATTCGCGCAGTTTACACGCGCTCCATGAACAACCCCATCGTGGCGGCTAAATTGACTGGCCGCTTTAACCGTACCAGCGTAGCATACATGGGAGCCGTGGATGAAAGTACTCCGATTATTTTACCGTTTGAAGAACAAAGCGCCATTTTGAGCACGGACACCAGAAGCACCACCAACATTTTCAGATTTAAGCAAACTTTTCTGGAAGATTCCTACGTGGGCGCTTTGTTGACTGACCGAAGGTTAAGTGGCGGGGGCTCTGGAACCGTTGTGGGAATCGACGGCACGGTGCGTTTTTTAAAGAACTACCGCTTTGAATGGCAGTACGTGGCCAGTCACACCGAAGAGCCGAGTGATTCTACTTTGTCGCTGGAAATCGAAGAGCAGCTCGGCGAGCAGTTCCAGTTTAATAAAGACCGCCATACCGGCGCTTTCGATGGCGAATCGTTCTGGGGAAACGCCTTGTACGCCAGTGTGGAGCGCGATGCCCGAACCTGGAACTTCGATGTGGATTACTGGCAGTGGAGCCCGACCTTTCGCGCTGATAACGGCTTTGTCACCGGCAACGATCGCCGGCAGGCCCTGGTGTGGACCGGGCTAAACTTCTGGCCAAAATCCAAATTTCTCGACCGCATTTCGCCCAATGTCAATTATGGCCGGATATGGAATTACAACGGAGTAAGAAAAGACGAATGGGTGCAATCGTCCATCAACGCAAATTTGAAAGCCCAGACTTTTCTCTGGATAAGTTATGTTTTTTCCACGGAGCGGTTTGCAGATATGGACTTCTCAGGAATCAGGCGGCTTATGATGAACGTGAACTCAAACTTCAGCGATCCCATCCGAGTAGGTTTCTTTTTTGCCCGCGGTCGCTCTATTTACCGAGACTTTGACGATCCGCAACTGGGAATCAGCACCAACTTCGATATCTGGGCCACCATCAAACCGACACAGAGATGGATCATTCAACCGTCGTTTAATTTTTCAAAGCTTCGACCAATGGGTGGAGGAGAAAATTTTTTCAGCGGGTACATTTTCCGAACACGCCTCAATTATCAGTTCAACCGTCAATTGTTTTTCAGACTGGTTGTGCAGTACAACGACTTCAGTAAAAAGCTCGAGTTCGACCCGCTGCTGACTTACCGGATCAACGCGTTTACCGCGTTCTTCATCGGTTCCACGCTGGACTACCGCAGCAATTTTGATCAGGTATCCGGTTACAAGCTGTCATCCCGACAGTTTTTTATGAAATTTCAGTATCTGTATCAGTTATAATTTCAAACAAAAGCGGTTTTAAGTGGGAATTAAATCGTGGACTGAATAATTGTTGGTGGAGTAAGTGGTGTAAAAAATTAAACCTTCCAGGTCTCTGAGACCTGGAAGGTTATGTTAACTTGGAAGGGTTTCTATTTCTATTCTTTATACAACAAAGCCGCTACCGCGCCAAACACCATCCAACCGATAAGAATGATGCCGCCCCAGCACCAGCTCAGATAATAAGGGAATTCGTTGATTACAAGTGGATTATAAAATTGCGCAAAAAATCCTATCAAACCAACCCAGAATCCAAAATTTACCCCGCCTTTAATACCTGCGCCCCAGGATGCGCGACTCTTTGCAAACAACATCGCACCCGCTATTCCAACGACGATGGCCACAACAGAAAACCAGATGGGATTTGCATCTTGTCTGAAAACCGCAAGGCCATCATAAGTTGCACCCATAATCATTTCGTGCATAATGAAATTATACACACTGACGGCAAGCCCACCAACGACCCCAGCAATTAACGCCTTGGTCCAATTCATAACTCCCTCCTACTGATTAGTGAAAAGGTGATAAATTAATTGTTGCTATTCTTGAAATTTTGGTTGGCAGGTAAATTTCTTTCAAACACTACAATATAACTTTACAAAATCAAGTTGTCAACTAAAATGTTGAATTAGAGATCAGCTGCTGACGGGAAAGGGCACCCGTGGCCAATTCTGTTAAGCGCATTTTTTGCACATAGCATTTTCAAATTCTGCACATAGAAATTACATCGCGAATTTCCACTCTAAAATTTGAATTGCACTAAGTTCTTAATTAATAGAAAATTAAATTTTCCTGAAAATACATGGTATGATTCTTGACTCTTACCGTCGAAACTGAAAGCAGAGGCAACAAAAATCCAACACATAAAAAGTGATTCGGAAATTGACAAACCACCAAAGAAAACATCCATTTGAAATATGATATCCACGCCAAAAATAGTCAATCAAGCAGCCAACCCGCTGTGTTCTGGAAAAGCGGTCACCGTACAAAAGGCCGCAGTGGCCAGCGCGTTCCCGGAGGCCACTCATGCCGCAATGGAAATTTTAGCCGCAGGCGGCAACGCCATCGATGCGGCGGTGGCTGCCGCCTGGGCGCTGTCGGTCTGCGAACCCGCTGGTTCGGGATTGGGCGGACAGACCAGTTTGCTGCTGCAGTTAAGTCAAGGTGAAATTGTGTATCTGGACGGCCATTCACAAGCTCCGGCCGGCGTGTCCTTGAAAAGTGTTCGCCGCCGGCAGCAGCAGTTTGGATTCCGGAGCTGCACTATTCCTTCCACACCGGTGACGCTGGCGAAAGCTCAGGCGCGTTACGGCACATTGTCGCTGGACACGGTTTTGCAGCCCGCCATTCGTCTGGCCCACGACGGATTCAAAATCACCGAATTGCAACGAAGACAAGTCGGCTGGGGATTGAATAACTTAAAACTCGAATGTGGTAAAACCCGCCTGCTAAGCCGGCGGCGCTGGCTAAAAGCGCCCTCCGGAATATTCAAACAACCCAGGCTGGCAAAAACGCTCGAACGGATCGTCCTGCACGGCTGCAAAGATTTTTATCAGGGAGAACTGGCCGAACAAATTGCCCTGGACATGAAAGCCCATGGTGGTCTGATCACCAAAACCGACTTAAACTCGTTCAATCTACCCGTTCAGAGACGTCCCATTTCAATTCAGTACCGGGGATTCGAAGTGCTGACCACACCCCCACCGGGTGGCGGCTTGCAATTACTTTTAGCCTTAAAGTTGTTAGACCGACTTTTGGACCGTTCCCAAAAAATCAGCGATGCGGAATGGTACGAGTCGGTGGCATTAGCGGTTTATGCGGCCTTTGTCGAAAGAGAGAAATTTCCCATTCATCCCGATGATTTTACCTATTCGATTCGGGAATGGGCTTTAAGCGACAACCGCAGTGACGAGCTGGCTTTACAGCTCAAACTTCAGCAAAGTGTGAAGGCCATGGAAAAGGGCGATGAAGAGGTGGGTGAAACCACCCATTTGTGTGTGGCAGATGAGCAGGGTAACGTGGCGGCGCTCACACAATCGATTCAATCGCTATTTGGTGCGCTGGTGGTAAATCGTCCGCTCGGTTTTCTTTACAACAACTATCTGTCCACCTGTCCGCGCTATCGCCACCCCTATCAGCTTGCCAGCAAATGTTTACCGCGCAGTAATGCCGCCCCGACCTTTTTGTTGAAAGACGGCCAGGTGGTTTTAGCGCTGGGGGCGGCCGGCAGCCGCCGGATTATTTCATCGATTTTGCAGATCATTTCACAAATTGTCGATCACGGCAAATCGGTTGCAGAAGCCATAACCGCGCCGCGTGTACATGCTCCATTAAACGGCAAAGTCTGGATTGAAAAACCCGCTGCAACGGCTGCTAATATACAAAATTTGAAGTCCCATTTTAACAAAGTAGTAATTCGTTCTAAACACAGTTTTGCCATGGCTGGAGCGCAAGCCCTGGCCATTGGGCAGGACGCCGATCAAATTAAAACAGCCGCAGCGGACCCCCGCCGAGATGGGATGGCCGGAGGATTCTAAATTGCAAAAAAATAAATCAAAAAAAAACAACACCATGATCGTCAATAAAAACGGAAAATTACAACAGATCAAACCCCTTTCGAAGGCAAGGGTTCATTGGTATTTATCATTTCTTTTTATTTTACCCGGAATTATCCTCATCGCAAAACTGCTGCCCTGGCCTCTGGCTCAAAAATTTACGCTGGCATTCACGTTGACTGATTTACCGTCTGAAATGCTTTCGCACGTGCAGCGCTTAATGATGCTGTCTTTCGGAGCGGTGGTAGTGGTAATTTTCCGACTGACGCTGGGCGTGCGGGTGCTCGGCCCGGTCCGCCCCATTCTCATTGCGTTAGCCTTTCAATATACCGGATTTACAATCGGTACGATGTTTCTGGTTGCGGTTATGGTCGTCATCGCCGCAATTCGTCCTCTGCTTAGGTCTGCCGGCTTGCCCTATTTTGGCCGCATCGCCATGGTTTTGAGTCTGGTGTCGTTCATGGTATTAGTGACTTTGAAAGTCGGAATGTCAATGGGCCTGAATTCGTTCCTCAAAGTCGGCTTGCTGCCGGTAGTGGTGTTGACCTTTGCAGCCGAAGGATTTGCCAAAACGTTGAATAACGAAGGCGTCCAATCCGCAAGCTGGCGCGCCTTGATGACCATCCTGGTTGCGGTGGTCATCAATTCCCTGGCCGGCATTCCCGGTCTGAAAGCCATGATCTTGCATTACCCGGAATTCATGCTCGTTCACCTCGGTCTCATCGTCGGCATCGTTGGCCATGCCAATTTTAAACTGCTGCACAAGCTGAATCCGGCGCCACGCGTGAAAAAGAGGAATCGAAAAAGTGCAAAAGTATTTACCAAAAAAGCGACCGTTAATTCAAAAGATTCAGTTTATCACCATCCCCATTTAATTTGAAAAAAAATGTCCATCGGAGGTTGTTACAGATGAAAATTGCCGTAGTCAGAAATCGAAAAAATGAAGGTATCATCAACAGATTTGGACGAGTTAGTCCGGAAACCTATGGTCGAAAATCCGTCCAGCGGATAATGGACGCGTTACGTGCTTGCGGTCATGAAATCAAAGTTCTGGAAGGAGATACTTCCTTGTTTGCGAAGCTGAAAAAATTCATTCCATTGGACGACCAGGGTCGGCCTACGGGGCTGGTTTTCAACATGGCTTACGGAATTCAGGGCAACTGTCGCTACACGCACGTTCCCGGCATGCTGGAGATGGCTGGCGTGCCGTATACCGGCGCCAATCCGCTTGGGCACTCGCTGGCTCTGGACAAAGTGGTCACCAAAATGATCCTTCAAAGCGCTGGCATTCCCACACCCAAAATGTGTGTCTTGTCGAGAGCCGACGATGAATTCCAAAGCGATTTTCACTTTCCGCTGGTCGTAAAACCGCGTCACGAATCGACCAGTTGTGGTTTGCATCTGGTGCATAATCGCCAGGAGTTAATCACTGCCGTACTTTCGGTGACCGCACAGTACCAGCAAGACGCCCTGGTGGAAGAATTTATTCCGGGCCGAGAGCTGTGCATCAGTGTGATGGGAAACGAACGTCCTGAGGTGCTGCCATTCGTCGAATTGGACTTCAACGGCCGCGATAATGCCATGCTCACCCGCGATGACAAATTTCATCGCACAATGGACGAACCCGAGAAAATATGCCCTGTGAATATCGAGCCCAGACTGGCTGAACGCATCAAAGATATCGTGCTCAACACTTTTCGTGTGTGCCAATGCAAAGATTATAGCCGCGTGGATTTACGTATCGATCCATTTGGTAATCCTTATGTGCTGGAAATCAACTCCATGGCGTCGCTGGGTCAGGGCGGCACGTTTGTGCTGGCGGCCCGGAATGCGGGTTACACTTTTGAGTCGTTGATCAATGAAATCGTCAAAGTCGCCTGGACGCGATACGGATTCACCTTTGAAGAAAGATCTCAACCCGTCATCAAACCTGAATCGATAAGCATTGAACGTAAAATGCATCTGGCGGCCTGATGATATATTTTTCATAGTGAGTCCCGAATAAAATTCAGGAAACCATGAAAACTCTTTAATAATCAATCAAAATAGATTTTCAACTCATCCTTCACACGAGTAGATATGAGGTAAAACAAATGTCCACCATTTCAAAAAAGACTAGCAGCTTTCTGGTTAAAATAAGTATCTATTTATTCATCATTTTATGTGGTACAGCGATGGCCGGCTCAAACAACCGTTTCTGGGTCAAAGCTCAGGGTAATCTTGAAAAAAGCGGCGTCATCAAAGTAAGAAGTATCAAAAAAGCGATGCCCGGTAAGATAGTTATTTTCGAGGGGATCATCCAATCGATGCAATCGGAACGGGCCGGATTCGTTCTGGCCGGCATCGAGGTGATCGTTTCAGATGAAACCCACTACTTTTACATGAGCGGTAAACCGGCTGCGCACCCTGCTGTCAAAAAAAACGTCCGTGTGAAAGTGCTCGGTCAGTTTGAGAAAGAAAAATTCAAAGCACAAGAAATCCGCATTTTTCAGTATTCAAAAGATCGGGATGTTGAAATCGCCGGTCCCCTGCGGATCACAAAAAATCCAAAAAATGACCGTCCAACTTACCACGTGGGGTCCGTCATTTTGCAGCTAAACAAAAAATATGCCGGGCAAATTTCATCGAAGACCCTGACCCCGCTTAACAGTAAATTGCCGGATTTGACCAAAACTCATTCGGAAAAAATGATCCTTGACGGCAAGTTTAAGTTTTCTGACAACACACGCGCTACCGATTTACCGGAAGAAGAGCTGAGCGGGGCCAGCCGGCGCTACTTAAAATTACAAACCACCATGCGCACAAACCTTTCGAGACTCATTCAAGCTTATGCTCGCGTGGAAATTTACTGGCGAGACGGTCTCAACCCAACCATTCCGGCCGCCAACACCACACAGGGCTTTAAGTTTCGTGTACGCGATCTTTATTTATCGTTACACGATCTGGCCGGCTTGCAGGGTTTGCAATTTAAAATTGGCCGCCAACGCTTCCGGGATATTCGCACCTGGTTGATGGACCGCCGGCTCGATGCAGTGCAGCTAAATTACCACCGAAGCGGATTACGAATTAGTGCAGCCGTGAGCCGTTCCTTGACTCAAAATGACACGCACAGCAGCCAATTACATTTCATCGGTAGCGCTTATTACCGAATCAGTCGCTCATTCAAAACGTATTTTTACGCCATCAAGGAAATCGACCAGCGGGTTGGTCGGCATAACCCATTGTGGCTGGCTGTTCAAACCCGCGGTAAAATTGCCCGATCTCTGGAGTGGTGGACACAAGCCGCCAAATATACCAGTCGGGATGCAAATGTGCAAATCGAAGGCTATGGTTTTGACTGCGGCGTTATCGTCCGGCCATTGGCCCGGCTTACAGGACCGTTTCTGTCCTACCATTTTGCTTACGGCTCTGCAGACGATGAAAACACCGAAGGGGTGGATGAACGATTCCGACAACCGCGTCTGCAATTGAATTACTATAAATACGGTAATCAGAAACGGTTGTATTATTATGGCGGTTTGCTTTCACCGGAACTGTCAAATTTGAAATTCCATGCGATTAGTTTGGGTTATGTTTTTTCAAAACAAATTACCGTTCAGACTATCTGGCGCCAATATCGACAGGTAAAAGCTTCAACACGGGTACTGAGCAACAGTTTAGGAATCTCGCCTGCTGGCGTGCACACTAACTTAGGTACCAGTGCCGAGATGGTGGTGCACAGCAGGCCGTGGAAATCGCTGGAACTGGCCATTTCAGCCGAATGGTTTTTACCGGGTACAGCATTCACCACTCAAGGCAAAAACCTCTTCGGGTTGCGCAGTGAGCTGATGTTTTATTTTTAGCCAGATTTCAATCATGGACATTTCGTTAAACGAAATTGAGCGATTCTTGACTGAAGGGGGTCGGTGTGCTCGAGTGAAGGGAAAAACACGCTTTCTCTGAAGCGTGAACACCCCTGATTCAGAACACCGGAACCCGTTGACAGGACCATTCAACACTAAATCTCTCATTTGAGAGTTAAAAAATAACACCCAATCTCATATCCATCTAAGCAGTTAAAGATAAATAACTTACGGTTTTTCTGGAGAGGATCGAAATTAATATCAAACATAAGGAAATGACGAAATCGCTTGAATAATTCCTGAAAAATGTTACATTATAGACAAGTATAATTTTCGGTATCGCGATAATGAGATAGTTAGAGCAGGATCAAGTTGAAAGTTTTAAGAAAAACATCGCCACAGAAAGGTAAACGGTATGCATCTCAAAACTCAATATGGGAGGGACAAACATCTAAACTTTAAGCGAAAATATAAATCTTACGCTCTTCAAAATTTTACCGACATCCCGCAAATCAAACGCCTCCCTGAACAGCTGCAGTTCGACATGAAAGTGGTTGCACAGGTTTTGCCCTTTAAAACCAACAATTACGTGGTAGAAAAACTGATCAACTGGCAAGATGTGCCGCATGATCCGATGTTCAAGCTCACCTTCCCCCAGCGTGACATGCTGCTGCCAGAACACTTTGAGGAAATCGAACGAGCCATCATCCGCGGCAAAAACAAAGCTGAAATTGAAGGGATCGCGAACAAAATTCGCCTGCAGCTCAACCCACACCCGGGCGGTCAGTTAGAGCACAACGTCCCAGAATTGAATGGAAAAAAACTCAGCGGTCTGCAGCACAAATACAGAGAAACCGTTTTGTTTTTTCCCAGTCAGGGGCAAACCTGCCACGCCTACTGCTCGTTTTGTTTTCGTTGGCCGCAGTTCGTGGGGATGGACGAATACAAGTTCGCCATGCGTGAAACAGAGCTTCTGGTAGCCTATCTTAAAAAACATCCCGAAGTCACGGATGTGCTGTTTACCGGCGGCGACCCCATGATCATGAAACCAAAATTGCTGACTCATTACATGAATGCCCTGCTCGATGCCGATCTGCCACACCTCAAGACCATTCGCATCGGTTCAAAATCGCTGTCTTTCTGGCCCTATAAATTCATTGAAGGCTCCGAAGGAGATGAAATCATCAGTCTGTTCAAACGCATTGTGGATTCGGGAAAACATTTAGCCTTTATGGCGCATTTCTCCCACCCTATAGAATTGTCCACGCGCGCTGTGCGAGCCGCCATCAAACGCATTCAGGGGTCCGGCGCCCAGATTCGAACGCAGTCTCCCATTCTCAGGCACATCAATGACCGCGCCGATGTCTGGGTAAAAATGTGGCGCAAGCAGGTACATCTAGGCTGCATTCCTTATTACATGTTTGTGGTGAGAGACACCGGCGCCCAACACTATTTTGGCGTGCCGCTGGTCAGAGCCTGGTGCATCTATCGAAAAGCCATTCAACAGGTGAGCGGACTGGCCCGGACCGTTCGCGGGCCGAGCATGTCGGCCACACAGGGTAAAATACAGATCGTGGGGGTGAATGAAATCAATGGCGAGAAAGTCCTGGTGCTGAACATGCTGCAAGCGCGCAAGCCGGAATTAGCCATGCGGCCGTATTTCGTTAAATACAACGAAAACGCGCTCTGGGTGGATGACCTGGAAGCACTGGACGGAAAAAAGTTTCGATTCACCTCGCCGCGAGTAGATTTCAATCCAGCGCGAATCAATACTTACTCCGCCAATTAAGCATTTACACCAATAAATCGGGCAAACAACCCAGGTCTTTTCTGTGGAGGCGCTTAGCGCCGTACATCGACATTTTGTTGTCGATAGGTTGAAGTGTCCAAAAAGGCCTATCCAAACAATATTGAGTATATCAGATTGCGGGGAAGGTGAAAGGGTGTGCTTACAAACTATGGGTCGGTAAATTCCGATATCCGCCATCATCCTCAATCGGCAATGGGCATGCTGCAGAAGTGCTTTTCGTTTACCCCCGACGCTTGTCGTGGTCCTGTTTTCGCAGCAGCGACAGCGAAAAGGTTTAGGTTCTCCCCAGCAACTCATCTAAATTCAAGGGCAAAGCAATGGTAAATTTCGAACCTTTGCCCACTTCGCTTTCCACAGATATGATACCTTTGTGATCCTGAATAATTTGGTAGCAAATCGATAAACCCAGACCGGTACCGACCCCCACGCCTTTGGTGGTAAATCCCGGATCAAATATCTTGCTGATCTTTTCCTGCGGTATTCCCACGCCATCGTCCCTAATTTCGATGAAGACATACTGCTCTTTCTGGTAGGTGCGGACGACAATTTGGCCACGGTCGGGAATAGCCTGTTTGGCGTTGATGAACAGATTTAAATAGACTTGGTTTAAACGGCCCGGATAGCAGGAGATGGGTTTAATTTTCCCGTAATCTTTAACCACCTGGATTTTATGCTTAATTTCATGATGAATCAACGTCAACGTGTCCTCCAAACCCTCGTGGATGTCCACCGTTTTCAGCTCTGCTTCATCGAGACGGGCGAAGCTTCTTAATCTGCGTACGATGTTGGTCACCCGGGCGCTGCCCGATTCAATGACTTTGTTGGCGTTATCGATGATTTTCAGCGGCATTGCAATGTCGTGATTTTCGTAAATTTCCTGGGAAAATTGTTCTTTGAGGACGGTTTTCAGTTTAGCCACCGCCCGCTTCAAGGTATCGTGCATGCTGTGCACGGCACCAATGGGGGTGTTGATTTCATGGGCAATACCCGCCACCAGCATACCCAGGGACGCCATTTTTTCCGATTGCACCAACTGGCTCTGGGTTTCCCGTAAGTGGCGGTTAGCTTCCTCCAGCGCATCTAAAAACTTTTTTCTTTCCGTGACATCGTGCGCAATGCCGATAAAATTTAGCACCCGGCCTTCGCTATCCATCAAAGGCGAGGCGCTGGAAATGTGCCAGCGCCAGCTGCCATCTTTGTGCCGCACGCGATATTCGATGCCGCTCTGTTTCTTGCCGCTCTCGATGACCGAGTGCAGAAAATTCTGGCAGGCTTCTAAATCATCCGGGTGGACAAACGGCTCAAATGACTTGCCCAGAACTTCTTGAACTTCGTGTCCGAGAATATCGGTCCAGTTTGGGGATACGTAGGAAAACTTTCCATCCGGCGTTAAAGAATAAATGATGTCGTTGGCATTTTCCACCAGATTACGAAATCGCTCTTCGCTTTCACAGAGCGCTTCTTCGGCCTCTTTGTGCTCGATGTAGCGTCCGATCATTTCCGCGGCTGTTTGCAACAGACGAATATCCTCTGTGCTCCAATCGCGCGGTCGACTCACCACATCAAAACCGATGAATCCGTACCATTTATTGCCCACGGTGATGGGCAGAATCAGAATAGACAGCGTGCCCTGCGGCGCCAGCAAAAGCCGCTCACTTTCTGGAAAGTTCGCCACATCGCCTTTCAAGGGCTTGCCGTCGGACAAAATATTTTGCCAGCGCTTGAAACCGTTTTCATACGGCAAGTGTTGTAAAATCGGGCGGTCAATTTGCGGCTCGATGCCGGACGCACAGGCTTCATGGGTTCGCCGCATGCACAACCCGTCTGCATCGTCTTTAAAGTTTTCATAAATATACACTCGTCCCACCTCCACCGCGGTGAGCAGATGATTGATGGCCGAATTTAAAGCATCCTGCTCATCTCGGCCTTCCAGCAAAGTGCGCGAACAGCGGGCAAGCCCTTCCTCGTAACGCATGCGGGTAGCTAATTTTTCTTCCGCTTGTTTCCGCTCCGTGATGTCTCGTGCGAATCCCACGTGGCAATGCACCTGTTTTCCCTCATCATAAATGGAAAACGAAGACAGCTCCACATTGATGGGCGGGCCGGTTTTGGGCTGGGTGACGATCTCCCCGCGAAAACTGCCTTTCTCAGTTAGGGAGGCGCCAATCTTTTGAAACACTTCTTCGCCTGTCACCAGCGACGGGGTTTTACCCAACAGTTCTTCATCAGAATAATTGTTCAGCTTACGGTGCGCCGAATTCTGCTCGATGTACCGGCCCTCGGGATCATAGATAGCAATGGCATCCTTTGAGTTGATGAATATTTCCCGATACAGTCGCAATTTTTCTTCAGCCTGCTTGCGTTGGGTAATATCGATGCCGGTACCGATGACGTATTCGACTTCGCTGTGACTGTCGAGCACGGCGGTGTTGGACCAGGCAATCAACCGCGGCTGCCCATCTTTGGTCATCCAGTAATTTTCATTGTAGCTGGGGAAATCCCCTGCCAGCAGCTCATTGAAAATGGTACGCACGCGCACAATTTCCGAAGGAATGAGAAACAGATCCCAGAAAAATTTATTTTTAACTTCCTCAAATTTATAACCGGTGGTTTCTTCGCAAGCCCGGTTAAAGCGCACCACGCGACCCTGTAAGTCCAGCACCACCACCAGGGCGCCGGCCGTATCCAGCACCGTCGACACAAAATTACGCTCTTTTTTCAAAGCCTCTTCGGCCAATTTGCGCTCGTCGATATCGTAAAGCGCACCGATCAGAACGGATTCCCCACCGACTTCCGCGGTTTCTATGGATAACAGCATCCACAAAACTTTGCCGTTAGCCGCCTTTATGCGCACTTCGTGGTCATGTACGAATCCGTCTTGCTTTATTTTTTGTATAATGAGCTTGCGATCTTTGGCTTGGTAATAAAAATCCGGCGTTTTGCTGCCGATCAATTTATTTTTTGCCAGGCCCAGCAATTCCGCCATGGGTGCGTTTGCGTAAAAAACTTTGCCGTCTTTTTTTCGGCTGACCAGAAACGGCACCGGCGAAGCGTCCACAATGGAGCGCAATTGTTCATCGGCGCGTTTCATCTCAGTGTTGTCGGTAAACGTCCACACCCGACCCAATTCACGATTGTTTTTATCCAGCACCGGCACCGAAAACAGCGACACAAATCGAGCCTGGGGTTTAACCAGGTTCAGGGAGCGCTCATAAATTTTATCCAGCTCGATGCCGCGGTCGTAAATGGGGTCTGGTTTTCTCAGCAAGGTTTTGATGAGCGTATCAAACTTTGAGCCGTGCTCAAAACAGCCGCGGATTTGTTCCGCAAAACTCTTGAACGGCTGTTTGAGAATTTTCTCCACCGAAATGCCGAAAAATTCCTGACAGCGGCGGTTGGTGGCAATGATGTTGTTCTGCAGATCCACCATGACGATGGCGCTAATGGAAGAATCCAGAATCGCTTCCAGGCGGTTTTTGCTTTCCGAAAGCTTTTTCAGCAGCTCCTCCATTCGGGCGTTCTTTTCTTCCAGCTCCTCCTGAATTGCCAGCATCTGCACATTGGCTTTGCCCAGGGAAAAGGTTTTATTTTCCAGCTCTTTGGCTTTCTCGCGCAATTGCCGGTTGGCCTCCCGCAGGGAGCGGGTTTTTTCTAAAACTTTTTTCTCAAGCGATTGATAAACTCGAATGTTTTCCAGGGCCAGCCCCACCATATTCGCGAACATCTCAAAACGCACCACATCCTGCGGATCCATTTCACGTTCATGATGCTGCATGTTGCCGGCGATCACGCCAATGGGTTGTTTATTGACTTTTATGGGAGAAACCACGATGGCGCGGGTCTTGATGAGCTGTCTTGATTCCTTTGGCCAGCGCGAGTCTCTATTGACATCCGGCACATAAATGGTTTTATTCTGCTCGAAGCTCTCTTTCAACAAAAAAGGCAAAATAATTTTACCGGAGCGCATTTTTTTGGTAAATCGTTCCACCCGCTCCTGCGAATCCTTCTCCAAACAAAATGAGCGCAACTGCAATTTACCGTTTTCAGCAGTAAACACCGAAGCGCGATCAAAATCCAGGCTGTGGGTCAACCATTCGGGCACCTCTTCGAACAACACGTCTTCATCATAAATCTGGCTGAATCGGTTGGAGACCGCGTTCAGCGCCGCCAGCTGCCGGGTGGTGTACTCTAATTTAGCCGTCCGCTCTTCAATGAGCTTTTCCAGCTCTTCCGAGTAATTTTGCAGGTCTTGTTTAAGCTCCTTGCGCTTGCTGATATCCCGGGCAATGCCATCCTGTCGGATCACCTTTCCTTTCTCAAAAATCAATTTCCGGTTCACTTCAAAATCGCGAATTTCACCAGTGCGGGTGACCATGCGAAATTCCAGCGTTTTCACCGCCTCATCCTGATTTCTCATGGCCGTTTCAAAACCGTTTTTTACCTGCTGACAGTCTTCGGAGTAGATATAATCAAAAACCGAGGTCCCCAAAATCTCGGACGGTTTGTAACCCAGCAACGGTTCCACAGCCGGATTGATGCTGATAAATTCACCCACCGAATTCAGCGAGTAAACGATATCCGGTACACTTTCCATGAGCATTTGCAGGCTGGCTTGAGACTGGCGCAGCTCCTTTTGCAGTTTGGCCTGCTCAATGGCATGATGCACGGTGGATTCGATGCGGTTGATCTCCAGCGGCTTCACCAAAAAATCGAACGCCCCCTGTTTTAGTGAACGGATGGCTTGATCCAGAGTAGCGTGCGCTGTGAGCAAAATCACTGGCAGCGCGGCATCCAATTGTTTAATCTGTTCGAGAACCGTCATGCCACTCATTTGCGGCATATTCAGATCGCACAGAACCACATCCGCCCCGCGGTCCTTTAAATGCTGCAACCCCTCCGCTCCCGAAGCCGCAGCCACGACTTGAAATTTTTTTAAAATCAAAAGCCGTTTAAATTCGTTTCGTTGTCCGGGATCGTCTTCAATATATAAGACTTTTATTTTATTCATAGCTCAATAAATTTATGAATGGAACGTCGATGAATATTTGTTAAATATAAATGTTTTTGAAACTTAAAATCAATGAAAAGGTTTATATTCTTTAATTGAGAGGGAGTAATGGTTTCACCATTCTGCTGATTTTCAATTCCTTATTTCGCATCAATCAAAGATAAAATCCATATTTAATTCACAAGGGGTTACTCATGAACAGTATTTTAAAACTTGTGCTTACCACCGCCCTTATCAATTTGCTTCATTTGAACACACTCAATGCTCAGAGTCAACATTCGCTGACGTTGCTGGCTCATGTGCCTTTTCCGGGAAAAGACATCGCTGACGTTTGGGGATATGTGGATACGAACACCGGTAGAGAGTACGCTTTAGTAGGGCATGGTATTTTCGCCGACCCTCCATTCGCAGGTCTGATCATCGTGGACGTCACCGTTCCGCAAAATCCCACGGTGGTGGCGGTGTTTGATTCCGTGCCCGGTTTCGACGTGAAAGCGTTTCAACACTTTGCCTACACGGTGAACGGTCTTGATAACGGGGAAGGAAAAGTGGTGGATATTGCCAATCCGGCTGAGCCCAAAATTGTTGGCTCCTTTCCCTCTGCTCACAACATCTTCATTGCGAAAAACGGTTACATGTATCTCGAAGACCCCGGCCTGAAAATTCTGGATTTGAACGCCGACCCTACGAATCCGGCCCTCGTCTGGGACAGCGGAGATTTTAGGGGACACGATGCCGCGGTTATCGGTGATCGCCTGTTCGACTTTCACGGGTTTTCGGGCACGAATATTTACGACGTGTCAAATCCCGCCGACCCGCAACTGCTGGGCTCGATTACCGACAAAGACATTGCCTTTCATCACAGCGGTTGGGTTACCGAGGACGGGCAGTTTCTGTTCATTTGCGATGAATTGGCCGACCAGAGCAATCGCCCTGCCGATATCACCATCTGGGATATCAGCGCTCCCGCCGCCCCTCAGAAAGTAAACCAGATCGCCGATCCCAATGCCACGGTACACAATCTTTACATCGTCAACAACTTTGCCGTTGCCTCCTATTACTCAGCGGGCCTCCGCATTTTTGATGTGTCGCAGCCCGCCAGTTCCCCCATACCTATTGAGGCTGAATTTGACACCGCGCCTCAGCTTTCAGGCCCACGGTTTGGTGGTGCGTTTGGGGCTTATCCCTTCGCGCCTTCTGGCAACATCTACGTCAGCGATGAAGGTGAAGGATTGTTTGTATTTTCATTTGCAGGACTCACCACGTCGGTTCCAGAGGAAGGAACCCGCAATCCGGATTCGTTTCTGCTGTTCGACAATTATCCGAATCCGTTTAACCCAGCTACCACCATCGCCTACCAATTGCCGGTTAGCACACATGTGCGATTGGTAATTTACAACCTTCTGGGTCAGACAGTGCGGACGCTGGCAGATGGTTTTGAGGAACCTGGCACGAAAAAAGTGGTGTGGGATGGCCGCGATGACGCACAAGACGTCATGCCTGCGGGCGTCTATTTTTACCGAATCACCACCAGCGCCTTTCAAAAAACCAAGCGGTTAGTTTTATTAAAATGATTATTGCAAAAAACCGCGATAATCGCTATATTGAACCACTTTTCCATTAGGTAGAAAGAGAAAACGGTATGGCTGCGATGGATAACCAATCTCCCGTATGGCGATATATTTTCAGCATCCTGGCGATATATTTATTCGCGATAGCCAGCTTCAATTACTATCGCTATATCCGCTCGACCACCGATGAAAACATTTTTTCATCCACCCACTCAAATGTGAGCATCACCAGGAGCTTTCCCGTAACAGCCACCGACTCCATTCTAACCGGCGATCTTCTTCTGGGCATCGGCCTACTGAAAATTACAGCGAACTTATTCGGTTTTGAGGGCCGCATTGCCCAACAGCTTTATGCGGGAGCGGAAGTGAAAAAGTTTACCGACAGCGCCTTGCAGCACGATGATCTCACCGTGGTGGTGAGTAAAATTCAATAGCGACAAATTCCAAAAGATGTGGAAATGTTAACCGAAAATATTTTCAACTGTGCCCAAACTTAATGATTCAGTTTGCGTAATTTACAAATTAATCCAAATCAGATTATGATGAGATTTATTGGTTCTATCCTTTTTATCGCTTTATCAGGAATTCTCTCCGGCTTGCAGAACCCGTTAATGGCCCAGGCCAAAGAAACCATCACCATCACAGGACGGGTGTTAAACGAGATCGACAACCGCCCGCTGGTAAACGTCAACGTCTTCATCGCCAACACCATGCTCGGATCGGCCACGGATGATGACGGGCGATTTACCATTAAACGCGTGCCGTTGGGCACCCATGAGTTGGTTTTTTCCATGGTGGGATTTGAAGTAAAAAAAAGCACTCTCCGGATTACCAGCACGGAAGATAAAACGGTTGACATAAAACTGCTGCCGCAAATTTTGAAAATTCCGGAAGTGGAAGTGATTACCACTTCCAATAATGAGTGGCAAAAACATCTTAAGAAGTTTAAAAAGTACTTTCTCGGCACCTCAAAAAATGCTGAAAAATGTAAGCTCATCAATGCAGAGGTGCTGGATTTCAGCACCGACTCTGCTGCCGAAAAATTTACGGCTAAAGCGAATGACATTCTGCTCATTGAAAATCGTTCCCTGGGATACCGTCTGTTTTATCTTTTAGAATCGTTCACGGTCAAAAAAGACATGGTTGCATATTTTGGCAAAATCCGCTTCAATGAGTTAACTCCCAACAATCAAAAAGAACAAAAAAGATGGCAGAAAAATCGACTGAAAACCTATCATGGCTCCTTGCGGCACTTTCTTGCCACCATCTCTTCAAAACAAGTCACCCGGAGCGGTTATCTAAGAGATAATGGTTTTCTGGTTTATGGCATGGCTGAATTTCCCACGGATTTCAGTAAGCCCGATCTGCAGGAGGTTGATATCGTGCGACTGACCTCGCCGGGCGAGCTGCCGTTCGAAAGAAAACTGCATTTTTTGAATATCCTGCAGGTTGTCTATACCAAAGAGATGGAAGAACGCGAATATGTTTACTGGAGAATGAATTACGACAAATCTGCTATCCGCATGAACACGCAAAAGCGCATCGAAGCCATTCGACCGCAAGCGCAAAGCTCCTGGCTGGTGATGAATATGGTGCCGGCCATCATCGATGTTTCGGGGTACCTCTACAATCCGCTGGCGGTGACGGTTTACGGCTACTGGGCCTGGGAGAACGTAGCGGATTTGCTGCCGGTGGAATACACACCTGAATGAACAAACTAAATTTTTCATGATCCGAAACCACTCGGGGCAGGGTGGAAGCAATACGTTCGTAGTCAAAAAACAAGCTAATGATGTAGAGTTTTTGCCGAACGCAAAAAGGATTCTTGCGGTCGAAGTTCCCGAGTGTCGGGGAATGATAAGCCGGAAAAGGCTGTACCTGCAGAAAGATTGGAAAAGCTATTCCATGTTAAGCTCAATATAACTTTCAAATTTAAATGTTCTCAGGAATAATCAAAGTAATGAATGATATTTATTAGCAAACCCTCTTTATCAAACACTCAGTTTGGATAACTATTTTGGAAAATGGCTGTGATTTCTAAATCGTTTACTAAAATTGCATTAACGTTTTCACTGCTTGTGCTATCAACCTGCCTCAATCTTGTGAATGCCCAGATGGGTTATTGGGACGCCATTCGCACCGAAGACCACTATTTTATCGTGCTGAAGCGAGCCAATCAGTTGAATTTCAAATTAGATTTCGAATACCCCTTCCTGCAACTGCTCACGCAAGAGCAGAAACAACACTACCTGCAATTGAACAGCCTGGAGGCGCGCAAATCGTTCATGGCTCTTTACTGGCGGATTACCGATCCTAACCCTTTACTCCCCGAGCACGAATGGTTGCGAGAGTTCATCGCCCGTTGCAGATTTGTAAAAAAGAACTTTCCATCAAACCAGGCGCCCTATTTTGACGACCGCGGAAAATTTTATCTGCGATTCGGCGCACCCACCCTGCGCTACACCGACCCGGGCGGATTGAAGAATCTGGATTTTTCCTTTTTTGCCATTCTCAAAGAACTTTACACTTCCCCGCCTGCAAACAATTACAGCGTGCCAGCCAATGAAACCTGGGAATATCAACTACCGCAGCAAACATTCTTAGTACACTTCGTCAAACTGAGCGAGGCCTTTAAAGTCGTCCCTAATCTATCTGCGCTGCTGCGCAGTCAAAACAGCAAAAACCACACCTGGCAATGGTTTGATCTAATCTACGACCGCAGCGCGTTTATTCCGGAATTTACCGAAGCCGCGTCCTTTCTTGACAGATTAACTTCGCGATTGACGCAAATCAGGGATTCCCTGACTGTGGCCGAAACCATGCGTCGGGCCAATCTCAGCACCGACATCCGCACCACCCTCGCCGGCACCGTGAACGGGAAATCCGGCTCCGGCAGCAATGCGAGCGGCGGTTTCTTTTTAAAATCCAAAGGCCGGATAGGCGGTTTGCCGCCTCAAGAAAAATTAACGGAATATATAAAGCTGTTCCAGCTCAAGGCCATGTACGCCAATGAAAATATGCCAGGCACTTTTTATCAACCCAAAGCCGCCATCAAAGAAATCCACTTTTCTCATGATTTCACTCAGTTTCGTGGAGAAAACGGTAAGACGAAATTAGATATCACCTTTTTTGTGCCGCTACGGGACAACCTCATCAAAAACTCACAACAGGCTTCTCTGGATTCCGTGGTGGTCCAATTCAAATGTCTGTTGCGCGATCAGTCTTTTCAGCCGCTCATCGAAGTGGGTTCGGTAAAAAAGCTGGTTCAGCCAGCGAACTGGCCTGAGGCCATGACCAACGGCGTCGAAAAGGTGAATTTGTTTGCTCCGGCCGGAAAAAGCGAGATCACCCTGCAGGTGCAAAATCAACACAGCGGCGTGCTGGGTTTCAACAAGCTGCCTTTAATAATTCGGGATTTCAGCGGTTCCACTCTTCAGCTCAGCGACATTCAACTGCTGACGGAAAGACCCAACCGTGAATTCAACCAATTTCTGCCGTCGGTTAAAATTCACCAGTTGCTGCTGACGCCCTACTCCGCCGCGGAAATAATCAGGACGCAGCCCCTGTTTTGTTATTTTGAAATTTATAATTTGCACTCTCTTTCCAACACCGTGGAATTTGAAATTGAATTGCAAATCTTCAAATTGGATAAAAAGCAAACGGCCGCAAACCCGCAAAACCGGCTGACGGATTTGCCCGCCGAGGCGATTCTGAGCATAAAAAACCGCCGCACCCTCACCGAACTAAGCGCTAACGAATTCATCGCCATCGATTTAAGCAAATTGCAAATCGGCCGGCATGTACTGCAAATCACGGTACGCGACCCCAACCGCGCCCAAATATCGGCATCGGTGAAGAAAGCAATCACCATTATCGACTGATTGGTTAAACAACGCCCAGAATTCATGTTCACGCTGACACGCGATGGCCGGTTTTCATGATTTGCACCGATGAGGCTCATTACCGGTAGAATTTGCTCAACATTATGGAGCTATTTTGAAACCGTCTTTTCTATTATTTTTCCTTTTGATGGCGCAGGCCGAACCGACGCCAGCGCAAACAGCACGGGTGGATTCCATCCAATCTGAAAAAAATTATTTTTCATTGGTTTCCACCTTGCAAGGGCCGTCTTTCCAAAGAGAAATTGAATATCCATTTTTCTTGATTTTGGATGATTCGCAAAAAAGTTATTTTGACTCTCTGCAAACACTTGCTGCAAAAAAAGCGTTTATCATAAGTTACTGGCGTCAAAACGATCCGAACCCCCTGCTGCCGGAAAACGAATGGCTGCTAGAATTTATCCGACGGCAAAATTACGTCAGATTGCACTTTGCTCAAACACAACCGCCTTTTTTCGACGCACGCGGGGGCTACTACCTGAAATTCGGCGCGCCGCAATTTCGCTTCATCGATGCAGGCGGCGCCAAAACCCTGGACCCATTCACCTATCGCACACTTCTGAATTTTTACAAGGCCCCACCGGCGGAAAGGTATTCTGTTCTACCCAATGAAAGTTGGGGTTATGAAGACATTCACGAGGGACTGTTTGTGCATTTTGTTCAAATCGATTCCGCATATCAGGAAATCGAGAGTTTGTCGGAAATCCTGAACACAACTAAAACCAACGAGCGTTTTTGGTATTGGCATTCTCTGATCAAGGAACGCGCCGCCATCTCTCCGCAAGTGTATAAAATCTTTTTGAAAAATGAAAGCTACCTGGAACAACTGGATTTGATCGCTCACGGGGCTTCACCCAATTTGTACGATGACACTCAGCTCGGGGGTCCATTCCAGCCCCACACATTTATTTCGGAGCAAAAAGATCGTCTCGCGCTGGCCGCCCAGCATACCCGATACCAATTACCAGATGCGGCATTTCAGCCCCACAAAGCCGTCAGTCGATTTGAGTTCACTGACGACGTTGCGCAATTCCGCGCCGAAAATGGCAAAACCAGATTGGCCGTTTCCATCCGGTCTGCTTTTCAAAATAACCTCGTTCACGGCTCATCTGCGGCTTCAGATGACACCCTGCACCTGCAATTTCGCTGTCGATTACGAAATGTGTTTTCCGACTCTCTGACCGAATCACAGTGGCAGACGACTCTTCCGCTAATGTCAGCCGCTGCCGAAAATCTGCCTAATTTCCTCGCTAGTATCAATCTATTGGTAGCGCCCACCGAAGGTGAGCTGATCCTGCAGATCAAAGATTTAAAAAACCATAAAATTGGATTTTACAAAAAATCCATAGATGTGCGTGACTTTAACCAACCGCACCTGATGCTGAGCGACCTGCAATTGTTCACGGAAGCGAGCACACCCAGCTTGCAGCAAATCCTGCCAGTAACCGAAATCCTTTCCCTAAAACTGGCGCCCTATCCGCTGTCGCACATTGAACCTGCCTGGCCGGTGTTTTGTTATTTTGAGATTTACAATATCCGGAATGCCGGCATAAAAAATGCTTTTGAAATTCAACTAACCATTTCAAGATTACCGGTGCGTGAAAACATCCTGAGCAAAGTTTCAAATTTGTTTGCCCGTTCCGTCGACGAAATTTTGAGTATTAAAAATGTGCAAGCGGTGAGCGAGAACACCGCGCGCGAAATCATGAACATCGATTTTAGCAAAATTGCCGCCGGTTCTTACCTGCTGGAAATAACCGTTCGCGACACCGAAAATGAAAACCTCACTGCCAGAGGGCAAAAAGTCATCGAGGTAACGAATTAAACTGACCATGCGGCCGGATTAATATGGTTATTCTACCTGGCCCCCTCGAAGGGGATTGAGAGAGGGGACTTGCACAATTTCTCATCCAGATTTTTTCAACCGGATACTCATGATTTCAATAATCAATTACTCAAGTTTCGCTGTCAGATAATTTAAACAAAAACAAATGAGGTCCGGCCGATGAATTCGTATTTAAGCAA
>JBHHXN010000019.1:0-50617 GCA_046757025.1 bacterium
AAGTTATTATAAAGAATTAGGTGAATCCAGGTTAAGAAAAATACACTAAAAACCAGTAATTACACAACTGCGAAACTTGAGTTACAAATATCTGTGAAAACAGTCAGCGATGTTTCAATAGCCGTTAGATCAAATTGCAAGCTGAGACCTTCATTTCAAAGCGATGGCTGTAATTCATTTCGTCAGTTTACAATCTTCAAACGGCCGCCGCCTGTTTATGAGGGTTTGTACCAAAACGACCCAATCTTCCCGAAGCCCTCCTAACCGAGGTTGAATTCCTGTACATCTCGGCGGGGCCGGTCATGAGCTTTGTCGAAGGGATGCCCTCGCGAAGAGGTTGATAAGCCGCGCAATTCTTGAGTTTTTGTGCAGACACGAATTATCGAAATCCTCCAAATGAAGCCGAAACGATCACCGGCGTACGATGAATCATGTTGCCGAGATAGCCCTTTGGATTCCAGGGCTGTTTAAACGGCTGTGCCAGGCCCTGGCTATCAAATGCCCGGGACCAGATTTCATAGTATCCCGCCCGGAAAAATGAAATTTCTCTTTTCCAATTATGCCAGGCAAATCGATTGCGCGCATTCATGAGTCGGGCTGGCTGCCAATGCTGACCGAAATCCGTGGAAATCATCACTCTCTCCACGCGACTCTCTCCGGCCCAGGCGTGTCCGTGCACGGTGATTTTAGCAGCTATTTTGAATTCCTGCAAAGCCTGCGGCCGGGTGATCATCGATTTTATCTTGAGTGACGTAGCGATGATCATGTCCGATGCCGGCGGTTTGCTGCCAGCCGCCAAAGGGTAAGCCGGTAGACGGTAGGAATACCCGCTCATCTTTTCGGAATCGTGCACTTTATCTCTTATCCAGATGCGGTTGAGCCATTTTTGCATGCTGCTGCCTATCCATCCAGGCACGATCAGTCGCACAGGAAAACCGTGCTCTGCAGGTAAAGGTTGACCGTTCATCTTGAAGGCAATGATCGTATTTTCATCCAGGGCCTTTTCGATGGGGATGCCTCGGGAAAAAGGCTCGTGCTTACCGTGAGGCGGGTCTTCGCCAAAATGCCCGGTGTAAACAGCGGTATCCTTGAGCTCGGCTTTTGCCAGCACATCGCGCAGGCGCACGCCGGTCCAGGTACTGCAAGCCACGGCGCCGCTAAGCCAGGAAGTTTCTTCGATTTCCGGTATAAAATTGGAGCGCCCGTTTCCGGCACATTCGATGACGAAATCTCTTGTGACCAGTGGGAACTTCTGCAAATCTTCGTAAGTGAGCTGCAATCGGTTGTGGACTTCCCCATGGATCAGCAAATGCCAATTCTGCAGATCTTTTTTCCGGGCGCGCTCGGGCTCGAGTCCGTTGTTGCGCACGAAATGACAGTGGCTGGGCGTGGTGGCCTCGTCCAGCAAATGCAGTGAATATTCTGTATTATACGGTCGTTGTTCGTGGACGATTTTACCATTTTTTCCATAGATAAAACGAAGAATGTTGGTCCACACTACGGGCAGCAAACCTCTTCCGAATAAACCGTTGCAAACTGTGGTGGCAGCGTTTCCAAATATGTTATGGGCTGCTGTAAAGCCGGCGTTTGTCATACGGTGCAAAAGACGCTCGTCAGAAATGGCCCGATCAAATCGCTGCAATTCCTCATCGCAATCCTCTGCGGCGGCAAGCGAGGTACGACATTGGCGCCAATCAAATGGTTGCTGTAAAAGTGCCTGATCTTTCATTGATGGATAAATCCTGATGATTAGGTTAATTCACAAAAACGCGGCTACAGAATGAAGGAAACTGAAAATTTCATAAGAATAAAAAATCCAGAAGCCATCTCATATTAAACAAAATTTGAAGATGTGATTGCGCAGAAGATCTGGCCTATCACTGTTTTGGAGGCTCGATACTTTATTCTGAATGTATGGGATCATCCGGTAACGAATATAACATTGAGTTTAATGTAATCATTCCCTCAAAAATCAAATTTATGCTTTATTTTACTTTCCTGGCAGGACATAATCTGAATTATGCTCAATCACGGTTTAATTTCTTGATACCACTTGTCCATTCTGCCTGCTAAGATTGTTTCATAATGATAAATCTCATCAAAGTTATTTAAAATTTGACTATCCTCTTTGAATTTACTAATTTCTGAGCAATCGATAATAACAATTTGAAAAGAACAACTTGATGCAACACGCGCTCTTGTTTTGGTTTCTTGTTTTTCCCGGCCTGCTACTTGCTCAAAACAATCAGATAAGAATCAATCGAATTGCTCACGAACAAGGCCTTTCGCAAAGTACGGTGCTCTGTGCCCTCCAGGACCGTCATGGTTTTATGTGGTTCGGCACTCAGGATGGCCTGAATCGCTACGACGGCTACCATTTCAAAATTTACAAACACCGCACTGGTGACGCAAACAGTTTGAGCGAAAATTGGGTGTGGACAATTTTTGAAGACAGCGCAGGACATCTCTGGATCGGCACGTTCGGCGGCGGCGTTTGCCGTTTTGACCCGCAAACCGAATCCTTTACCACCTACCGGCACGACGCGAAAGATGCCAACAGTCTAAGCAACGACACGGTTTGGTCGATTTGCGAAAGCACTCCGGGCACGCTGTGGGTGGGCACCAACGACGGGTTGAACCAGTTTCATTTAGAATCCAATACTTTTTCATACTACAAACCACCCGGTGATCAATCCAACATTTTTCGAATTGTAAACGGCCAGCCCGAAAAACTGTGGATATTAACTGCAAGCGGATTAGCTGAATTCGATCTGTCCGCTCAGAATTTTCTTTTCCATCCCTTGCCCAAACTCGAAAGCGATAGCCCGCCGCGGATTCTGCGTAATCTGACCAAAGGCCACGCTGGTATATTATGGCTGGGAACAGACTGCGGTCTTTTTCGTTTTGACACAGCTACCCAAAAATATGATCATTATACGCACCATCCAGATATGCTGCAATCCAGCCTCCCGAGCAACTACATTTCCGCGATTTATGAAGATGCCGACGGGGTTTTGTGGGCAGGAACCCGCAGCCAGGGTCTTTCTCTGCTGCAATTTGACGGAACGAAACTGCAAAGCGTGCAGAGAATCAAACACGATCCACTGAATCTGTTCAGCATAAGTCATGATTACGTGTTTTCGATTTATGAAAGTAACGGCGGCGTAGTCTGGATCGGCACGCGCGATGGCCTGAATCGATTTGACCGGCATAATCAAAAATTTGCCCTGTATCAGGCTTCGCCACAAAAAGCTAACGGTATCAGCCACAAAAATGTTTTGCCGATTGTGGCTTCGCGCCAGGAAGACGGCGTTCTCTGGGTAGGAACCTACGACGGCCTCAACCGATTGCATCTTTCGACCGGCAGCGTCAAACAATACAAGAGCGAACCAAAAAATCCCGAAGGTAGCCTCGCCAGCAGTTACATTCTCTCGCTTCTGGAAGACGACCACGGCAATCTCTGGGTGGGAACCCGCGGCGGCCTCACCCGAATGCATTTCGACGCCGGCCGGGCCACTTTTCGTCATTTTCGCTTTCATCCGGACGATACCACGAGTCTCAGCAACGATAACATTCACTGCTTATATGAAGACCGAGCCGGCGACTTGTGGATTGGCACCGGCGGCGGAGGGCTCTGTCGATTCAACGAACAAAACGGCCGTTTTACACGTTTCCGGTTTACCGCCAATCAACCTGGCAGCACAGTGGATCCGTTTGTATTTGCCATCCTCGAAGATCGCAACGGGCGGTTCTGGCTTGGAACCGCTGCGGGCGGCTTATATCTGGTTGATCGCGCCAGCGGCCGCTTCAGGCAATTTTCGAACGAACCGGACAACCTCGGCAGTCTCAGCAACAACCGTGTGCTGTGCCTGATGGAAACCCGCTCCGGCGACATCTGGATCGGTACGGCTGCCGGGCTGAACAAGTTGATGCCGCCGGATTCCTCAAACGGCGAATTTACTTTCATCCAGTATCACGAAACCGACGGGCTGCCCAACGACGTGATCTACGGCATTCTGGAAGACGATGGCGGTCATCTCTGGATCAGCACCAACCACGGGCTGGCGAAAGTGACGCCCACGGCCACGCAATTGCAAGTACGCACATACACCGCAGATGACGGGCTGCAAAGTCTGGAATTTAATCACAACTCTTTTCACAAAGACCGCCATGGTCGAATGTATTTTGGCGGAGTCAACGGCTTCAACGCCTTCCATCCGGACAGCCTGAAAGATAATCTGTTTCCTCCACCGGTGGTGATCACGGACTTTAAAATACTAAATCAATCGCAACCGCTGACTTCCGATGAGATCACCCTTTCGTATAACGATTACATGTTGTCTTTTGAATTTGCGGCGCTGAACTTCACCCTGCCCCAGAAGAATCAATATGCATATATAATGGAAGGATTTGATGAAGATTGGATTTATTGCGGTACGCGCAGATTTGCCACCTACACTAACCTGGATGCCGGCAAGTATCGATTTCGCGTGAAAGCCAGCAACAACGATGGCGTGTGGAACGAAGAAGGCGTTTCGGTTGCCATCAATATCAAGCCGCCGCCGTGGAAAACCTGGTGGGCGTATGGATTGTACGGACTGCTATTTCTTGCCAGTGTGGGGGGCGTTATCCGTTACCAGATTCGTTTGCACGAAAAAGAAATGGCCGCCCGAGCAGATATCGAACGCGCCAAAAGCGAGGAGCGCGAACGCGTGCGCAAGAAAAGCTCGGCCGATTTTCACGACGAAGCCGGCCATCTGATCACCCGCATTTCTCTGTTTATCGAATTGGTGAAAAGAAAAACCGGCAACGATGTAAACTTGGCGGAGTACGTTAACAAAATTGAAGAAAATATCAAAGCCCTTTCCAGCGGGATGCGGGACTTCATTTGGGGTCTGGACCCGGCCAAAGATTCCTTGTATGACACGCTGCTTCGCCTGAAAGATCTCGGCAACACCCTGTTTCTGCACAGCGACATACATTTCCATGCAGGAAGCATTAAGTCGTCATTTAAAGAGTCGATCCTGCCCATGGATTTCCGACGGGCGATCATGTTTATCTTTAAAGAAGCCATGAACAATTGTCTGAAACACTCCGCTGCGGACTCTGCCTTTTTAAGGATGGAATATGAAGAAAACGAACTCGTCATCACCTTCGAGGACGATGGCAGTGGAACAGCTAAAGCTGAAAACAGTGACAGCTACGGACTGAAAAATATGAACGCCCGCGCTGAAATGATCGGCGCGGAACTGGAGATTCATTCCAATTCTGGAATGGGAACAATAATCACTCTGAGGATGAAATTGTGACTACTCACGCAAAGTCGGGCAAATGATAACATTTTTCAAGAAGAAAAGGTTATGACAAATATCCCACAAATGGGTGATTGTATTCACAAAATACTTTTTGTACATTCGCAAATATGAGCCGTGAAGAAATTTCAGTTGCCGTGGTGGAAGACGACCGCGAAATCCGCCAGTTGCTGACGCTAATTATTGACAGCTCACCGGGATTTTCCTGCAAGCAGTCGTTCAATGATTGCGAAACCGCGATTCCCGCCATTGAGAAGAATCCACCCGACGTGGTGCTGATGGATATCGACCTGCCCGGCATGTCCGGCATCGAAGGCGTCAAGCGGTTGAAAGTCAAGCTGCCGGACACCGATTTCATCATGCTGACCATCAAAGAGGATGACGACTCCATATTCGACTCCATTTGTGCGGGTGCCACGGGCTATCTGGTGAAAGACATGCCGCCGGCAGACTTGCTGCAGGCTATTAAAGACGTGTACGCCGGCGGCTCGCCCATGAGCGCTAACATCGCGCGCCGGATCGTCACCTCGTTTAAAAAAAATACCCAATCACCCCTCACTCCCCGGGAAACAGAAATCATGCAAAAACTATGCGACGGCGACAATTACAAAACCATCGCCGAATCGCTCTTTATCAGCGGCGACACCGTGCGCGCTCATATAAAGAATATCTACCGTAAACTCCATGTCAGCTCCCGCGCCGAAATGGTAAAAAAAGCCATTCGAGATCGCCTCATTTAATCCGCTCACCAACACAACATTCCAATCATTCCTATCACACAACCTTCTCATCCCATCTAAATCCAGGTGCAAAATACCGCACATGGGTAATTGATTTTCCAGGTAAAAAATTTATATTCAGACAAAGTCATCTTTTTTTATTTGTTTCAGATTTAATTGCCAATTATCTGAAACTTTTGCAACTCACTACCCTAAAAGGAGGCAACATGAAATCTTTTTACAATTTTTTTATCTCGTTTCTATTTGTTTTGAGTTCTGCATTATTTGCTCAAAATCCCATCCCCAATCCGAGTTTTGAAAACTGGAGCAACGGCAACCCGCAAAGCTGGGCAACAACAAATGTCCAGGGAACGGTTACCAACGTCACGCAATCAAACACGGCCCACGGCGGCTCTTCGGCGGTTAAAGGTGAGGTAGTCAATTTCAATGGAATTCCTTTTGCAGCATCGATTTTTGCCGGCGTGAGCCCCAATTTGCCTTTTCCGGTAACTCAAAATTACGCGAAACTGACCGGGTTCTATCAGTTTGAACGTGCCTCAGGGACAGACATTCTTGGAATCACAGCCAACCTTTTTGATTTAAATTTCGCTCTGGTAGCTATCGGTATCGATACTCTTACCACGACAAACGGTTCGTATGAGCGGTTTGAAGTAGTAATGAATTACTCCGCTGGCTCGAGCATCGCTGATGCGGCCTTCGCTTCCATCCAGTTTACCATCGGCGGCCAGGGTACGATCGCCTTAGGCACGTTTTTTCTGGTGGATGACCTGCAGTTTGAAGGCCTGGCAACCAGCGTCGCCGAACAGCAGGCACCCATTCCAGATGCCTTCGCTTTACAGCAAAATTACCCGAATCCATTTAATCCTTCAACCACCTTTGCTTTCACCATTCCGGTGGCCGCGAACGTGAAATTAACTGTATTCGATCTCCTCGGTCGGGAAGTGGCGCGCGTGCTGGATGAGCACCTGCCTGCCGGTGATCACCGCATTCAGTGGCAACCGCAGAATTTGACCAGTAGCGCTTATTTCTACAAATTGCAAGCGGGCAAATTTACCAGCGTCAAAAAACTCTTATTGTTAAAATAGTTAATTCGATAATTTAACCCAAAAGGCAAAACACCATGAAAAAAACAATCACCGTTCTGTTTCTCGTTTTGACTGTGATGGCCGCCGCTTGCAGTAGCGGTTCATCTGAATCGAAAGACGAGAAAACTGCCAGCAAAAGCACTAAATTCGCCCTCGTCGGCACCTGGAACGCAAAAGAGTTGAGTTATGTCAGCAAGAAAGATCGCAACCGCACTCAGGACATCAAGAAAATGCTCAACGCCTCCATCACCATGACCATTCAAGCCAATGGCCATTACAGCTACAAAGTGAATATGATGGGGATGACCAAAACCGAATCCGGCACCATGAAACGCGATGGCAATCGCATTATCATGGACAATCCGGATTTCAAAATGACCCTCGCCGGAAAAACCCTGACCCTGACCAACGACAACCAGTCCTGGGATTTTGGGCAAGGCAAAGAACCGGCCCTATCCAAAGCGGTTTTTGTGCGGAAATAGCCCTGACTGAGTGTCGAAAGCGGCAAGCTTCGGAGCACATTTTCAGGCAGGAATATTTGTACACGAGAAGTCAAAACTCCTGAATTTGTTTTAAAGAAATTTCTTTACAATTTTCGCATAAAATGCAAATCAGTCACAAAACTGGAGAAAATTATGAAGTGGTTTTTGAGTATCCTTTCACTGTTGATGCTATCCAATTCAGCCATCATGGCACAAAAAGACGTGCCGGGCAGCCAAGACCATCCGTTGATCACGCGCTATCCCGGTTCGGTCATTCGCTGGTACGATGTGGAAGCCTACACTGAGTTCAAACTGCCGGTGGGTGCGGTAACGGGCTACCGTCACATCGACAAGTGGCTGGAGCTTCACGGTAAGCTCACCCGCATTTACTACGTTTTAAACGGCGACAAAACCGTGGCCGAAGTGTACGCCAATTATCTCAAAGCCATCACCAACGCCCGATTTGAAGTGCTGGCCAAAAACCTATTCACCCAAAACAACACAGCCAAACAGGTAGGTGGCGGCACCTGGTTGGTCACCGCCTATAAGGATCGCCTCCCCAACAGCGCCGGCGTCCAGATCACACAGGGCAGTGCCACCAAAGGCGGCACCTGTTACATCGCGGGCAAACTTTCCCGTCCACAGGGCACGGTGTACCTAAGCCTGGCTGGCTCCCAGTTCACAAAAGACCAGGTTTTGTTCCTGCTGGATATTCTTGAAGTCGATAAAGTCGAAGACGATCTCCTCAAAGTGGACGCCGAAGCCATGTCCAAAGATCTCGACACCTATGGAAAAGTCGCGCTGTACGGCATCTATTTTGATTACGATAAAGCAACCATCAAAGCCCAGTCAAAATCAGCGCTTGATGAAATCGCCAAACTCCTTAAAAAACGGTCACGACTGCAGCTGTACGTCGTTGGGCACACGGACATGAAAGGCCGCCTGGAATACAATACCCATCTTTCGCAAAAGCGCGCCGAGGCCGTGGTGGCCGCGCTGGTTAACCAGTACGGAATCCACGCTGCTCGACTCACGCCGCGAGGCGTCGGGCCGCTGGTTCCCGTGATGTCGAACCAAAACGACAAAGGCCGAGCGAAAAATCGCCGGGTGGAATTGGTTGAAAAATGAGCCGCTACGGTAAAATCGCGGACAGTTTTAGCCGGACTCGAAAGTACTTGCGCGAACACGTTTATCCGGCGAAAACACCTAATGAGTGTCCATCCGTAATCGTCATTCCCGAGTGCTCCCTGCTTACAACATGCAGGGACAAGCTCATCGGGAATCTCGTGCCTAACGGAACAATGGATTCCCGCTTAAAGATTGCGGGAAGGACAAAAAAAGGTTCTTTACGGATGGACACCAATTATTTTGAAACGATTTCAACACGTTCTCGTTTTCCAAATTCATAACGACCGATTAGTTGAGCAATTCCAAAATCAGAAAAGGAGCTGAACATGCGAACAATGAAATGGCACAAGCTATTAGGAAACGTAATTTTATTGCTGTGCCTAACCTCCATTGTGTAGGCCCAAGCACCTGTATTCAACGACATCTTGTGGGAATTCGACTCCAAAGGTTGAGTGTTTGTCACACCTGAAGTTTCAGGAGAGCTGCTGTATGTAGGTTCGTGTTCGGGCAAGTTTTATGCTCTTGACACGGTAAGCGGCGAAATGGTCTGGCGCTACGACATCCAGCAAGACGGCGACCAGACCCGATTTCCGGCCAGCGCATCTGGCGCTTTCAGGGTGAGGTCGAAGGCAGCGTCCCACGTTTGATGACGCGGTCGCCGGCGTTATCTGGTGACCGAATCTTTTTCGGCGGCAGAGCTGGCAACATTTACGCCCTGTCAAAGAAAACGGTGAACTGCTTTGGACACGCGAAATCGGCGCCAGCATTTCGACTTCGGTGGTGGCTGACGAGGAAAGCATTTATTTTGGCGCAGCCGACAACACCCTCTATCGAGCTTCACAAAATAGCGGTAAAATAACGGCCAGCCATGCAACAGAAAGAATTCCCGTCGGTCGCCAGACCCTTTCTTCAAATGACATTTTTGTTTTTTTGAGTCAAGATATCATCATGGGCCAAGGACAAGGACGAGGAGAAATACTGTTGGCCATGGATAAATCCCTGAGTCAAATCCGGTGGCAGCTCGAACCCGATTTCAAGTGGACCGCCACCAAATCTTATCTTTGGAATCAGTTTTTGTTGACCGGCACCGAGTACGGTGAAGTGATCGCGTACGTCACAGATAACGGTTCGGAAAAATGGCGAGTGCAAACTTCGGGTGCGGTGCGTTCCATCGGCCGCAACGGGAACACGTTGTTTGTTGGCACGCTGGAGGGATATGTGTTTGCGGTCAAGGTGGGAAAGTGATAGGTGCCTTTTGACCATTTTTATCCTGCAAGTTTTGTTGAAATCCGATTGCTCTGTGATTATCTTTTCGAATTCAAAGTGGTCTGGATTAGTTGTTTAATATGATCCGGCTGATTGAATTTATGATTAATTGCTTGACAGGTAATGATCATATGGTTATATTGTTCCCTGACTATACTACCTCGCTTTAAACAAAATTTATATAAAATTCTGCCCTTCTGTGCAGGGTTCAAATAGCCGTCTTTGAATCCAAATTCGATTTCATAATAAGAAGTCGATCCGCTAACTTTCCTTCAAACAGAACATAGATTCATCATAGATTTCTGGTTTCAAACCAGTTGCCGGTCAGACATCTAAAGCTGGTAAAAACTGCTTTTTTTTTACCGCACATTTCCTAAATCATAATTTAATTCATAATTCACATAGACTTATGTAAAACACAATTGAACGTCATTGCGAATCCCGCGTTTTGTGCGGGATGAAGCAATCTCCTGAGTTGCAGAAAATCAGGGGATTGCTTCCTCATCCCGCTGTTGGCGTTTTGACGTCAACCTAAGAAAAAATCTTGTTCCAAAACTCCACTTTGGGAACAAGGGTGTCTAAGAAATTCGGTTTCTTCCCGCTAAATCGGGCATTCGAAACAGAGTTTTCTACACTTGCGTTCCAAAATAGAAATTTTGGAACGAGAACGCGGTGGATTTTCTGCATAAATATGGCAGATATGGATTCTATATTCCTTAAGATGATGTTAAAATGTTTTTAGAGGGAATCTTCGCAATGACAACATTTTCTTTATTTTGCAGAAGTCTAATAATTTACAAATTAAGGAGGGCAAGATGTTCAGAAAAATCCTGGCATTAGGGACCATTTTTTATGCTTTTTTGTTTTTCGCAAGGGAATCGGCAGGGCAGCAATTTGTCCCACTAACCGCCAAAGAAGCGGTCGAAAGAGCGGCGCCGGTGGCCGCCCAATGGGCCGCCGATGCCCGGCTGATCTTTGTGGGCAGTGGCCCCGAACCCGGCATGTATCCCGACGGCAAATGCGATTTCTGGGTTTGCGCTTACTATTCGCCGGCCAAAGATTCCACGTATAATTTTTACGCCACCAAAGTCGGGCCCGTGAGTTTTGAGTCACGCCCGAAAGAGGGGTATCCTTCTTTGAATGGCATCGGCATGGACTGGAAGGACAGCAGCACGGCCGGACGCAAAGCGGAGCAGTTGGGCGGCTCGCAATTCCGGGCTAAGTATAGCGACACCATAGTCGGCGCATCCGTAACCTATGAAACGATATTCGAGCATACTCAACATCCCAGGTGGGGATTCTGGTGGACGTTCACCTACTTTTCTGCTTCCGCTCAAACTTTTATCAAATTACACTTTAACGCCCGCTCCACTCGACCCGCGCCCACCTGGACCATTTCCAGCAAACAGCCGGCTCAAAATCAGGATATCGCTTTTACCACGCCAAACGACGATACTTTAGCCGTCCTGAATCTCAGCTCCGGCGCATTGGACAGCGTCAAAGTAGAAGTGTTTGAAGGTTACTTGCCGGATACCGCTGCCACAGAAAACACCATGAAAAAATATTATGACATTTCCTCCTATCCGGAAGGCGCGCCTTTTGAAGGTACCCTGACCCTGTTTTACATGGATGCTGAATTTGAAGCTTCTGGCATTCAGGACGAAGCGGGCTTGCAACTCTACCGTCACGACGGTCAGCGCTGGCAGCTGGTGGGCGGCACCGCCGATCCGCAGCAGAATTCTGTGACCGCGACTGGTGTGACCGAATTCTCACAGTGGACGTTCGCCAATCCCAACGACCAACCATTGAGCATTGAAAACGCCCATATTCAACAGCCAGAGGATTTTGTTTTGTGGCAAAACTATCCCAATCCCTTTAACCCGGCAACCACCATCCACTTTGCCATCCCAAAGTCGAGCCTGGTCACTTTACGGATTTACAACCTGCTCGGCCAGGAAATCGAGACGCTGGTCGATGAACAAAAGCCGGCTGGCGAATACAAAGTGAACTGGGCGCCGAGGAATTTGTCCAGTGGAATCTACCTGTATCGGTTGCAAGCCGGGGAGATTGCTGAAACCAGGAAGCTTATGCTGTTGAGATAGTCCAATCGAGCCGCTTACCTCAAGCGGTAACCAAAACCATTCAACTGAATAGTACAAATGGTCAATTTGAAGTTTGTACTATTCAGTTGAACATTCCTGTTATTTTCCCTAGCCATTTTTTCCGATCTTCGAATGATCTGTTGACTTTGATTTTGAGAATTGCTTAATTGCTCACAAGTTTGCAACGAATCTTTGGGATTTGCAGGAACCCATGACCAGAACCATTCAATATCTTTTGTTGGTGTTGCGGGTAACTGGTGTCGTCGCTATCGGCGGGCTTTTAAACGAAGCCGTAGCCGGTTCAGGTATTCTCTTCTGGATTATCATCTTCCTCGTTTTTCTTTTCAGTATGGCACGATACCCACGTGAAGAAGTCTTCGCAGCGTTTGGACTGGTGTTTGGATTTATCGGCCTGTTTGTCCTCGGTGGCGTTTATCTGCTGGTTAAAAACGGTTTCAATGGATTCGCGGCAATCTGGTTTATGGTCTGGTTGGCAGTGGCCATAAAGTTTAGAAATCCCGTTCAAAAGTGGCTGACTCCGACCTATTTTGTCGCTGACAAATTTTGTACAGGTGGTGGGTCCCGTTCCAATACGACGCGAGCTGCCACGTGGGTGCGTTTTAACCGGTTTCGAGAGTATCTTGTTTTTCATATTCTTGATGACCGCGGGTTTGCTCGGCCCCATTTTTTGGCTGGTACAATTGGCACTTTTGCTCGTCTGGCTGAAAAAACACCGCCTGAAAAAATTTACCTGGAGCAAGCACTTTCTATTTGTCCTTTTCAACCTGCTCTTCCTGATGACACTCTATTTGACCATGCAAGAACTGGGCGTGGAGAAAATCGTCAGAAAACTGTTGGGTGGCTAAAAGAAAATTCTGATTGATTTTGTTAGGATTTATTTTAGCTTAATTGTAATTGAGTAGTGAATGGCACGAAATAGCAGAGTAACCCAATTCAACCCGTGAAATCCGGCTACAAAAATGGTACCTAACATGAACGACGATAACATCGATGTGCTGCTTGAGAACCAATCCCTCAAGAACGAATTCAAATTGCGGGGATTAGATCTGGCGGAAGTCTTTTTCCCCATTCCTGAAAACCTGGAAAGGGAGAACAATATTCTACGCCATTTACTCGATTGGGTGCAGAAATATCGGGAATGCCCGGATCGCAAACGGATGGAAGCCGATGGCTATCACTTCCCTCCCATCGACCCGGACATTTCCCCGGACGACGACTGGTATCGCTTCGAATTGTGGATGCAGGGCAAACCCACCCGCATGCGGCTCATCGACCAGTTACCCCCAAATTTTACTCCAATCCCGCCGGAACATCTTACCGAAAACGGATTGCAACGCGAGCTGAAACATCTTCAGGAGCTATTGTTCGAGATTCACATTTCAGTGGAGCTCAATCCGGATGTCCCCCAACGTCTGATTTACGAGCATCTCCTCGAATTACTCCATGAAAAGTTTGAGTTGACTCAGGAAGGTTGTTGGCATGTGAACGGCTGTTCAGGTTATTGTCCGGGCTGCTTTCAGCGACCCTGGTGTGCTGCCGGCACCGCATCCTGCTGGACAGAAGACGAAGAAGCCGGTAAAATGTTTCTCCCTCCTGAGCTCAAAAACTACGTATCTGCCAGCCCGGGTTCATTACAAATTTTGCAGAAACTCCAGGCAGAAGAGGACAAAAAATTCGAGGAATTCAAGCGGTCGCAAAAAGACTCTGACTTGACCATCGACCCCCTGTCTTTCGACTTTGACGAGGATGACGATCTACCTTTTTGAGAGCGGATTGCACCCAAGCTCTTTTCAAACGAATCCCTGAAGTTAACAGGCGTTGCGTACGGCCTTCCAGTTAGCTCAGCTTGAACTTTTAAAAGCTCTTTTCGATTGATATAAACCTTAATCGTCATGCCCGCGAAGGCGGGCATCCAGAGGTTTCGACCGCCTCAAATCTTTGTTTCTAAATGGATTCCCGCTTTCGCGGGAATGACTGACTATAGCATTCTTTTTAATACTGAATTCAGTAATAACCCCGTTTCTGAGCAAACTGGATAACCGTAGGCGTTGCGCCAGCATAAACCGAATAATTAGTGTCTGAACGAAAACTCGAGATATGAGCGAATTCGAAACCTCTTCGCGAAGGCGTCCCCGCCGAGCCAGGCAGGAATTCATCCTCGGCCAGGAGGCCTTTGGGAAGACAGGGTCGTTTTCGTTCTGATGCTATTTATCCACACATGTTCACAATTTTACTCTTGCCTTTCTTTGCTGGTTTCTGTAATTTTCATCAAAGGAACGTGGTTATGACATCCCGCCAACGCCCTGTCAATTGCACAACTACAAAAACACGGAAGGTCGAAATGAAAGACTCTATTATAGAAACCTGGCATATCAATAATCGGGTTAATCTTATGCTCATCGAAGCCATCCGCGACGAAGGGTTTGAGTGCACGCTTTCCACCCGCGGCGGCAACACCGTGGCACGGCAATTTGCGCATCTGCACGACGTCCGATTGTTGAAGCTGGAAAAATTCGATAAAGAACTGCTGCAGGGATTGAGCAAAATCAAAAAGGAAGAAAGCGTCCACCGCGCCAAACTGACAACCCATCTCAACGCTTCGGCGGAGGCCGTGGCCAGAATGCTGGAGCGAGGCGCAGCCGACAGCGGTAAAATCAAAGGCTTTAAACGTGGGGTGATCACCTTGCTGGGATATTTTATCTGCCACGAAGCACACCACCGTGGCAACATTCTGCTCACCCTCAAACAGGGTGGCTATAAAATTCCGCGCGCCACTCAGTACGGCATCTGGGCGTGGAATCAGATTTAAGACACCCAATCTAATGTACTCTTTTTAGGAGGGAATTACTGCCAGTTTCGGTATCCTGAGCGCCGTACCGATTTCATCTGTTACCTCAATTCTAACAATCGATTCATTTATTAATTGAAGGAAGGAGCCATCATGGGTAAGACCATTTTTTATCTGCTCGTCTGTGTACCTCTTCTGGCTTGCGCAAAAAAAGAAAAAAAGCGTGAAAATACCACGGCGGAAATTAAAAAATCCACCCCTGTCAACGCCACATCCACCCCCGAAACCAGGACGATACATTACGATATCCAACCCACGGCCGATTTTGAATCGTTGATGGAACTGCCCGCAAGCGAGCTCGGAGACGTGGTGGCCGGTTATTCAGCGGATCGCAGCGGCCTGCTGCGCCGACACAACTTACCCTACTCCCCTGCCCAGCGCGCTCGGTTGCGAGCTTTTTATCAGGGTTGGCGATTGGGATTGGACGATATCGAATTCGACTCGCTGAGCATTGAAGGCCGCATCGACTACGTTTTGATGCACAACCAGCTCGAATACGAGTTGGCCTTACTCGATCGCGAAGAGAAACGATTTGCACAGATGCAGACCTACCTGCCCTTTGCCCTTACCGTCATTCAGTTAGAAGAGGCGCGCCGAAACATGGAACCTGTCGAGCCGGAGAAAGTTGCCGCTACTCTGGATGCGCTACCCGATGAAATCGAGCAAACCCGCAAATCGATTCAGGCATGGCTGGAAAGCGATAAAAATGGCTCCCAACTTTCCCGCATCGCGGCACTCAACGCTTCCAATGCACTGAAAGATTTGCGCAGCCGGCTGGAACGCTGGTTTAAGTACTACGCCGGTTACGATCCCGCATTCACCTGGTGGGTGAGTGCACCTTACAAAAAAGCAGAAAAGGCGCTGAAGTCGTACGTCAGCTTCCTCAACGAAAAAGTGGTGGGATTTAAAAGGGGCGAAGATCCGCCCATTGTGGGCAATCCCATCGGCGCCGAAGGTTTACAAGTGGCGTTGAAACATGAAATGATTCCTTACACACCGGAGGAGCTCATCGCCATAGCCGAACGCGAGTTTGCCTGGTGCGAAGCGGAGATGAAAAAAGCTTCGCAGGAAATGGGTTTTGGTGACAATTGGAAAGAAGCTCTGGAAAAAGTCAAAACCCTGCACGTGGCGCCCGGCCGCCAACCGCAACTGGTGCGGGAGCTGGCGCTGGAAGCCGTGGACTTTCTGCGGGAGCGGGACCTGCTGACCATTCCACCCCTCGCTGAAGAGATCTGGCGTATGCAGATGATGTCGCCGGAAATGCAAAAAATCAGTCCCTTCTTTCTCGGCGGCGAGGTGATCCTGGTGGCCTTCCCCACTGATGAGATGGCGCACCAGGACAAGCTCATGAGCATGCGCGGAAATAACGTGCATTTTGCGCGCGCCACGGTCCACCACGAGCTGATACCCGGCCATCACCTGCAGGGATTCATGACCCGACGCTACAACTCGCACCGGCGGGCGTTTTCCACACCTTTCTGGGGCGAAGGCTGGGCGCTGTACTGGGAAATGTTTTTGTGGGATCTCGGTTTTCCAAAATCGCCTGAGGACCGGGTAGGCATGTTGTTCTGGCGTTCACATCGCGCAGCGCGCATCATTTTCTCGCTGAGCTTCCATCAAGGCGCCATGACGCCACAGGAAGCCATCGACTTTCTGGTTGAGAAAGTCGGCCACGAGCGCGCCAACGCCACCGCTGAGGTGAGACGCTCGTTTAACGGCAACTATTCGCCGCTCTATCAGGCGGCCTACATGATCGGCGGACTGCAGATTCGCGCGCTGCACGAGTCGCTGGTGGCTTCGGGAAAGATGACCGACAAACAATTTCACGACGCCATTCTCCAGGGCGGCAGCATGCCCATCGAAATGGTACGCGCCCGACTCACCGGCGAAGCGCCAGTAAAGGAATTCCAAACTTCGTGGCGATTTTATGGCGCGCCGCTGGAATGATGGTGTTAAAGACTGTGAAAACTATGTGTAAATTTATTGTTAAAAATATTGTAACTATTCAGCTATTGGCATTTAGCTGTTGGCCATTGTTTAATTAGTGCTACAGCGAAAGTTTGTCATTCTGAGGAATTTTCGGTCAAGCACTAATTCGTGGCCATCCGAATTCGTCATTCCCGAGTGCTCCCTGCTTAAAACATGCAGGGACAAGCTCGTCGGGAATCTCGTGCTGAACGGAACAATGGATTCCCGCTCAAAGATTGCGGGAATGACAAAAAAGGGCTCTTTCGGATGGACACTAATTAAGATGGGCGGCAAAAATTCACTGTTACAAACAGTGAAGGATCAATTCAGGCTAACTTTTTGTAAATCAGATGATTTTGTGGTTACAGAGTCTTCGTCACTTCGTTCCTCAGAATGACACGTAGTTCGCGCGTTTTCACACAGGCGCTAAAGCGTGAACACCGGCACTGAATCCCAAAGTGAATTATCGATCAAATTCATCCACTTTTTTACGGGTTATGGATACCGGTGCCTTGCATCTGGTAAAGATCTAGGCATTGTTGGCAAATCGGTTCAGTGGCGGCCCATTTCGGATGGGCTGATTTTATTTGGGAAAGAACCGATTTCGGAAGAAGATTCGCTGCCAACACGAGATGAAAGGAAGGGAATCGACACAGCGGACAGATACTGTGGCGGTGATTTTTTGAATCAGCAGCAAATGGCGGAATCACGTTTAAAATCGTCAAGGCTAGCAAATCTTGATGTTTGGGTGAGGGATTCTCAAACAAGTGGTCGAACGTGTCATCCAGGTCCTGAATAAGACCGGAAAACGCCTTTTTAAAAATCTGGCGCTGTCTTTCGCGCACATCGGAAGAAAGGAGATTCGCATTGCAGAGCCGGCCATAAATCGTGCTATCCCATAAAATGCGATAGCGTTCCTGCAGCAGCCGATCATACAAGGCGCCGGTTTCCGATCGGGGTAGTGCGGGTTCATAACCAAAATCCGTGTCGAGCATATCCACCACGTGTAACAGCTCGTAGCGGAGAAAGGTGAGTAACGATTCGATGTGCATAAAATGCTCTGGCAGCACCTGGATGAGAATGGAACGATCTCCTCTCTGGACGGTCTCCCCGCGTTTGCCCGAAACATAAAGATCAGCAAAGGTCTCCTTTTTGGTAGGCGCCTTAACCACCAGGCATCTTTGCGTTTGGGCTTTCAAAACAGGCCAGTCAGCGAGGACTTGCTGCAGCGGCCGATGTAAACCGAAAATTTCAAACCACTTTTGATGCAAAGTCTGAAAAGCCGCTTCGCGTGCGACAGGGTCGAACGAATAGATTTCATCTCTTTCCGTTCTAAATGCCGCTTCCTGAGGATTTCCAGCAACTGCCAGCAAAACCGTTTCTTCCATCAATTGCGGTTGGTATTCAACCACATAATCCGATGAAGATGGGTCAATCGGAGGCGGGTTTTTCAGTCTCTTTTTCAAGGTAAACAGCTTTCATCAATTCAACAAACACTAATCGGCATCTTCATCTACATGGCACAAATCCTGAATGACTTCTTCTCCAGAACCACAGGTAAAACAGGCGTTCTCCATGGTTTCCGGTCGCAAGCGCAGATTTTCAGGACCGGCCGGCACGCCAAATTGCGCGCACTCCTGAAAGATAAATTTGCGGGCAAGCTCTGCCAATAGCGCGTAAAAACTGCCCGGATTTTCTTTCATGAGCAAGTGCGTAAACGCTGGAACAAATCTCCCCAAATGATCTTGCAAAAACAATTTTTGTGCCTGACGGGTCTGCTGCAGCATGTCTTCATCGTGGACTTCTATTGCATAAGCTTCCTTTCTGGTTACAAAAGCGAGAAACTCACACTCACAACTGATGTGGTCCACGCGCTCCTTTTCTTGGCCATTCAGCGTCAAACCGAATGCAGCAAAAAAACCCGAAATGTCGCTGAGCTGCTGGGGCTGCTGAAACAGCGTTTCGGTGCCGTATTCCGTTTCGTAAGGCGGGACTTTGGGACGAGCAGTGTGTCCGAAATAGAAACGATACGAGCATTCCAGGGAATCCAGGTTTTGGGCGTCGGTACATGAGCGTAACCGCAGCACCGCTTTTGACCAGCCAATCGGCCGGGAATCGGAAGTCATGTTTTCCAGCATGCCGACCATTTCGGCCAGGGCGCGGTTTTGTACTTCCGACAGCAAGCGCTCGAAGGTTTCTGCGGTGGGCGGTCGAAAACCCAACGCCAGCGCTTCATAAAATCCGCTTCGGCAAAGCGCCAAATCAATCGTATGTAGGTTTGTGGTTTCGGTCATTTTTTCATTCCAAAAAAGTGAATTTGTTATTTAGTGTTTGACTTAAAAGTCCCCCAACGCCCTGTCATTGCGAGTCCCGCGGTGTGGGCGGGACGAAGCCATCTCCTGCCTGAGAAGAGAGAGATTCCAGCACAAAGCTTGTCCCTGCATGTCTTTAGCAGGGAGATCGCTGGAATGACTTTAAGAATCGAGTTTTCGGCCAAACACTATTTGTCTCCAGCGCTTCTGGCCGACTAAATTGAATTAGCGTATTTTGCATCGCGTTCAAAAACAGGCTCTTCCACGCTGGTGCGGAAAAGCTCCTGATCATTTTTACCATACGCGATGATGGTGTCATTGTAAATCGTTACCGGCTTGCCGCGCAAATTGCCTTCGTAAACCTTCGGCCCTTCTTCAAATTTATATTTGAAAATGATCAGATTGGAACGCCGAAATAGCTGCAGCACCGCCAGTAGCTCTCGGTCCGGATTGACATAACGCTCGATGGCCTGATCCACGCCGGGGCCAAACATCTGCTTCAAATAATCGCGCGGCACCCATCGCGGCGGGATGTAGTAGCCGTTGGGCGAGGTACCCAGTTGCGGATACAGCGGTAGAGCCACCTTCGCCACGTGGACTAAGAAGTATAGTGGATTGTAACGGTCTTCAATCCAGCGGCCCTCTTTGTTCATTTTCACCAATCCTTGCAGCCGGATTTGCCCTATACACGAAGCCATGCAGCGGGTTTCCATGGGCTGGCGGTTCGCCTCCGGATCGCTGCCCTCCACCCGCGGGTAGCAGGCAATGCATTTTTCTGAAATTCGTGTGTTGCCGCGGTACATGGATTTTTTGTACGGACAGGCCTCCACACACTTTCGGTAGCCCCGGCACTCCTTCTGATCGATCAATACGATGCCGTCTTCTGGACGTTTGTAAATGGCATTGCGCGGGCAGGCTGCCAGACAGGCCGGGTAGGTGCAATGATTGCATATACGTGCCAGATAAAAAAACCAGGTTTTGTGTACGGGCAGCTCTACCCCTTCTTTATCAAACTCGTACTTTTTGCCATTTTTCCCCTGCGGATTATCTTCGTAGATATTTGGCGAGTTCCACTCATGATCCGGAGGCAAATAGCCCAGCACACGCGAGCTTTCCGGCGTGAGTTTTTTCTCGGCCGCTTCAAAAATCGTCTGGCCGTTAAATTGCGTTTGGCCATTTTTCTGCGACCACTTCTGCCCTTCGGGATTCGCTTCATCCAGCAACTGCAAAATTTTTATATCCCAAAATTGTGGATAGCCGCCGTAAGGTTTGGTCTCGACGTTGGCCCACCACATGTGCTCCTGCCCCTTGCTGAAAGTCCATGTGGACTTGCAAGCCATGGTACAGGTTTGGCAGGCAATGCAGCGATTGATGTTAAAAACAAACGCAAACTGCCTTTGCGGAAAAGCCGCTGCATGCGGATATTTCATATCACGGCCAAGCTGCCAGTTATAGACTTTAGGCATGGTTGTTCTCCTTTTCAACATGATTTTTGGATTTGGCTTGAGCCCTGCCCCAGATGGCCAGGCACTCATCCACAATTTTATCGACTTTTTCAACGCCGAGCTCCAGAAAAGCGCGATGGGAGCCGGCATAAAATGGATGACTGAATATCTTCATGATCTTTTGCTTTTTAAATCCCAATCGCACGAACTCTTCAGCGAAAACGTACGCCATGTCCACGGTTGTAGAAGCGTTGACTGGCAGTTCCACACCTACGAGCGTGTTGGGATCATCGGGATCAGGTTCATGGTAAGGCATAATCGGTTCCTTTTAAAAATAACACCTTTAACTCTTAACAGTCGTTAAACCACCAGCCAGATATTTTTTCATGAAATCGCTTTCGTTATCCGGCGTGAAACCCGTGGTAGCCGGCTGCCAGATTCCCACGCCATCCATGCCGCCGTTTTCCGCTTTCGTAACCCGTACCAGTGTTTCTTTGGGCACGGTGTTGATGGCGTGATTGTCCGCTTCGCCGCCAAAAATAAATTTCATATACACTTTGGCTTTGTGGAAAAGGCTATCGGTTTGGTGCATGGGCATGTGCCAGTTGCGGGTAATGGATTGTTGTGAGCCGTAACGCAAATTGGCCTGGTAGCCGGTGTTTTCCGAAAGCGCTCGCCCATCCGGTCGAGTTTCATGCGCCCGCACGCTCTTTTCCGTGGCGATGAAGGGGGCGTGTTTCATCATCACAATATTGTAGGGATAAGCGTGGTTGTATTTCACCCGCAACATACAGCGGGACACGCGGTAGAAAAATTCGTCTGGTTTGGCGCCGATATAGGGGCGATCGGCCGGGTTGGCGTCCACGTAAACATAGTCGCCGTCGTTGATACCGAGGTCGCGCGCAGCTTTTGGATTGATATGCAATTGATGCTCACCCACGCAAGGGGCGCGTTTGTCGAGTCGGTAGGGATCGCCGAAGTTGGAATCGTACAGCATGTGCCAATCGACGTTGGACCAGCCGCTGTGAACGCGATGCCGGGTTTTGGGTGTCAGGCAGTAAAATTGAAAACCCTTTTCCCAGAGAAAATTGTGGGTATTTTTGACCCGGCTCCAGTTCATTTTTATGTTGCGTACGGTGCGTTCATCCCAGTGCCGGGCGCTGGCGGCAATGCCGTAATCGTCGGGTCGGATGTACGGGTTGGAGCTGACGATGACATTAGGCAAATAGGGCGTCGCTTCCGGTCCCTCACGGTGCACGATAAAGTTTTCACCGTATTCGATGGCCTCGGGAATGTCCGAGTAAGCATGCATGCGACCGGTGTCGGTGTGAAATGGCTGACTGTCCTTGACCTGCTCGTAAAACGGAATACGCGGATAGGTGCGAAACATCATGAGCGCGCCCCCGGACGGACCGTATTTTCCCGCCATGATATCATCGAGATTGTAACCAGCCGTCGTGGTGCAAGTGTCGAGCAAACGTTGAATGTAAACTTTGCGTTTGCCCTCGTATTCGAATTTAAAATAATCTGTGAATCGTTTGTCGCCGGTGACTTTTGCCAGACTTTTGGCGATGCCAGCGATGATGGAGAGATCGTCTTTGCTGTCAAAAACCGACGGGATGCCGCCTTTCCAAATTTGCAGAAACGGGTTGGAACAACTGGCGGTGATTTCCAGGTCCTCGAATTCCAGCCAGGAGTTGGCCGGCAGCGCCAGATCGGAATATTCAATGGAAGCGGTCATTTGAATGTCGAATGACACGATCATCTCGATATTCGGATTCACGTTCTTGATCATTTCATAAACCCACTTGGCATTGTTGATCAGATTGACGTTATTGAACAACAAAGCCTTGGTTGGCGTGGGCATGTGGGTATCGCCGGTAAAATTCTTTCGGCCGTATTTGGGCGTATTGACAATCAGCGCTTTGTCACCGTGATTCCAGTAAGCTGGCTCCTCCCCTTTTGCGTGGCCGTGGGCCTGGATCTCTTTACCGTGGGCGCTCTCATCGAGATTGGGCGCGAACGGGTCTTCGGCAACCCACCCCTTGAATCCGGGTCCCGTCCAGGGAGAACCCTGAAACAATGCCGCTTTATAATTGCCGGCCCAGGTCTGACAGCCAGCTCCCGGTTTGCCGATGTTTCCAGTCAAAATCACCGGTAGATAAGCCGCCCGGTTCATTTCCGTGGCATGGAACCAGTGATTGATGCCTTCCCCCTGATGAATGGCCACCGGCTTGAGGGTGGCGATATCTTCGGCAAGCTGCTCCACCAGCTTTTTAGGAGCATGGGTGATCTCACAGACCGTGTCGATATCATAGTCTTTCAAGTGCACCTGGTACAGCGACCACAAGGTCGCGACCTCTACTTGCCGGCCATCGACCAATCGCACTTTGAAACTGCCAGCGAGCGCCGGTTCGATGCCTTTTTGTATCATGGTCTCGCCCACGTCGTCACGCGTGAGCGCTTTAGGCTGATTTGACTTTTTATCCCAGACCACATAATCCCCCAACTTTTCGTGCTGCTCTTCCGTGAAACCCTGGATTTTGACGGACGGTCCATCGGAGGAAAGGCTGCTTTTATAATCTGGAAACAGCTCATGGGCGCGCAGACGCTTGAGGGTATCCTTTCTAACCAGGAACGGAAAATCGGTAAACTTTTTCACAAACGCCTCATCGTACCACTTTTTGTCGATGAGAATTTTGGTGACCCCCAGCCAGAGCGCGGCATCGGTGGCCGGCCGGATGGGAATCCAGTAATCGGCTTTGGTAGAAGGCGGCCCGTATTCCGGCGCGATGACCACAATTTTTGCCCCGCGTTCCATGCATTCGATAAACCAGTGCGAGTCTGGCAATTTGTTTTCCACGAGATTTTTGCCATCCATGATGATCAGCTTGGAAAAACGCAGATCGTTGAAGTCGCAATCCGAGGTTTGCAGGCCGTGTACCCAGGGATGGCCGGGCGCCTGATCGCCGTGCCAGGTGTAGTTGGAAAAATTGCGTCCGGCCAACGCTTCCTTTTTGCTGACGCCGCGGTTGAGTGTATCGAGAATGGCCAAAGAGTTATTGAGACGGTACATGCCATATTTGCCGATCACCCCCAGCAGCCCCATGCCGCCGCGCATTTTCACACAGCGTGTGCCCGCGCCGCCGGTCGCCGCCACCATTTCAGGTTGGTATCCCTGTGCCAGCAGACGGTTTTTGCCGGCCTCACCGCTGTATCGCTGAGTGATGGCCACCAGAGCTTTGGCAATATTATCGAAGGCATCCGACCAGCTAATCTGCACAAATTCATCATCGCCGCGGCTGTCGAATTTAAATTTCGATTTGAGCTCCGGCGTCAGCTCGGGAAAGCCGGCATCTGCCCAAGCCTTCCAACCCTTGCGCACGATGGGATGCTTCAAGCGATAAGGGCCGTAGATAACGCGATGAAACGTGTACCCTTTGGCACATTGCCGCGGATTCCAGTTGCGGGTGGCGTGGTTGCCGTCCAGATCGGAATAGGTCTGGTAATCGTAAGTCGAACCCAGCCGCGTGACGATGCCATTGCGCACATAAGCGCGCACCCGGCAGGCATGTGTGTCATTGGGCGAGCACACCCAGTCGAAATAAGAATCGTATTTATACTGATCGCGGTATATCTTTTCCCAGTCGCGATTCACCGAGCCGGCTAACGGATTCTGGTCTGCCGCCACCGCGGCCAGTAACTTTAACGGCAGGTTCAGGCCGGCAATGGTGGCGCCGGTACCTGCGCCCAACCAGCTCAAAAACTGTCGGCGATTTATTTGAGTACGATCCTCAAATCTTTTTTTACCCATGGGACTCTCCCTTTTCAATGGTTAAAATTTCCTGTAAAATAATTTCATCGACCTGTCAAATCTATGTTTTTTTCAATCGAGTATGACCAAATCTTGCCAGATGGTCACGGATTTCTTGCCGTCGCGGTCGCCGGCGCGGCCGTTCCAGACCGCAAACGCGACCGGGACCGTCTGGCCCGGACTGAGATTTACGCTGTTCCTGCCGCTGCCATTCAGTGAACGGCGCAGCACCACCCGGTACGTTCCAAGATCATAAAATCCTTTCGCTGCCACATTTTGATCCGACATGGGATGCGCTTTCAGGGTGCCAAATCCTTGCGAATACAAATCTTCAGATGGATTTTTCCGGGTGGGATCCGACACAATGTTGTCCGCTCCCCAGCCCGTAATAAAGGCCGGGTCGGATTCCAGGGTGAGCGCCCGGCGCGTGGGCTGCTCCAGGGCTGAGCGGATTAAATTGGGATAGGAATCGATGCCGATGTTCGGATAGACTTTGTCGATATCCTGAAACGCCGGTTCGAGATCCGCCTGCCGCTCCGATTTCCACATCCACAAATTGACATAACTGCCGCGCTCTCCCATGCCAAAAAACGGCGGATCATCGGTCATGGCAAACTCCACCGCCGCCGCATCGCGAAAATCTTGCGGGCGAATCACGGTTTGATCATGACTCTCATCTTCCCACATCAGGCGAATGGCCAGCGTGTTGCCGTCGTGCAGCGCTTGTACATTCAAAATTTCGGGGCGATCGTCGCGCCACCAGAGCGGCATCATGTGCAAGTTCACGGCGTCGGCCTCGCGCCAGACGCCGGCGTCGGGATGGTCGGGGATTTCAGCCACCCGTCGGGCTACAATGCGGAACTTCTTCATTTCCACCCGCTCACGCTGCTGAGCGCTGGACATGGAAAGCACAAAATGCGTTAAATGCCAGGCATCTTCGCCGTAGGACCAGTCGCTCATGGGCATGGGTGAACCCGGTAACCCGGCCACAATACGACGATAAATCTGCTCTGGTTCAGGTCCCCCTTTGAAAATCCCCTGAGTCAAGTCACGCGGGCGGGTGGGATACCCCTTTTCATCGATTTGCTTTTGGACGCCATCGCCCCGGCCCGTCGCTCCATGACAGGCGGCACAGGCGTCGGCATAGCGCTGACGAGCGCGCTCCTCGGCCTGGGCATCGTAGGCAGGTTCCGGCGGAATCTTGATGATGCCCTTTTGCTCTTCGCTTTCCTCACTCACCGCGGGGATGGGTTTCCTGGCAAAGGATTTAATGTAATGCACCAGAGCCCAGCGCGTTTTCTCGCTTAGGTGCGACCAAGAGGGCATGGCTGAACCGGGAATCCCCCGAGAGATCACATAAAAAATATCTTCATCGGTAGGAATTCTCTCCCAGGTTGAGACAATTCGGTAACGCGCAGCGGTAAAATCTCGTGGCTTGGGATAAAGCAGGTAGGCCGCTTCTCCCTGCCCGTCGCCTTGCAATCCGTGGCAGGGAGCGCATCTTTGATCGTAAATAATTTTGCCTGCTTTTAATAAATCTGTTGAGGAAGGTAGAACTTCAGAAGCCTGCAGATTCGACGCAATGGCGCCCGACCTCAGCTCCTGAGCAGCCTGTTTTCCTTTCCTGCAACTCATCTGCAATAACAAACCCACAACTAAAAAGCAAACAATACAAACCGTTGATTCCTTTTTCATTTTGAACCCCTTCAATAGGTTACTATTCAAAAAAATTAGTCTGGCTTGTAGGAGTAATGTATATTTATATATTTGTTTACGATAACAGAAAGGAATATGGTGCTGCTACGATTCCGTTTTAAGTTCGGTCACTTATTACGGTTTTAACCATCTGATGAAAAATATAACAGAAAAGAGATTTATATCGGACTACTTTGTCCGATATAAAATAAATCGTTTTTTTTTAAATGTCAAGCATTTTATTTTTTTTTGATTTTTTTTATAACAGAATGCAAATCAATAATGCTGGTGATCGTTGCCCGGTTATTTATTGAGTTGACCTATCGACAGAATGTGATTGAAATATTGTGGTTGGCTCAAAGCTGAAAATGAGGTCCTTTAATGGCAGACTACTCAATCAGAAATAATGAAATTTATGTGATTGATTTCAAAACTTAATTTCTAACATTTCTCACTTCAGATTCGGTCAAAAAAAGTGAACCGTAACTGTCATTCAGGAGGAATCTTGTTAATTATCAGCACAGTAGCTTGTTCGATACTCATTTCGTAGAACTAAAAAGATTCTTCCAGAATGACATTTAAGACCTTGTTTATATGACAGTCTAATCAACTTAGTGAAGTGAGAAATGTTAGTTAATTTTTAAATCCGCGAATCACTTCAAATACAACATCTTCCTGGCGGAACGAAATGCTCCGGCGGCCATCCGCACTACATACACCTCGCTCGCCAGTTGCTGCGCTTCGAATTCGACTTCATGGGAGCCTGCCGTTAGCGATTTGTCCAGCAGAGTTGTGACTCTTTGTCCCAACAGGTTGAACACCTCAATTTTTACATGCACTGCCTTCGGCAACCCAAACTGAATGGTAGTCGAGGGATTGAACGGATTGGGGTAGTTTTGCCACAATGCGAATGAAGTCACGGCATTTTCATCTATCGGATCCGACACCGCACCGACCAAATCGGAATTGATCACGATGATGACCGTATCCTGCCCGACATCCATTATCACAGACAACGTGTCTGCAAGCAGCCGTCCGCTAAACCCTCCGCCGGTCAGCAAAGCCGGGACAATCGCAACCGTTGTAGAATCGCCCGGCGGAATCGCAATTGGGTAACTCAGGATTTCGCCCTTCAGATCAAATAATTCATAGGACCAGTTCTCCGTCACCACCAGCGTATCCACATTGACAGTATGCGTGCTGATATTTGTGATGCTGAATTGGTTGTTTTCTTCGAAATCGTCGGGCTTGAGAAAAAAAACCGTATCGGGTTGTACGATGACGCAGTCCAATTTCGCAGGCATTTGAGGAGGTACGCTGTCAGTGTTTTGGGCATTAAGGTCATTGAAGAGACATAAAAAGAAGATCACCGTTTTCACGAAATAACTATTTTCTGCTTTTAGCATTTTCACCTCCCACCTTTGGAAAAGCAGCGGCTCCAAGTTCAAAAACAGTTTTAGTTCATTCAAGAATTCGTCAAATCAACTAAAAGCGTCAGTTAAGTCTGGTTTATCTTTTGGTATGGTGTAGAAAAAGCATGTTACAATTTCACAGCACGCATGAGTGCTTCATTGGAAGGAGCCTGTTCCAGAAGTCGCAGCATACTTTGCATGGCCGGTCGAGGTTCACTATCCGCCAGCCGGCGACGTAGCGCGGCCAGCCACTGGGTTTCACCATCCGAGTACAGCAGCTCCTCTTTACGGGTACCGCTGGCTATTATATTGATGGCGGGAAAAATTCGAGCGTCTGCCAGCGAACGCTCCAGCACGATCTCACAATTCCCCGTCCCCTTGAACTCTTCGAAAATGAAATCATCCATGCGCGAGCCGGTCTCGACAAGCGCCGTGGCGATGACGGTCACGGAACCGCCGTTTTCGACGTTGCGCGCCAGGCCAAAAAACTTTCGTGGAATTTCCAGCGCCCGGGCGTCCAGCCCGCCGGTCATGGTGCGTCGGGAACCCTTGCCGGATTTGTTAAACGCTCTTCCCATGCGGGTGAGGCTGTCCACCAGCACGACGATGTCCCGTCCACATTCCAGCTCACAACGGATGTGCGCCAGGGTAAGCTCCGCTAAATTGATATGCGATTCAAGACTCTGATCATTGGAGCTGGCCAGTACTTCTGCAGGCACGGTGCGGCGAAAATTCGTCACCTCTTCCGGACGCTCGTCGATGAGCAGCACGATGATACGCGTTTCCGGCTCGCTTTCTTGAATTGCGCGCGCTATTTGCTCCAGAATCCGGGTTTTACCGGCTTTCGGCGGTGACACGATCAGGCCGCGGGTACCCTTACCAATGGGCGCAATCAAGTCGATAATGCGCATGGTCGGATTGCCGCCCACACCTAATCGGAATCGCTCCGTGGGATCGATGGCCAGCAGCTTGTCAAATCGAGTACGAGCTTGGAACTGCTCCGGCGTCAAACCGCAGACGGATTCGATGGCAATTAGTTGATTCCCTTTTTCAGTTTGCACCCTCTCGCCGCGGACCGCGGCCCCGTCTTCCAGGCCATATTCTCGGATCATTTTGGATGACACCCAGGTATCCTGGGAGGTTGCCTGAAAGGACCTGTGCGCGTCTCGCAAAAAGCCACTGCCCTGTTGAATGCGTTGTAAAACACCGCTGACCGTCTGATTCGTTGATTGTGAATTTCGGGTTTCGGGTTTTGGGTTTTGGGTATTATTTTTGCCTGAACGCGATGAATCCATCGTCTTGTTGCTTCCTTTTTTATTGATAAAGCTACGAATTGAGAATTTCAACTACCAGGGTACAGGGTGCGCCCGCTGCCTATCAGCTATTCATACTTTTGCATCTCGATAAGGGAAAGGCTCATGCAATTTCATCGTGAACAGACAGCCATGCCCATCTCTGAAACGAATCATTTGTCAGGTAAGTTTCGCGATCTTACTGGATTTGAACACGTGCGGATTCAATTGCAACAGAAATGTTTATAGCATAGCAGCGTTTCAATCCATTGAATCCTATCCATCATTTTGAGTTCATCACAACAAATAGTGTTTTCAATAATGTGAATTGAGGAAAAGGTGTACTGGCCAACTCCCAAAGAAGATGGCCAGCCTGGGATCTGGAGACACTTACAGAATTACCGCCGATATCGCTCTATCGACGATGCCAGCCACCGCCACCACCGCTTTTACCGCGATTTCCACCACCGCCACGTTGATCTCTGCGAGGCCGGGCTTCACTAACCGCGATGTTCTTGCCTTTCAATTCCACACCATTTAATTCACTAATCGCGGTTACGGCTTCGGACTTGTCGGGCATTTCAACGAATCCAAATCCACGCGACTCTCCGCTGTAGCGGTCTTTGATCACATTCACCGAGCTCACCTGGCCAAATTTCTCGAAAGCCTCTTGCAAATCTTCGTTTGTGACTTCAAAAGATAAATTTCCAACATATAGATTCATGACGTTCTCCTAATAACTTACAAGGTATTTGAAATTCGCCACCATACAATAAATCAAAAACAAGATTGAACTTAAAGAAAAATGAGATAAGCGGTGAATGACAATAATAACCAGGTCCTTCACATTTCATTTATAATATATCAAGCCTTCTGTTTTGGTAATTTTGTGGCGATGAATTATTCGGGATAAAAAAATTGTGGAGCCGTTTCGAATACTCAAACAATCTCCATCAATTGGATATCGAAAATGAGTTCTTTGCCGGCCAAGGGATGGTTCGCATCTAAAGTCACCGAAGAATCACTCACGCCCATGACGGTCATGATGATCTTTTTACCGTCATTTTGAACACTCTGTAATTTTTGCCCGATTTCGGCGTTTAAGCCATCGGGCAGCTCTTTTTTATCTATCTCCCAAACCAATTCTGCATTGTGCTCACCGTAGGCGCTTTCTGGCGGGATGGTTATCGATTTTGATTCTCCGGGCGCCATGCCGATAATTCCTTGCTCAAAGCCTGGAATCAATTGGCCATCGCCGATTGTAAATTGCAGTGGTTCGCGTTCTATGGAGGAATCGAAAATGGAACCGTCCTCCAATTTACCAGTGTAGTGCACCACCACCGTGTCACCTTGTGTTGCTTTTGACATGTAATTCTCCTTGAATGAGGTTAAGATCGTACTAGAAATATGTCAGAGTCACCTGCAGATAAGAGAAGAAAGAGAAAAGAAATGAAAGAATGAATAGGAGAAACCGGGTCTTCTCGCGAACTTCGATTATAAGAAGCGATATCACATATCACTAGTGATGAATTGATCATTGCTTTTAATGTAACGTATAAAAATCATGAAAACAACATTTTTTTACATTAAATTAACTGAAGATATTTAATTTTCCTTAAAATATGGCGTATCTGGGATAAATGTAGCCAGCTAAGAAATGAAAGGCACGGCACCACTTTGTTGGGAAAAATATCGCCATAATGAGTAGCAATTATATAAAGAGTAAAAAAAGGTTGAGCATGAACAAAACGGACGGCCGTCTGGTTAATATGGAATCCAGCCGCGGGCAGGAACGGCAGAAAGGGCTGCTTTTGTCCAGACTCGTTATGTTTGGGGGCTATTTGGAATTGGGATCCATGAATTTAGTATTCGGGTGTTCCTGCTTCCATGTGCGCCAGCGAGTTTTAGTCGATTGAAATTCGGTAAGTTTGCGGTCTGCATGCACCCCGCTAATACAGGTTAATCCGTCTTCCTCCGGCAAATGATACCACAGACTTTCGGTTTCATAATCATACAAAACAAATGTTAAGTCATAGGTCCAACCGCTTGCACTTAACGTAAGCACCTTGCTTGTACTATCGGATGTGCTGAAATTTACTATCTCGCGGCTGTACACGGCAGCCAAACCCACCAGCGGTCAGTAGGCCACCGCTACGTGCACGTCGCTAAATTTTTCATTGGCGACCTCGTTTAAGCCCAGTTTTTGAATGGAATATGCGCGCGCATCTTCTTCGAAGCTGGTACCAAGAACCAGAAATGTGCTGCTGGCATCCGGATACCCTGGTTGACCGGGCCGAAGCATTTTAGGTTCGAGAATCGGGGGGATGGCGTTTGGGCCCAGTCCAAACTCAAACTTTTCGGGCACGAAACCATATTTGTGCACCGCGTGACTTATCTCCCACCTTTTGCCGGTGCGATCGACAATAAAAATTTTTGTGGTGTCGGTCTCCACCGGTTCACCGGGTGTCACTTCGTCCTCCGGATTAGGATCTTGAAGATATTTGAGGGTAATTTCATCCTGCAAGCAGGCACTCTGTGAGAGCAGGAATCCAAATAGGAGGTATCTGACCATAAGGGAAGACTTCACACTTGCTCCACGATTTTATGACACGTTTTCTACTGCTTTAGATAACAGTTCGTGAATCAATTTTATTTCCTGTTCGCGTAAAATCAATGAAACAAAAGTAATTCGTTGAGACTGTCGAAAAAGTCCCCTTCATATCATTTCGAGGAACGAAGTGACGAAGTAATCTCCCAATTCAGTGCCTAAATCAAGGGGACTGCTATCGTCATTGGAATTCCTCGCAGTGACATCTTAGGCTTTTTCGTCAGTCACGTTGGCAGGTAAACCCCATGCGGACTGGTTACGTTTCTACAAAGCCGGCAAAGAAATAAAAAAAGACCTCTCCTTGTAGGCAGGGAGAGGTCTTTTTTAGTCAAGATTAAACAATCCGTGACGGATTTTCACATCCGCAAACTTCGTTTAATAGCCGGCATTTTGCGTAATATTCGGATTTACGTTGGTTTCCTCAAAAGGAATGGGTAAAACGAATAATTCGCTTGGGTAAGCCATGATGCAAACCGGGGAAGTACAATCCGTTCTGACCACATCCTGCTTGTGCCGGGTGATATCAAAAAGCCGATGTCCTTCAAAGCACAATTCAATTCTTCTCTCTTTCAGAATTTCAGCCAGCAGGTCAGCACCGGTGGCAGTGACCGGAGCGGCGGAGGGCAGCGCTCTTTGTCGAATCAAATTCAAGTCTGCCTGTGCGCCGGTATCGTTTCCTTGTTGTACTCTGGCTTCGGCTCGATTCAGGTAAACCTCGGATAGTCGAATCACCGGCAGGTTATCCGTGCCGATAGCGGCGCCGGTGCTGGGGTATTTGTTTACACGGAAGCTGGCGTACTGCCCCTGTAGGTTGGGATCGGTAGTGAACATGGTTTTCCGGATATCGTTATCGTCCATCATGGCCAGCAAAGAGTTCGCAGGCAGATAATCGCCGTAACCGGTCTCTTTGTACATGCCGCCCAAGTGATTCGAGCCGGGGTTGTCCGTGGCGGTGTACACCATTTCAAAGATGGATTCCGCAGAAAATCCGTTTAGAAACATCGTTGGATATTCCGAAGCGGTTGCCAGGCTATATTTGCCACTTTGAATCACGGCGGTGGCCATCGCTTCGGCGTTGGCATAATCCTCTTTGTAGAGGTAAACCCGCGACAGCAAAGCCTGAGCCGCCTCCTTTGAGAAGCGACCGGAATTGGGCGGGTCGATGGTCATCAAAGAGATAGCTTGCGTGAAGTCGGAAATAACTTGATCATAGACTTCTTTCACCGTATTCCTGGCCGGTTTGTTCGTGACATCGAATTCAAGCACCAGTGGCACCCCGGGGTGCGAAGCATCGGGGGTGAACGTATAGTGCTGGGCAAAAATCCTTACAAGGTCGAAATAAGCCAGAGCTCGCAGGGCATGGGCTTCGCCAACAAGCTGATTAAACTGGGCCCGAACAGATTCGAGCGGCTCGAAAGACGAATTGATCATTTGATTCGCCATATTGACCGCTTCGTATATTTCCGCCCAGAATTCTCTGTCGACGCGGTGCGTGGTGTTGATGGAACCATTGTATTCGGCCCATTCTTTCGCCCGGTTGGCGCTGGCATTCTGTTTTACATCTTCACCCATAATGTCAGGCACTAAAAGCATGTAGCGCCCATACCAGTCAGCTAATTGTAACTGGTCATAGCCGCCAATTATAGCAGCTTGAAAATCCGATATCGATTGCAAAAATTCGGTATCGCTTACGCTTTGTTGTGGGGTTAGATTTAAAAAGTCATCATTGCAGGCGAAGCTAAACAAAATTATCACCAGCATGATAAGACTTATTTTGAATGTCTTGAATGGTTTCATGATTGCTCCTTTTGAACATTGGTAGTTAGTTTTGTCTGGTCTAAAGCCCAAAATTGATACCGAAACTGGCCGTCTTACTGATAGGTGTTATCGTGTTATAAACTCCGCTGATGACTTGTTCCGGATCAAAATGCAGATTGTCGTCGGCCACCCAGGTCCAATAATTATTTAGATTGAGGTAAACTTCCAAATCGCGTACACCCAACCGGGATGTGACGGAGCGTGGCACATCATAGCCGACTTTCAGGGTTTTCAACCGAATGAAATCGCCCTTGAAAAGGTATCTTGAGGAATTTCGAGTATTCGATGACTGATTCCCGCCCCATCTAAACTGCGGGAAAAGAGCCTTCTGTCCGGGGGTGGTCCAGCGATTTTCAAATGCCCAGGTGGAAGTACTGCGCGGGGTGAAGCGTCCGTCACCATGAATGACCCAGCCGGGATTATCGTAAACATAATTTCCGAACTGGTAATTAGCCTGAGCCGTGATCATGACCCGGCCAATTCTTGCCGAAAGGCCAAAGCTACCGAAGAAATCGGGCGTGGCGCTTTTGCCGTCATAAAAACGCTCTGCCTGACCGATTTTGTTAGTGGTGGTGGTTTTCGTGGAATCGGTGTACCAGAGCGGATCTCCGTTCGCCGGATCCACGCCTGCCCAGCCATAAAGCCAATACTCCTGAAAATCCCGTCCTTCCTCACGTCTCTTGGTCCCAGCCAGGATGGGTTCAGGAAGACGGGTAATTTTATTGTTCAAGGTGGTGATGCTGAAATCGACGGCTACGTTCATGTTTGCCTTCCGCAGAATTTCTGTTCTCAGCGACAATTCAAAGCCGGTGTTTCTCATATCACCCACATTTTGCTCCACTTCCCTGAAACCGCTGGTAAAGGAAAGTGGCCGATCCAGCAGCAGCTCTTTTGAGTTTCTTCTGAATGCCTCGAACGTACCCGACACCCGGTCATCTAATACCGCAAAATCAAAACCGATGTTCAGGTTTTGCTGGGATTCCCAGGTTAAAATTGGATTGGCAATCTGGGAAGGTGCCGCCCCGGGTTGTCCGTCGTATTCTCTGTTGAAACCATACAAGCCGGCCCACGGAAAGTTGCCGATTTCTGCGTTGCCGGTTTCGCCATAACTACCTCTTATCTTCAAATAATTGAGGAATTCGATATTTTGCATGAAGGCTTCCTCAGTAAGCGTATATCCAACGCCAAAAGACCAGAACGTTCCCCATCGCTTATCCGGTCCGAATCGCGAAGAGCCGTCTCTTCGGAGCGAAGCCGATGCATAGTACTTGTTAGCGTAATTATAGTTCGCTCGCGAAAAATACGATTGAAATGCGTAAGAGGTTCTGGAACTAAAGGAGGCAGTGGGAACCGCGGCGCTGGCCAGGGTTTTCAGGCTCGGATGGGAGAATCCTTCGCCCCAGGCTTCCACAACATCGCTGGTGATTTTCTGATTTTCAAATCCAAGCAGCAGATCGAGATTGTGGACGTCTTTGAAAGTGTGGCCATAATTCAGCGTCTGAATGCCTTGCCAATTGACGATATCGGTTCTGCCTTCATTTACGTCACCACCACGGTTACGTGCATCGCCATATCTCATGTTTCTATATTGATATTCATCCACGTTTAAAATATCAAAACTCCAGGTGGTGCTTAAACTCAGGTCTTTTGTTAATTCATATCTGGCAAAAAGGTTGTCGATGATGCGGGTTTGCTCAAGTTCTCTTTCATCTTCGTTCAAATGGCCCACAGGATTGTTGCCGCCCATGAAAAAGTTCTTGTGATCCGCATAATATTGACCCTCGCTATCCTTAATGGGAACGGTCGGGGCCAGCAGATAAGCCAGATACATAGGAGCCTGCCACCGGGTGCCATCCGTAATACCTCTTTGCTTAAAGTATGAAAGGTTCAAATTATTTCTAATTGTAAGTTTCTCATTGGGTTGCGCTGAAAGATTCACTCGGGATGAGTGCCGTTTAAAGAAGTTTTGGATGATCGCGCCTTCCTGATCGAAGAGACTGCCGGAAACAAAATAATTGAACTTATCGGTGCCACCGTGAGCACTGATGTCAAACTGATTGGTGACCCCGGTGTGGGTTATTTCATCCAGCCAAATGGTATTGGCGGGTTCCGGAAATTGCTGTGCAAACTGAGCCTGAGCTTCTTCCTGGGTTAATCGACCGGAGTTGATGTAACCTTCCATGTAGAGCTGTCGGTATTGTTCGCTATTGAGCCCTTTGAGAATGTTACCAAAGGCAAAATCAGAATAACCCCGCTGGATTTTTACATCCACCTTGGGACCCGTACTGCGAAAGGCGCTGCCACTAACACCGCCTTTGGTGTTGATCATAACAACGCCGTTTGCTCCCCGGGCGCCATAAATAGCGGTGGATGCGGCATCTTTGGCAACCACGATACTTTCAATATCATTTGGGTTGAGGGATGCCAGCACATTTGAGCTCCGACCGCCGTTACTAAAATCGGTTGTCGAAACACTGCCGGAAGTCACCGGAATGCCATCGATAACATAAAGAGGTTCATTAGAGGCGTTTATTGAACCAATCCCCCGTACTCGGACTGAAATGGCTGCACCGGGAGCGCCATCATTGGCGACAACTTGTAGCCCAGGATTCCCTTGTAGCACCTCTTGAAAGGACGAAACAGGTACTTGCTCCAGTTGTTCCGCATGAATCACTTTGATGGAACCCGTTAATTCTTCCTTGCGGGCCGTGCCGTAACCAACCGTAACGACTTCCTGTAGTCCGATGACATCAATTTCCAGATTGAAATTCTGAGTAATCGTGCCTGGCACCAGCGTGATTGCAACCGAGCCTTCTTTATAACCTATGAATCTGGCACTCAGTTGTACTTGTTGGTTCTGCGCCATGCCCGCGGGCGCCGAAAACTAAAAGCACCGTCCGCATCGGCGGCAGAGCCATAGCTCGTGCCCTGGATAAAAACATTAGCTCCGGGTAACGGATTACCGACATTGTCAAAAACCATACCGTTAATCGTAATACCTTCTTGCCCCAGTACGCACAAGGGCAATAGAGCCAATATAAACGTAACTAACTACAAAAGGGGTCTTTTCATTAGCCTTTCCTCCCTTTTAATGAAATGATAGTGAAAAATAAATTAGAAGAATACTATAGGTAATTAAGTAGATATGGCTGAATATTTAACGCAATTATTACACTAAAACATGTATCATGAAGACAATATCAACTTAAGTCATTAAAAATGTTTAATATAACTTCAATTATCCATTAGCTAATTCTGGTTACAAATTATTAAAAGTATGCAATTACATTCATACGATTAGGCAGATAAATGCACAAGTGATTACGCTCAAAAGAAAGTTTTACTGCACACGGATTTGCTTGAAATCTCAGCAAAACCTCACTCCGGATCTTTCCTAAATCTAATTTATTTGGGATTCAGCAGAGATGACCAGAATTCTGGGGCCGGCTGCTTTTCTCTAAAGTGAGAAGGCCTACAAACCGTAATCACGCGTTTTCTTAAAAAAGTAACCAACTATTTCCTGTACTGTTTATTTATTTAATGTCCATCCGTAAAGAGCCTTTTTTTGTCATTCCTGCATCCTTAAGCGGGAATCCATTGGTCACTTAGGCACGAGATGCCCGATGAGCTTGCCCCTGCATGTTGTAAGCCGGGAGCACTCAGGAATGACGATTACGGATGGACACTATTTAATGTACTTATCTCAGCAATAACATCTTTTTTACGCTTGTAAAATCGCCGGCCTTAATTCGGTAAAGATACACTCCCGCTGCAGTTAAATTTCCCCGGCGATCTTTGCCATCCCAACGAATCTTATGAACTCCCGGCTGATACTCTGAATCGAGCAGGGTTTTGATTTCCTGGCCCAATACGTTGAATACTTTAATTTGCACCCGTGTCTGCATTGGAAGTTCAAATTGAATTTCGGTTTCAGGATTGAATGGATTGGGATAATTTTGATGCAGTCGGTAGGTTAACGGGATAGTCCCTTCTGGCTCATTATTATTAATACTTACTACTAATAATTTTTCCTTGTCTGAATAGTTAAAGCCGCTATAAATTGCCCAGGCTGAAAAATAGGCTCTTTCGTTTTCATCAATGAAATTGCCTGAATGGCTGCCATTCAAAACAGATTGAATAATTACCCCATTACCCAAAGCATCCTCAACCTGATACTGCTTGCCATTTAAGGGTCGGATGTCAGGCGGTCCTTCGAAAGATCGAACAACGATGACACCTTTAACAGAATCCGTACTTATTGTTTGCCAGTTGAATGTATACCCCTGAATTAGTTTTGTTGAATCGAAGACGACTAAATCAGCGAGTCGATCAAACGCGCCCATATCGTTTACCGTGCCATCCGGGTCATTAAATTGAGAATCCGGGCTGCCCGCATCAATACAGGGCGAATCCGCTGAGAGCTGAAAATCACCCGCCGCAGCATTCTCAAATAGTGGATTGACAGAGATGTTGCCGGCGCCGGCCCCGGAGACACCATTGAAGTCGATGCCGTTGTTCCAGACGTCGCTGTAGGTGACCGTAGGAGGAATCCCATCTTGAGAGTGAATACCAAGCTGGGCATTGCTGACAACCACGGCATTGATAATTTGCGGATTGGATGAAAAACAGGCGATTCCGGCGCGCCCGTTGCCCACGATGGTGACATTTTCGATGACACTCGAAGACGTGACATTACTGAGCTGAATGCCGTCATCAAATTGACCGCCGTTCGAGTCCCAGATAACGGTACGTTTGATTTTTGGAGAACAGTTTTGTACCAGAAAACCGGTGTCGTAAGAATGTAAAATCATGCAATTCTCCAGAGTCAAATTACTGCTCCGACAAATCACGCCTATTTCTGCATATTGAATGCGACAATGTTTTAGCGTGGTGGACGGAATATCAGCATCGAAAAAGAGTCCGCCCCACTCACCATGAAGGGATTCATTTAATGAAGTAAAAGTAATGGGTTTTTCAACCGCGCCATGTGCATTTAATTCTCCAAAAATGACTAAATTTACAGGTTCTTCTGCATTTGGCATAAACTTCAATGTCGTGCCGGGTTGGAGAGTCAGAGAAACATCACGGCCTATTTGTAGACTATTATGAATATAATACGGCGAATCTTCGCGACGCCAGGTGGTCTTGGTAAGCAAGGAGGTTAAAGTGACGACGGTACCCAGTTTATCAATTTCGAATATGGCAGACTCCGCCAAACCGGTAATGCCGGTCACCATAATCGAATCCCGAAAGCCTTCCACAAGATTCCCACTTAAATCAAGCGTGACGGTCTTATCGTTAATCCCGGCATTTTCAATGGTCACGGACGCGGCCGAAGGCCCGACAATCTGGTAATGGTTTTTATTATCTGCGCCGTTCAAAATGACGTTAAATTGGATATCGATTTTATCGCCGGCCGTTTGTTTGACGGCAATCAGGGAAGTTTGTTGGTTGAGAAAATTTCTCAAATCGAAGAGTCCGTATCCCTTCCGATAATGCCAGGTGTTATCCACCGCCAGTTGCGCATTCTTGGCGTCTTTCCGAAACATCGCCCGAATGGCGTCGTCATCGAGCGCCTCGTTTGACTCCAGAAGAGTCGGGAGACCTCCAGCGAGAAGCGGCCCCGACACACTAGTACCATTCACAGATTGTTGACAGCAAAGACCAAATACCGGTAACCGGTCACCATAAGAACGAAAGTCACCAAATGAACCGTTTCCATTAGTTTGAATATCTTCTGATAGCGCAGATATGACCATCACACCGGGGGCCACAACTTCTGGCTTGTGTCGGCCATCGCGTGTGGGGCCGCCAGAGCTAAAAGTGGCAATTTCATCGATCACTTCATTAACGGATACTTCGGTGCCATCAGGAATACCCGGAACATCTCGAACCCGAACGCGATTGCGGGTGACCATGGCGCCAACCGCAATGACATTCTTACCACAAGCGCCATTGGTTAAAGTGTAGTGGTTGTCGCTGGTGGAAAATGCAAAACCCGCTTCCGGATCGCCATCCCACATCCAGGCATGGACAGTCGTCGCGCTGACTGATGACAAACGAAACTTCCAGGTACCAGCCGCCACTGAGTTTTCTAAAATCACTGAAATGCGTTTATCACCGTTGTAGGATTCCGATCCTGCCGATGCGTTATCCACAGTGGCATTTCCCTGATTGGTGGTTTGTTTGCCGCTTTGCCCGGGCTGCAAAGTAAAGTCCGGCACGTTCCCCGGTCCCAGCACGCGGATGGTGACGTTTTCAGCGCCGTCGTACCACAACTCAAATTCCAGTTTGGACGCGGTTTTGGCGACGGTGAATTCCATGTCCTCTCCGTTGGCATCTGCAGAAACCTGGTGGTGAATTGGATTCGCACCGTCATTGCCAGCGGATTGCACGATGATGCGGCCGGGCCCGGCCAGCAGATCCCGGGCCGCGGTCACCGGATCGCTGCCGTCATGCGGGCCGTTCTGGCTGCCCAGACTCAGATTTACCACGGCGGGTTTACCGAGCTGCCGGGCTTTTTCAAAAATGTAATTGACGCCATCCAGAATGTGGGTGCTCAATAAATCTGTTTTCACGATCACTAAATTGGCGGCGATGGCGCCGCCGTCGTACGCTGAATCCGGACCTGCGGCAATAAACTGCGCGATGGAACCCGCCACATGCGTACCATGACCATCGGTGTCTTTTGAGGTGCATTCGCCGTTGTCGATTTGTGATTTGCGCCATTCAGTGCCATAATCGAAAGAGGGTGCGGATGGACTACTTCCCGTTTGCGTCTGGTCCCAGAGGTAGAGAATGCGGCTGCCGTTGTCGTTCTTAAAGCCGGGATGATGGATGTCGATGCCGGTGTCTACTACCCCAACGATCACGTTTTCTCCGGTGTAACCCGCCTGGATAGCGTCGTCGATGCCCATAACCTGCGTGGCGATATCGTTCAACAGCCATTCTTTGATGGCCCCGGAAATATATTTGACCTGCGACAGGGCAGCCATTTTTTCCACGTTGGACAGCGGAATCAGCGCCGTGGCATAATCCCCCACAACAGTACGAAGCCTACCCCCCATGGATTCCACAAACTTAAAATCCTGGCCAGAGCTCTGGATAATCACCTCGACCATAGGCGCCTTGTAAGTCTTGTCGAATTTAACACCCCGGTCCTGCATCTGCGACAGCTTTTCTGGATTAACTTTTTGTCGTGAAAGGATATCTTTAAGCCAGAAGTCGATCTTGTTTTGACCGATCGCATCAGAAAGGCTGAACATCAAATACAAAAAAACCAACATTCTTAATATAATCTTCATCCTTCTACCCTCCTCCGAATTGGTTTAATAATCCTGAATTATTTAAAATCAGTCAGCATTGCCGGTCAAAATAAAGCCTCCCCAGTGATACGGGTGCGCAAATGGGCAAGCATTTTCATCGCTGTATTCAACGGATCGTAAAAGTTTTTTAACCTGCCACTCTTGTCGATATATTCTCTTTCTCGCCACTTCCGAATTTGTGCTGGCGGCAAATTTACTTATTTCAGAAATAATTTTATTGAGAAACGACTGAATTGCGGGGGCTTTTAATTTTCGTACCTCCGCTTGCGCCGCTATTAAAGCATCTCTTCTACTCAGACCTTCGCTGACCACGTTCTCATACCATTTATGAATTAAAACAGCCGTGGACAAATCATCCACCGACCATAAACTGCTCACTACACTGGCAGCGCCTGCATACAAGAACGCGGCCGGCAATCCAATGTACTCATCGCCCTTATCGAGTTTGATCATGCCGGTTTCACAAGCGCTGAGAAGAACCGTATGTGCATTCGGTACTTCCAGAGAAGTGAATATTTTTTGAGCGGTTAACTTTTGCTGCCTCCCGCCAAGCGTGACAAAAGCCTCTAAAGAATTTTTTAAAAATGTGGCGCCTCTACCGTGGGTGGCAAAATGAACGAAATGAGCATGCCGACTCAAATCTTCAATGGCTTGAAAAGTCGCTGCTTCACCAGCGAGAATTTCAGACTGTGTGAATAAACTCGCCACCACACAGGTTTCAGCATCTGCCCAGAAAAGATCGCCCGCTGGATTGCTGACTGCCAATAATTTGTTTTGCGATCTTTGTAGTTTTTCATGTTCATAACAAAGTTTTAACATGCGAAAATTGGGCGAATAAGATATTTTGTATCGATCCACCAGGTATTTTCTTTCATTTACCGGGAAACGTATTAAATGCAAGGGCAACAAATGCAATCCGGCATGCGGTATCAGAATGAGGTTTTGAGGTTTTATATCATCCAGTACCTTTTGAATGGGCTGCCACATATTCGAAAACAATCTTCCACCGACGTCTTCAATTGTCTGATACCAATTAAATTTCGCCGATCCATAAGCCCGATCTGATTCCCGCCCCGGATTTCTTTGCCGCATCTGAGCCTGGTTTTGAAGTTCACCATAGCTTTTGAACCAGCAATCGTGCAGCAATCGATTGAGTGCCCCCTCACTAAACTGCTCAAGTTCAACCACCTGCCAGTCATCTTCCTGAAAAATAAAGGCAACCGTTTTTTCATGTCCTACCCAGAATTCAATTAATACCGTATTTTCATGAAAGGACTTTAAATGTTCTTTAATCTCCGCAACCGTGACAGGATGCGGCTCAAAAATCTCAGCAAAGGCCACATCGTATTGTGCGATTTCCTTGAAATTATCTATCTGCTTTTGTCGAACAACCAACAATTCTGCAACATAGCGTTCATAGGATTGCTTCGACGTGGTCTGGCCAGCCGCGGTCATGGCAACGCCGCCTATCCGATCCGCCAGTGTTCGTTGTCGAACTATCAATTGTTCATGCTGCTTAATTAAATTCACAGGCACATTCTTTGAAGGCTGCAAATTCACCTCCGCCATCATGCGCATTAAGGTGTATGCTTTCCCGCGTTCAACGTATCCGATGGCCTCTTCCTCGCACCCTAACAACTGCAGACTGGTCTTCACTATCTCCCGATAAACCAGTACTTTGCTTTCTCCATACCCCCTGCTGAATTCTTCAATTTTCACTTCACGGCGCAATTGTTCCAGGCGATCGATGGCAGTGCGGAAGTATGTGAAGGCTTCGGCAGCATTGGAACAGTCTCTCTGATAGATTAAGCCGAGGTTGTAATTCCAGAGGTAACAATGATCTAAGTCGTGTATTTTTTCTGCTAATTTTAAAGCGGTTTTATAATGGTCAATTGCTTTTTCTGTTTTCGCAAGGGCGCTGTAAACGTTTCCGAGGTTGCCGGTCCACCTGCAAATAAAGGGTAAGTCGCCAAATTCTTCTGCTATCGCAAGCGCTTTGAGGTAGAATGCCTCTGCCCGGTTGAATTGACCGGTCTGAAAATAATAATTGCCGAGATTACCGAGCGCATCGCCCTCCCCTATTCTGTCCGCGGCTTTTCGTGCTACCGCCAGACTTTGCTGGTAGAAATTCCTTGCTGCCGGCAAATCACCACTGTCTCTGCAAACGATTCCCAGGCTGTTTAAAATACGATTTTCGTTCTGACCGTCATTCAATTTTCTGGCGCTATCGAGTGCACTTTGGTAATAATTGAGCGCGCTATCATATTTTCCCAATTCCCGATGCATGCTACCCAAACTGATATCGAGAAGCATGGTGGTTTTGGTATGCAGCAGGTTTTCACCGAGCAGGGTGCGAGCCTGCAGGTAATATGCCAGCGCTTTTTCTTTATAACCTGAGATCGCGTACGAGCGTCCAATATTTCCCAGATTCTGGGCGTCGGTCTCGCTCTCCATAAACGCGGGATTTGAAGCCAATACCCACGCTTGCTGCCAATATTTCGCTGCCTGGTGGAGATCTTTAGCAGCAAAATGGGCATGACCTAAAGCGAATAAAATATTCTTGCGATACATTTTGTTTTTAAGCAGGTCAGCAACTGCACAAGCCCGTGTCAGAAATTCCCTGGCTTTTTCAAATTCTTCCTGCTCGTAAAATAACTTGCCCAATTCATAAGTGGATAAAATCAGCAATTTTAACGCATCCATATCGATCTGCGAAAAATCATCGCAGGCGATCCGCGTGGATTTGAATTGTTCAAAAAACTCAATGGATAATTGCTGTTGATGCCGGATGACAAAGTTTTGAATTTCTGTGTGAGTTGTTATTCGAAGGAGTGCGTCAGCGAGAGAATTAAAATCTTTATTCGCTTCTGAATTCATGGTTTCATTTTTTCATTATTGTGGTCAGTTTTTTTACGCTTAAATAGGCTAAAGTTTGGCGGTTTCCGCCATAAAAAAATGATGCTTCCCATCAGAATGCCGATGCTGAGAATGATGATTTTTAGATTAAATGTCAATTCCTCTGAAAAGCCGTCAATCACCGCCAGCACCATGCCCACGATGCCTAAAATGCCCACCAAACGACGCTCATTTTTGCCGCGCTCAATGTCCACAAACGAATGCAAGGTTTGCAGCGTCAACAGAGCCTCGTCATTGCTGGAGTTGAAATAATTCAAATCTACTTTCATCTGCTCGACGGCAAGCGCAGGGCCTGCGCCAAATAGCGACCACCACTGCTGGTATTTCCCCTGGATAACTGGTTCCTGTAAAATTTTATGGATGTTGTTTAAATTGGTTTCCATGCCGATTATCGTTTGTCGCAATTTTCCGATCCATTCTATCAACGTGTCCTGCCTCTCAGAGAGAGCGACGATTCTTTTCTCTAATTTTTTCAACTTTCCGCTCTTTTCACTGCCTTTTAATTGCTTTTTGAGATCATATTCTGCTTTTTCAATTTCTGCCCTTTCCTCTTCATATTTTTGAAATTCTTGCTCAATTTTTAAATGCATCAAAACGATTCGAGGCAGAATAAAATTAATAAACCAGGAGGCGGATTCTTTACTCTTTTCGTCCCGAAAACTGAGCACCGCCATGGGATTATTGGTAATGGCCGGCAAATACAAATATCCCCAGTCATATTTCATGACGACGATTTCTGTCCGAGGCTGCTTTTGGGAAGCACTGGCCAGCATCGATTTCAAATCCTGGTTTTCATCTTCGTTGGTGATTTCAGCATAAAAACAAACGGTATCGCCGATGAGCACATTCTGATTCCCATTCATTTCGATTTGAAATTCACTCATCGCCTCCTGCAGTGTATTAAAAGCGCTCAAAGCGGTATCCCGATGATCCCAGAATCCGAATTGGATAAATAAACTATCGAGGATGAATCTAACTTCTATGAGAAACGACATGGACTCGCTGTTATTTTTGAGCCAATCGGTTCCGACAATTCGCAGACTCTCTCGCAAACCCATGTCGAATTTGGGCTGTTGGCATGCTGGTGGTGAATGGCCGGCTTTTTGATGAATCCATTGCCAGGAGCGCAGAATTATTTTCCAGAGCTCGTTCCATAATTTGTCTTTTACATCGGGGCTATCGTCCACGCGTCCGCGATTGAAATAGTAAAAATAAAACAGGCTCGGGTCATGAAATTTTTGCTCTTGGGGCATTCGCTGCTCCGCTTTGAAAATGGACATGTTAGGGTTCCTCCATCTGCTCTTTTAGCGTGACGACCACTGCGATAAACACGCTCTCAAATTCACTCTTACCGCTTTGTCTTTGCCGCACATAAATTTCCTGTTGTCTGGCTTCAATTTGATTGATTGGTGCAGTAGCTGCTCGTGAATTGGTATCCAGAGTAGTCCCGGCAGAAGCGTGATTCACCCGTTTTTGTAAAGACTCAAATTCAGTAAATAGTGAATTTAGTATCTTTTCGCTTTCTTCCAGATTGCCATTTTTGAGTTCGTCATGCGCTGAATCGACACGCCGTTTAAAGGTTTCCCAACTATCACCCAACTCCGCTTTGACGGATTTCAGATCAAATAAAATCACATCGAGTTTATCTAAGAGTTTCATAAAGTAATCCTCCCGATATTTGTAGTCAAAACTCCTGAATTGGCGAAAGAGTTATTGGCAGGTTGATTTAGGAGCGGTGCATCGCAAACGGTCGCTTGGGATTAAAAAGAACAGGATATTTTATTCAATGTCGATAATGGTTTTCTTTACCCCAATAGCAAGGAATTTGTGAATCTTCGTTATCTTTTATTCCACCAAATTCGACTACGAGTAATCAGGTGCCAAATACAACCAAAAAGAAAAGACAAAAACGACAGCGCCGATAAGCTGGTTTCATTTTAAAACATGCCGATGATTCCCAGAACAATCAAAACCATTGACAAGGCTTTTTGTGCAGCAAGATCGGATGATTCTGGTGGAGATTGCGGTTTCGAATTGGCGGTTTTCTTGCTTTTCCGCTTGGATTCTTTATTTTTGTGGTAATGATACGTATCGCCACTCCATGATTTTTTCATCACGCCTTCTTCCCCGTTCGACTTCCTTACTTTGTATTCATTGCCGGATGAAAACAAACCGGAGCGGTCTGTCAGCTTAAAACTGGTGCCGAAAAAAGTGGATGTATAAAGTGTTCCGCCAAATAGGGATTCATGAAGCTCGCCATGATCGATGTCTCCCAGGAATCCAATTTCTATCAGATGTTTTTTGCCATTTTTTTTGATTATTTTAAAAGTCTCAGCCATTTGTTTGCTTTCCCAAAAAATCAAATAATTCGTAAACATCGTTCACGACAAACACCAAACGATACTTTACTTCACCTTTTTTCAAGTAAGACCTTTTGATTTCAAAAAGTCTAAAATTTCTGCCACAGAACAGTACAACAGCACTGCAAGACGAAATTCTTCAACCTCAGGGTTTCCCTCGATTGCAAAATTAAAGGAATCCATGGAAAAAACCAGATAACGCTCAAATCACAGGCAGACATTTGCAGGCGGCCAAGTCATTACAGAGCAAATTAGCCCATTTCGTAACACGGTATTTGATTTCGACAGGTTGAATTCTCTTTTCAAACCAACTTAAATCGTAAACTGGAAAAAGTAACCACAATATTCATGCAATTAAATTTTTGAATCCTCTCCCATTTCCTGAATGTTTCGCGCTTTGATGAATTCGGCGGCGTCAAACCCATACCAGATTAAACAAGCAACAACGAAAACCGGTTGCGACAATTCGATACCAATAAAGGCTATGGCGTCGCCGTCGGTGTATAAACCCAATCCCCAAATAAAAATTCCTGTGGTGATTAGAAAGCCGACAATGGCCCCGGCCATGCGCGATGCCCTGGCAATTAATGATTGAATAACAATGGCAATAATAATAGCTGGATTCATTTTAACCTCCCGTAAAAGTGAATTATGAATGATTAATTACAAATTATAAAGATTGAATTTGAGCAATAATTTTTCATTTCAAATAGATTTAAGTTAAAACATTTCACAGCTTGTGTTCGTCTAAATCCGTCAAAAATCGGCTATTTCATCGCAAACCTATTGGGGGCAGGTTTTCAATTGCCCGCCAATAAAGGCATTCGTCCCTAATTTGCAGAAGCGACATTTTAGCAACACAAGCTTTCAAGGTAACAAACAATCTTCCAATATCACAACGTGTTGTGCTGGCGGTGTTTTTCAGCATGATGAGAAACAAATTTGAATTACCGCTTTTGCAATCATTCGATCAACATGCTCACTTATTAAACTGCCAATTTATTGACAGATTGAACACCGAAAAATTCGCCCATTTGTCATAATTCTTGATAAAAGATGGCTGTTTCAAACTGGTCATATCAAATTGAACATTTAACGGTATATTTTTTTTAGTCAGTTTGCTAACGGGTAAGGCAATGCCAAACCCATAAGTGAAATCGGACAGGTGATTTTTGTTTGTGTCGCTGAATCCAAAATCATCCTGGTCTGTTCGATAATAACCCAAACGCACAAAAAGCAGTTGGAGAAATGACAGCTCGGCGCCGGTCTGAAAGCCATTCAGATATTTTGAATTGAGTAAATCTTGATATGCCACATGCAGCAGCAGTCCAAATGTCTGCAATTCCACGGAATTTAACTGACTCCTACCCCAGAAGAATTGGCAGGCTGCGCCCACATGCAAAGTGCGGGGTAAGATTTCCGTGATCTTCCTGTCCGGACCGAAATCAGAGACCATCTTCGAGTTCGACACATTAAACAAACTCGCTCCCAGGCTCACGCTCTTAACCGAGGAATGTCTCTGGTGGAAACGGAAAATCTTCAACAACCCGACATCGATTAAATATGAGTTAGCAGTATCTACTAATTTGTCCCGAACCAAATTGAAATTGATTCCGACATAGAAATCTTTAATCGTTTCCCGGGAGTAATTTAACGAGTACAGCGAAGTCGTTGGCGTCATCTTTTCGGACTGCGCATTTGGATCATTGATGTCTGTCACGAATAACGGTTCTCCGAAACTAAAACGAAAAAGTTGCAACCCCAGCACACCCAAGTTTCCGAAATGGTAAGTCGCACCGATAAAAGTGTAGTCTGCTTTATCCGCTAAGTAATATGGACCTGCATAAGATGCGCTGATGAGCCAACCCGGCTTCAGACTGGTACTAGCTGGATTGTAAAAGGCGCTGAATGCATCCGCCGAGGTGGCGACCAGGCTGCGCCCCATGGCTTCGGCTTTGGCGCTCGGCTGCCGGCCGAAAAAAATCTTTTCCAGCGCGCCATTGTAATCCTGTCCCAATAAATCCCCCGCAAGGCATGTCAAAACAGCCCATCCAATCAACAAGCAGCCACAGCTTCGCAAATTATTTTTCATTCGCAAATCTCCCTATTTTGATACCCGTTCGCGTGGATTCACTGAATTACCATCCCACTTGTCCGCGCACTTTTTTTCATTTACTTTGAATTGAGTGAAGCTCAATTACTGTGTTCAAATTTTGCCTTCTCATAAAACATGCAAGAAATCTGCACGAATGAATTCCGGCGAAAACAGAAAGTCAGCTTTTTCAATCTCCCATCGCAAAGCTCGATTGGCTACCAAAGTTAAACCATCACCTCTGCAATCGACTAATCAACGGTTTTGTGCAGTAACAATCCATTTTTATCCACAGTGTTTTCCTCTGCAATTGACTACATCCGGCTTGTTCTCATTTCACCCAATTGCCTGAATTTCAATCACGACTTTTTCTGGTCCGGTAATCAGAGATGCGAAAAACTATGAAAATACGTTTAATTTGAATTATCTGAGATGAGATTTTTTTAGTACAGATACCGAATCGCTTGCATCACGTGGATGGGGTTCTTTCCGGAACCGGTTCTGAATCTGGTCGAAGACTGCTACTAGCCGCTGAAGTGCATGCACAGAAGTTTCACATCGTCAAAATGAGCCAAAAGAGGTAATTGGTGTCAGCGGCAACTTATTCAAAAGTGCAAAAAAGTATGGTCTTTTGCTAATGAATTCTATGTATTGAATCAACTTATTTAGCCAATTTCCGAATTATCGCCAATTCCATTATTTACTTCATTGTGATATTTAGGCTGTGTATTTCCAAATTAAACAACCAAAAATTATGCAAGAAATTTTATCAGTACCCTCCTCAAAGGATCAGCGCTGGCAATCCTAGTCCGATACCAATGCCATATAAATAATCTATCCAAAAAAACGAAAGCAGATTCGCGAGGTAGATTACAAGCACAAGAGGATAGCTTATGATGGCTAACGGTTTCAAGGAAGCGATTTCTTTCTTCGCATAATGCAGCAAATGCTGTGCATCCTGATTCGATGGAAACGCGTGCATGCCGATGGACACGCCCAGCCAAATCAGCACATAAGAAAGCGGATTATTCAGCCCAAATATTTTAACTGGAACAAAAGCAGGAAAACAGATAACAATGCACAACAAAGAATTCACCAAGAACGGGCCAATTGAGACCAGAAAAGCGGTAGTAAAATCCTCAATTTCATCATGCAAAACATAACCCGCTGGGTTATCGAACTGAAAAAAGCACACATCCAAAACGGCTACCTTTCTGAGCTTACAAAACAACATGTGCGCGACCTCGTGCACGATAACTCCGGGAAAGGTGAGCGCCGCTACGATTTCTCCTGGAATGAACATGATTATTTCTCCGTTAAATTATTCCATCCATTCGGGAAACGACGTTTGAACTCGTCGTTTGAAATGATTTCTTGTGAATAAAGACGAAATTGAATGCGATTTTCGTATTCCCTGAAATCCTCATCGTCGCCTGCTAATTGTTGAGCCTTGCTAAGCCAATCAAGCGCTTTAACCTTAAATTTCTCATCGTTAGAAATCGCATATTTACAGGCATAAGCCGAAGCTACCGATCCGATGGTTATGGCATCATCCGGATACAATTTAGCGAGCTCTTTTGAGGCTCGTAAAAAGCCATCGTAATCTTGAGAATCAAACCGTGCTCCTTTTTCCGCCTGCAAAATCAGCACGTCCAAATTATATTCTTCTGGAAGCGTTTCTCCACACATTAGAAACTCCTCCTGCGCCTCAGCCGACTGACCCTCATACAACAATCGAAGGCCCTCTGTGTAATGTGCCAACATCTGCAGATCTTCGCTTTCGGGCACTCTTTGTGCCGCCGAGGACATCAGCGCGGAGGCTTTTTGTAAATCCCCCTGATCGAAGCTTTCAAAGGAGCGGCTCATTTCTTTGTATGCCTGGATAAATCGCAAATTCCAAAGCAAAGATAGAATGACAAAAGCCACAACTCCTACAAAAGAGGTTTTGATCCAACCTGGAAACGGACGGTTACGGAAAAAATTGATGCAGTCGTGACAGGCAGGAAATCCGACAAGCAATGAAAACTCACTGGTACCATTATCCTTTTCGCAATTTACGCAAATTGTCGGATCCACCTGCTGGATAAAATCTGATTCTGAATCAAACTCTTTTGTCTTTAAAGCTTTATCAGCACAGGTCTGGCAATACACCTTTCCAGAGATCAAAAAAGTATGATTCATCGGTTTCTCTTGTCCACAAGATTCACATTGACTTTTTAACATTTTTTGTTGCTCCTTCCACTATATGATTTTCAGGTATTCTCCGCTCAGGGTGAAGGTAGAACAATCTGTAACTTGTTAATTAACAAATTAGTTATGAATCACTTCGTACGGTTATCCAATTTACTCAGAAAATGTCATTCTGAAGGAGCGAAGCGACTGAAGAATCTCAGACCACCAAACTTTATTCATTCAATCAAGCTCAGTAGCATGAGATTCTTCGCTCTCCCGCTGAGCGGGATCGCTCAGAATGACCATTCTGGAGGTTTGCTGAGCTAACTGGATAGCCGTAATCACTTCGACGGTTATCCAATTTACTCAGAAAATGTCATTCTGAAGGAGCGAAGCGAATGAAG
>JBHHXN010000020.1:0-48552 GCA_046757025.1 bacterium
AAACGGGCTGGCAGCCCGTTTTTGCCTCGAAAATTTTTTTGGATTTTTCAGGAGCTTAAACATGGCACAAAAAGAAAACTTACTCACGCGACTGGAGGATTTCATGGTGTGGTTTTTACCCCATCTGGAAAAATTTCCGCGCAATTACAAGTTCTTAATTGGCGACCGTGCGGTCAAGATTCTGCTGGACATCCTGGAGGATGTGGCAGACGCCTACTACAGTCACGAAAAATTGGTGAAACTGCAGCGAGCAAATATCGGTCTGGAGAAATTCCGCCGAATCCTGGCGGTCTGCGTGCGCATGCGCTTCCTCACCGCTAAGCAACTGGCCTATGCCTCGAACCGCATGCACGAGATCGGCTCGGATCTCGGCGGCTGGATGAAACAGCAAGCCAGGGTAAAAGGCATCTGTAAACCATGAAAAGTTACACTAATCTGTTTAAAAAAATCTGTTCGTTCGAGAATCTCTATCTGGCGTCTCGGAAGGCTGAAAAGGGTAAACGTTTTCGTCATGAAGTAGCGGTGTTCAACGCCCGGCGCGCCGAGAACCTTCTGGACATTGAACGACTTTTACGCGCCGGTAGATATCCTTTCGGTCAGTTTCGCACATTCAAAATTCTCTACCCAAAACCAAGGATCATCAGCGCCGCTCCGTATGCAGACCGGGTGGTGCACCACGCTGTTATCAACATTATTTGTCCGCTTTTTGAGCGCAAGTTTATGCGGGACAGTTATGCCAATCAAAAAGGGAAAGGGACGCATGCCGCGCTTGACCGGTGCACGTATTACGCCCGGCGCTATGGCTATGTGCTGCAAATGGACATTCGTAAGTACTTTCCAAGTATTGATCACCAGCTTCTATTGTCAGAAATTGCTCGTACCATCAGGTGTCGCCCCACTCTGGAGCTGGTGAATCAAATCATCGCCAATAGCAACCCGCAAGAAGCGGCTCATTTCTACTTCCCCGGAGACGACTTGTTTGCCCCTTTTGAACGACGCAAGGGATTGCCCATCGGCAATCTCACCAGCCAGTTCTTTGCCAATGTTTATCTGAATCCGCTCGATCTCTTTGTCAAAGAAGTACTTCGCGCACCGGGGTATATTCGCTACGTTGACGATTTACTGGTTTTTAACCATGACAAGAAATGGTTAGATGATTGCAGGCAGGGTGTTCAGCGATTTCTCAACGACTGGCGCCTGCAACTAAATCCTCACAAGGCAGTGATTTACCCGGTTAGGCGAGGCATTCCGTTCTTAGGCTTCCGGGTCTTTCCAACGCATCGTCGCCTATTACGAAACGGCGTCAAACGTGCTCGACAAAGACTGAGAGGATTGAGCAAGGGTTATCGCACTGGCAGAATTTCCCTAGAAAAGGTCAATGCTTCGGTACAGGCCTGGCTCGGACACGTGGGTCATGGTGACACCTGGAGATTGCGCCAGGCTTTGTTTCATCAATATACTTTCAGCAGAGACCAATGATTTGTATCGATACAAGGGCAGGTGCACGTCGCGCGTTTTGCGCGGCGGTGCATGGAACAATCAACCTCAAAACGTTACGTGCGCCAATCGCAACAACAACAATCCCGACAACCGTAACAACAATATCGGTTTTCGTTGCGCCAAAACACTCGCTCATGGTGTCAGGACCTGCAATTGTTGTCCAGACCTGTTTTCCCGGAAGCTGGCAGCTCACGGGTTGCCAGAGTGTGGAACAATGGGTGTTCACAGCGCCTGTCCAGTGTTCTGTTATTGCAGAACCGAAAACAAAAAAGCATGGCTGCGGTTAGTAGACTGGCAAACTGGCAGTTCGAAAACGGCAGCCATGGAAATCTATCGTTATTAAAGGAATTAGAAAACTAATGAATACCAGGGTAGACTGCTTTTTCTTGATAGCTACTTTCCTCGTCAACTGCGCCGGTTCCCTCCCACGCGTGAGAGACGTCACCGAACTGGCGCCGCCGCAAAAGGTACAATATGAAATTCAAAACCGAAGCGTCTTCCTGACCTGGCAAGCCAGCCCACACGCAGCGAACGCCCATTTTGCCGGCTACAATATTTATATTGCTAAGAAAAGTTTAATACTCGCCCCTATCAAAGATCTTCCGCGGCCCATCCGTCTGGATAAAAAAGAAACTCAGTATGAGCTAAAAAATCTCCAACGGGATGCTAAATATTTCATCCACCTGCGAAGTCGCAACACAAAGGGTGAGATCAGCTTACCTTCCCTGCCCGAATTAGTCGTGCCCGCAAACAAATAAATTCGATCTGCGCCATTGCAACAGAAAAAAAACTTGACAATTTTGTTTTTTTTTGTTACGATGAAAAAACAATTAAATTCATTAACAAGTGTGCAGGAGGGTGAAATGGCTATTGGTAAAGGTTCTGTCAACAAAGTCATATTGGTTGGAAATTTGGGTCAGGACCCCGAATTGAAGTACACACCAAGCGGGGCTGCGGTGACCAACTTCAGTATCGCAACCAACGAAGTGTGGAAGGACAACGACGGCAACAAACAGGAACGCACCGAATGGCATCGCGTGGTGCTGTGGAGGAGACTGGCGGAAATCGCCGGAGAGTATTTGAAGAAAGGCAGCAAAATTTACGTGGAAGGGCGTTTGCAGACTCGCTCCTGGGAAGACAAGGACGGCGTCAAAAGATATACCACCGAAGTCCTGGTGGATAATATGACCATGCTCGATTCCAAAGGTGACACCGGTCGCAGCGAGGCGGCCCCGCCACCGAACGTCATGGACGCCGAACCCCCGGCGGAGAGTGCTTCTGCTGAAGAAGATGATTTACCATTTTAATACACTACAAGTAAAATTGTGATCATCGTGTTCCAGGCTGCGCATGGTTTTAAAAAAACATCCGAGATTTATTCTCGGATTTTTTTTGATAATTGCAAGCCATCGAGAAATAGACCGCACAATACTAATTCATTATTTCTAAAGTGATTCAGTGACCAGAGAAAGACTTTCCGATTTAGTGTCGCAAGCTAAAAAGGCCCAGGAAAAGGCCCGCGCTCCTTACTCACATTTCCCGGTAGGCGCCGCACTGTCCACGTCCACCGGAAAAATTTATACCGGCTGCAATATCGAAGTGAGCTCATACGGACTCACCATTTGCGCGGAGCGCGTGGCCATGTTCAAAGCCCTGTCGGAAGGCGAGTCGGAATTTACCGCCATGGTGATCACCGCAAAAATCGAAGATTATTGCCCGCCCTGCGGCGCTTGTCGGCAGGTACTGTTCGACTATGCACCGCAGCTCGAAATCATTCTGATGAATTCGAAGGGCAAGCTGAAACACACCTCCATCGCTGATTTGCTGCCCGAAGCCTTCAACGATAATTTTTTAAACAAACAAAAATAAAAACCGGAATTCAACATTGAAAGAAAAAGGCATACTCATCGGAATCGCTGGCGGCACGGGGTCGGGAAAGACTCTGGTTGCAAAAAACATCTATGCCGATTTAGGTTCGGATAGAGTCGTGCGAATTTGCCAGGATTCGTACTACAAAGATTTGAGTCACATTGAACCCGAAAAAAGACATGCTCAGAATTTCGATCATCCGGATGCCATCGATTCGGAGCTGCTGATTGAGCACGTCAAAGCGCTGATAAATGGCCAAACCATCTCCCAGCCAATTTATGATTTCGTGACCCACACCCGCACCGATAAATTCAGCCTCATCGGTCCCCATTCCATCATCGTCCTGGAAGGTATTTTAATTTTTGACAATCCCGAGCTGCGCGAGCTTATGGACATCAAAATTTATGTGGACACCGACCCCGACATACGCTTGATCCGCCGACTCCAGCGCGACATCTTGGAGCGCGGGCGGTCCATGGAATCCGTGATCAAGCAGTACGAAGAAAGCGTGCGCCCCATGCATTTGCAGTTTGTTGAGCCTTCCAAAAGATATGCCGATATCATCGTACCCGAAGGCGGCTACAACAAGGTTGCCATCGATTTGATTAAGACCAAAATCAAAGCGTTATTGCGAGAAAAAGCAGAATAACCATTTGCTCATCTATTCAAAAGCGAGGAGAAGAAAAGTATGTTAAATGTGGTTTCAAAAGATTCCGGATGGATCGAAGTGATCACGGGCAGTATGTTCAGCGGTAAGTCGGAGGAGCTCATTCGAAGATTGCGGCGAGCCGAAATCGCCCGCCAAAAAGTGGCCATTTTTAAACCACAAATTGACAACCGTTATTCTGCAAATCACATCGTCTCTCACAATGAGCAAAAAATCCCTTCCATCGCGGTCAAAGACGCCTGGGAAATCCTGGAAAAATCGCAGGCCGCCAAAGTGGTGGGAATCGACGAAGGTCAATTTTTCGGGCCCGAGATCACCGAAGTGTGCGAAAAGCTCGCTTACGAAGGTAAGCGGGTTATCGTGGCGGGATTGGACCAGGATTACCGGGGGCTGCCATTTGATCCCATGCCGCAAATTATGGCTATCGCCGAGTACATCACCAAAACCCTGGCCATTTGCGTGAAATGCGGCAACCCGGCCAATCGAACTCAACGTATCACCACACAAAAGGATAGAGTCATCGTAGGTGCCATGGACATCTACGAAGCAAGATGCCGAAATTGTTTTGAACCACCACAAGAAATGGAATAACTGAACATGAGATTTCTACAAAATGCTCACTTTCTGTCATTTTGAGAAAGGAAGCGACCAAGAATCTGTAACCACCAAATTATCAGATTTTCAAAATGTTAGTGGTCTGAAATTCTTCGCTTTCTCTCTTGACCGAATTTGCACAGAATGACATTTATGAGCCTTTTACAGATATCTGTTACCGAACACAGAAAAAGGAGGGAGGATTTTTATGGAGCGTTTTATCAGTTTCATCGGCATGATCGTGTTGCTGGGGCTGGCCTGGCTTTTGTCAAACAACAAATTTAAAATTCGACCGCGTATCATCTTCTGGGGTCTGGGAATTCAACTTTTGTTTGCTCTGATCGTTCTCGGTGAAAGTATTTATTCCATCATCGGGATGTTTGTTTTGCACTGCATGATTTTGATTTTTATTTTTACCGAAGAGCTTTCCAAATTTCAAACCGTTGTACAGCAAATCCTGTCGAGCGCTTTGGTGGTGGCAGCGGCCGCGGGGATCAGCGCAGTCGCCTATTCAATGGATGATTTTAACGCGGCGGTGCCTCTGCTAATTTTATCGGCGCTTACCGCCGGCTGGTTTTTCTATAAAAAAAACAACCGCTTACAAAGAGTGTTCGTGGCGCTTTCTTTAACCGTTGGCTTTGGCATTCTTGTCGCAAAAAACTTATATGGTCAAATCATTTTCAAAGCCTTAAGCGAAAAAGTCGATGGTTTCTTAAAGCTGACTGACTTCGGTACTGGCTTTCTCTTTGGCAATCTAATCAAAACCGAATACATCGGACAGTTTGGCTTTCAATTTGCTTTTGCGGTGCTGCCAACCATCATCTTTTTTGCGGCCTTTATGTCCATTCTCTACTACTTCGGCATCATTCAGGTCATCGTGCAGGTGATGGCCAGATTCATGCGCTGGACCCTGGGCACCAGCGGCGCCGAAACGCTCTCATGCTCCGCAAATATATTTGTCGGGCAAACCGAAGCGCCGTTGTTAATTAAACCCTTTTTAAAAGATATGACGGTTTCGGAATTGTCCACGATCATGGTTGGCGGATTTGCCACCATTGCCGGCGGCGTGCTGGCGGGATATATTCGCATGGGAATTGATCCCGGGCATTTGATCGCGGCAAGCGTGATGTCCGCTCCGGCCGCACTGGTCATCGGCAAAATCATCTACCCGGAAACCGAACATTCGGTGACCGCCGGCGATGTCGAGATTCCCAAAGTCCAGACCGCCAATAATCTTCTGGAAGCGGTATCCAACGGCATCACCGATGGGTTGAAACTGGCCGTAAATGTCGGTGCTATGTTAGTGGGCTTTATTGCTCTCATCGCTTTGTTCGACGTCATATTGAATTTTCTGGATGGCATCATCGATGGTAAACTGCTGGGCGGCGTCTATGTCGCGGCTGCCGACAACCCGTTTTCGCCGGTCAAAGGGGAGTACTCTGGTATCTTTCCGGGCAGTTTAAAAACGTTTTTTGGCAATGCTTTGCGTTATCTGGCGTTTGTCATGGGAACGCCCTGGAAAGACACCATCGAAGTAGGCAACCTGCTGGGCTTGAAATTGGCGGTCAATGAGTTTGTCGCTTACGGTGCGCTGGGAGATCACATCGCAAAAAGTACGCTCTCGCCGAGATCGGTGATCATCGCCACTTACGCTTTGTGCGGCTTTGCCAATTTTGCTTCCATCGGCATTCAAATCGGCGGCATCGGCGCCATCGCGCCGGATCGCCGGCGCGACCTGGCAAAAGTGGGACTGAAAGCCATGTTGGGCGGCGCTCTGGCAAGCTGGATGACCGCCACCATTGCGGGTTTTCTGATAAATTAGTCGTTGAGTGAAAACTTACCAATAATATTTGAAATTTTTGAATGTTATAACCTGAAATTATTATCAAGTCAGTTTAACATTCAGCTATTGGCATTTAGCTGTTGGCTTTTGGCCATGGTTAATAAATTGGTTGCAGACTATGAGAGATTTCAGGACTCTGAATATTTGAAACTGTGGTATGGCGGTCGTTAAACAAGTTCACCGATTGGCAGAATTCCTTCTCGCTGAAGAAAAATAGGGCTTAAAATGTCAGAGACAATCTCTCAGAAATCCAGAACAAAGAATCTAAACATATGTGCCACTCCCCTGCGAAAGTCACATAAATGCACACTCTCAAGCAAAAGAAGCTCCTTTTGATTGGACGCAAAGCGCATTTTTTTTAAGATTCTTCCAAACTGTCCCGCAAAGGTAGGGAATGATAGGTAAAGCGTGTTCGATTCTTATTGGATATTGTGGCTTTACGCACAGACAATGAAGCCTGAACACTCCGTGGTAAATTCATTTTGGAGAATTCTGAAAGTGAATTCTTTAAGGAGGATAAAAATTAATGGAACGCTTGATCAGTGGGGTGGGCTGTCTTGTTTTGTTGGGAACCGCTTGGCTGCTTTCCAATAACAAGCGGGAAATCAACCTGCGTGTGGTTTTGTGGGGATTGCTTTTGCAATTCATCTTTGCGTTTATCATCCTGAAAACGACGCCCGGTCAAGTGGTTTTCGAATACGCCAGAAGCGCGATCACCCGATTGCTGAGTTTTACCGACAGCGGTGCGGCGTTTTTATTTGGCACTCTTTATCGAGCGGATCCCGACATCGTGAAAGAGCTCGGGGGAGACGGTCCGTTTCAAATCTGGGATCCAGAAAACAATCAATTTATCAATATCGGAATCGTGTTCGCGATGCACGTTCTGCCCACCATCATCTTTTTTGCTTCCCTGATGTCTATCCTATATCATCTGGGGATCATGCAGCGCATCGTCAATGCCGTCGCCAGGGTTATGTCCAAATTTATGGGCACCAGCGGCGCGGAAAGTCTCTCGGTGGCAGCCAATATTTTTATCAGCCAAACCGAAGCTCCACTGGTGGTGAAGCCGTTCCTGGGCGCCATGACCATGTCGGAGTTGATGGTCATCATGACGGGCGGGTTTGCCACCGTCGCAGCCGGCGTGATGGTCGCCTACGTGCGATTTGGAGTGGATGCGGGTCATCTGCTGGCGGCAAGCGTCATGTCGGCGCCGGCTGCGCTGGTGATGGCCAAAATCATTTTTCCCGAAACCGAAGAATCGCAAACCCAGGGTGAGGTCAAAATCGAAATCGAGAAAACGACCGTCAATGTGGTGGACGCCGCGGCCAGCGGCGCCGCCGATGGACTGAAGCTCGCCCTGAATGTGGGCGCCATGCTGCTGGCATTTATTGCGCTAATCGCCATGCTGGATTTTGTTTTGCACAATCTGGGTTTGGTCATCGGCATTGAAGAGCTAAGCCTGAAAAAAATATTGGGATACATCTTTGCGCCGTTGGCGCTGCTCATGGGGGTAGAGCTACCGGATGTGCTGAATTTTGGATATTTGCTGGGGACAAAGATATCCCTGAACGAATTTGTGGCGTTCATTCAACTGGGTCAGTGGAAAGAGACGCTCTCACCGCGCTCCTTCACCATCGCCACTTATGCCCTGTGTGGGTTTGCCAATTTCAGCTCCATCGCCATCCAGATTGGCGTCATTGGGGGGATTGCACCCAATAGAAAACACGACCTGGCGAGGCTCAGCCTGAAAGCCATGATCGCAGGCGCCCTGGCCTCCTGGCTAACCGCCACGGTTGCCGGTTTATTGATTTGAATTTACACAGTGATTGAATGATCAAATAAGTACCGGCACGCCCACGCCCATCAAGCGTTGCCGGGCTTCGATTTGAACATCTGTTTTTCGCGCAGCGATGACATCCGGGGCTTCAATTTGCTCATGACATAATCAAAAATCAAAAGCAAATAAAAAGGTAAATATTCCACCAGTTGTACCCAATTGCTTTCCTGCCAGACGCCGGTGCGGGTAAAATCGTTCAGCGTCCAGTAAGAGATGCCCACCAGGCCGGTAAGCAAAAAACCGGCACGGTTTGGCGCCACCACCAGAAAAGGCAACAGCCAGCAAAGGTACCAGGGCTGCGCAGTGGGATTCAGCAGAAAAAAGGCGCCAAATGAAATCAAACCAAACTTAAACACCCAGATGTTTCCCTCCCGCTTAAAATCTCTTTTGAATCGGGCAAGAAAATAAATAAAAATACCAGAAAAAATCAGGAGGATGAAAACTTTGGAGATCATCAACGCCAGATCCGTGCCACGGGAATCAATGGTTGCGGGATCCACGCCGTAACCATAAGGCGTGATCATCCATTTCACGATCCACTCTTGCGGCAGCCACGCTTTTACCGCCGCCAGAATGACCGTAAAAATCGACGCGTTGAACTGCCACTTGGCTGAATAGACCACCAGACCGGTAACCAGCCGTTCGCCGGCATCAGAATAAGGCAAATAAAATGCCGCAGCCAAAATAACAAATAGAAACAGCACCATCGATTTAAATTCGTTTTTAAGCAATGCAAAAATCGGCAACAAAATCACAGAAATGAATTTGGTTAAAAATGAAAGCACAAGATAAAAGTTTGCCCAGAGCGTTCGTCCACGGACGACAAAGTATAAAGCAGCGGCTAGCAACAATATGCCGAAAACATCCGCGTGACCGTTGCCGCTAAATTCCACGATGACCAACGGATTCCAGAAGTAAAGCAACATTCGATTCCAATTCAAAGAAAGTCGTTTTATGATCAAAAACAAAACCCAGGCAGTCAGCAAGTCCAGAAGCAGAATGGCTGTTTTAAATCCCATAACCGTGGGTTTGATCCTGGCGAGCACCAGAAAAACGATCTGGCTCATGGGCGGGTAAATGGTGGAAATCTCCGGGTGGTTGACTTTCGGATAGATTTCATCATCACGAAGTGAGCTCAAAGCCTCATCATTTGGCGGATACAAATAAGGGTTGATGCCGTTCAACGCGACTTTTCCATCCCACACATAACGGTAAATATCGTCCGACAACGACGGAGTCGTGATGAGCAAAGTCAACCTGAAAATGACGCCGAAAAAAATACCGATGGTCAGCACCTCCTTCGAAGTCAATTTGGTGGCTATTTTCTGCCGTATGAAATAATTGTTGAGCCATTTGCTGCGGCTGATGCGCGGATATTTTTTTATTTGCTGCTCAAGTTTGCCAACCAGGCGGTGGGGCTGCATGTCAAAAAAGGCGACCGCGGCAATCCAATAAAAAAGAAATATGCCACCATAGCAAAGCAAATAAATGGGGATATGAAACCGCAGATCCGCATACGATGCAATGATGACATAAAGCAGTTCTGAGCTGAATGCTAATGCCAGTAAAATTTGTAATTTGTGACCTCTTTTTTTCATCGCTCCCATATATTTAAAGGCACAATTTATTGAATTATTTATGCAAAATCAAACTGCATTTCAGAATCTTGATTTATTTTTCGATTCGCAATTTTGATCTCAAAAGCCATCGGATTCCTGTGGCCGTTTTGGTTCCCACATTCAGATGTTCAGCAGGCAAGTTTTAGAATCTGTGTAAATAATCGGTCAAGAATTCTGCTCTGCATTGCGATAAATAACGATGGGTAAAACTTCTTTGCATTCAAAAGTCATAACCCCGGTTTCTGCCCAATTTGTAAACAACAACGGGTTTCGAAGAAATGAAGAACCCGGATATTTCGTTCGAACACAAACCATGATTACTTTTCGTGACAAAAGTTCACTTCCTTGAATTACGAAATTGCAATCATTCCTAGCGCGGCGGAGCCGCAAATGTTTAAATGACTTGCTTTGTTGTGGTCCAAACCATGGTGCTATTATCAGCCGTCATTAAGCCTCGCTGTCATTGACAGAGGTGAATTATTGCTGCTGTCTAAAATGACGCCAAAGGCAAATGACCTGGTGACTTTATGACGGGTCGTGTCATTCGCTTCACATCATTTAGCCATTTTCTTGCAAAAAAGTGCAAAAGTTCAGAAGTGATACTATATAGATGTGATACAATAGGAACAAATTGTTACAACCGATTGGGTAAATTTTTCCCACAAGCTATTTTTTCAGAAATTCCAAACAGGGCAACTTTTATTTAACTCACTTAAATTGTATTGTTTAAACCGTTAGCTAAATGTAAAATTATTTACGACTATTTGGAACATATTTTGCCGTTAATAATTACACCCTGGCTATGCTGGTTCTTTTCCATATTATTGTTTTAAGATTTAATCATTTATTTAAAGGAGTAAAGCCCATGAAATATTCAGGTAATCACTTCTTGGGTTGGGCTATTTCGCAAGGATTGCGAGTAAGTTTGCTGCTTATCTTTCTTTTCTTCGGTCCAAACACGGTATTTTCTCACACCGATGAATTTATCGACAAAATCATTCACGAAAATCAAAGTTATGCTTTTGAATTTCTCACGTTTAAAACGGATGAAACGCAAAAGACCTTGCTGGAAATCTTTTGCCAGATCCCCCTTCAAAATTTACAACACTTTAAACATTTAAACGAGTATCGGGTCAGCTATTTTCTCGATATTTCATTGTTTGATGAAAATCAGGTAAAAACCGACAACTTGAATTTGACAGATTCGGTAAAAGTCGAGCCATTTAACGCAAGTTATCTGAACTCCCTTCCCCATCTGGTTCGATTTACTTTTCTGGTCAACCCCGGTAACTACACCGCCCGAGTTAAACTGATCGATCGCGAAAACCTTTCCTTTTTTAGCTTTGACAAAGCGATCACCATTCCTGACTACCACGAAAATCAGTTAACCCTCAGCGATATTCAAGTGGCTACTTCCATTGCGCCATCTCAGGAAGAGTCGATTCTCGTAAAAAACGAATTAAAAATCATTCCAAATGTTTCCCGGTTATATGGAATTAGTTACAAGACGTTGTTTCTTTATTCGGAAATTTACCGGCTTCAGTACCGGCCGCAAGCGACCAACAACCGATTTACGGCCACGTACACGATTTTAAATGAACAAGGACAGGTGGTAAAATCGCTGGTTAGAAAATATAAAAAGCCCGCTAAGTCCTGCGCATTGAGCATCGGCATCCCTATTTCAGATCTGACTTCCGGACTCTATACGGTGACGCTTAAAATCCACGACCCGGAAAGCGGGCATTCGGCATTGAATGATGCCCACTTTACCGTTGTTAAACCGTTCGCTGAGATATCCGAAATCGAGTTTGCCACTTTACTGCGGCAATTGCAATACATCGCCACGGAAGATGAAATCGAAAGCCTGAAATCGCTGCCGGTTGAGGATCGTTTGTCTGGATTAAGCCAGTTCTGGGCGAAGCTCGACCCGACCCCCGGTACGGATAGAAACGAATTGATGGTGGAATACTTTCAGAGAATCTACTACGCCAACCAACATTTTCAAAGTGTGAATGGCAGCGGTTGGGAGACGGATCAAGGTGAAATTTATGTGAAAAACGGGTGGCCGGATTTTATCAAAAGTGCGTCTTCGCCAGACAAAAACAAGTCCTTTGAAGTGTGGGAATATTTTAAATTGAACTCCAAATATGTCTTTGTGGATGAATGGGGTTTAGGTCAATTTCGATTGTTGAGAACCGACAGTGCCCCGCAACAAGGCATTACGCTCTATTAAAAAAAACTTATGCAAAGGCATCGGGCAATTTAAAGGTAAATTGGCTTTCGATTTCGAAAGTAGGTGAAAATTAGAAAACTCGTTGCACAAACGTGTGCAAAAATTGCAATTCAGCGCATCAAAAAGCAGCTCGGGAATCGTGCGATGCATCTTCAAACCGAATTTGAACCACCGTACGGTAAAGCGGCAATACACATATACCCAACAACTGAGATCCAGATAAATCACGAGGCCCCTTACTCAAAATCGTAAATTCCCATGCCGTTCGTGCCGGAATCTCTGAATCGGACCGGCCCACCCCGTACGCCATTCAGAATAAAAGCTGAATAGTTGCAGCACGAATAGGGGAATTTGTATTCATATTAAAATGACTGTGCATTTTGCTCCACCTAGCGTTTAGCTCCGGAATCATCAATCTACGCTGCACTTTTATCTCCTAAATTGTTTATTTAAATTCTAACACATGAAATGTATTGAACCTATCTCGATAAAATTTGCTTGCATAGGGAAGATTTTAATTGTATATTCCTGAAATTTATACCTTAATAAGTTTATGAAATACGCAATAATTTCCGACATTCACGGAAACTTGGAAGCGCTAGAAAGTGTGCTGAAAGACATAGATAACAAGCAGATAGATTCCCTTATCTGCCTGGGAGATTTGATTGGTTACGGCCCCAATCCCAATGAATGTGTGGACATCGTCAAAGAAAAAGCGGATTATATTTTAGCCGGCAATCACGACTATGCACCGCTGGGCAAGCTCGATCTGTCATATTTTAATCCCTGGGCGCGCAATGCCATCGAATGGACTGCGGACCATTTGACCCAGGAAACCAAGGATTTCTTACTCAATCTGCCGTTAAAAGTGGAGTTAGACGGATTCACCATCGTGCATTCCACCCCGGCGCATCCAGAAGACTGGAACTACATCATTACCATTGGCGATGCGGTTCAGAATTTTCCGGACTTCCGTGGTCAGATCTGCTTTATTGGCCACTCGCATGTCCCGATGATCATTTCAGTGAACGAGAAAGAGGACTATCGAGTTATCCGCAATGATTCCATTTCCATTGATCCCGATTTGAGATACATCATCAACGTAGGCAGCGTTGGTCAACCTCGCGATTTCATCCCCAAAGCAGCCTATGCCATTTATGATGCCTCAGCCAAAACCTACGAATTGCGCAGAGTAGGTTACAATATTGCCGTTACTCAAAATAAAATTATGGAATCGGGTTTACCGCACTTTTTAGCTGAGCGGCTGGAATTAGGTCAATAAACTACCTATTACCAAATAACCTGGCAAATAATTGCTATTGGAGGTAAAGCCTATGGATACCAGACAAGTCAAAACTGGACAACAGCTTATGCTTTCTGAAAACGCCTACAACCGGGTGGCAGAAATCCTGGCGGATTTATCGGCGAACACACGAGCTGATGTCATTGTTTTTTGTGAATCCAACGGCTACCCGGTGATACATCATGGCAACAGCAAAGATTTGGATCTCATGGCTATTTCGTCGTTGGCTGCGAACAACTTTTCTGCTACCGCTCAAATGGCGACCATGGTGGGAGAAAAAAATAGTTTCAAATTTCTCTTTCATGAAGGAGAAAACACCAATATTTACCTCTCCAATGTCGGGTTCAATTTCATCCTTGTGGTGGTATTCAGTGTGGAGGTGGCGTTGGGCATGATTCGGGTTTTCACCAATAAAGCAATTAAAGAAATAAACCGAGCGCTGAAATCCGTTAAAGAAGAGGAAAAATCCGAAGAGTTTGTGGATCTGGAATTTAAAACGCTTTTAGGCGAAGAATTAAACCGCTCTTTGAAATTCTAACAACTTGAGTGGAAGCGGTTTGCATGTTTATCAACAAAGGATTGCAGGAAATAAACCTCAAGATCGTATATTACGGTCCGGGGCTGAGCGGTAAAACCACCAATTTAGAATGCATCTACCACCGATTGGACCCCACCATCCGCAGTGAGCTGGTTTCTTTAAAAACTCGCGAGGAGCGGACGCTGTATTTCGATTTCATGCAGCTGGAGCTAGGCCGTATAAAAGATAAAAAACCGCGATTCAATCTTTACACCGTTCCGGGTCAAGTCTATTATAATTTCAGTCGTAAGATCATACTCAGGGGCGTGGATGGCATTGTGTTTGTGGCCGATTCGCAAAAGAACCGCATGGGCGACAATTTAGACTCGCTGCTGGATCTGGAAAAGAATATGATCGAAATGGGTCACACACTGCAAAACTTCCCCTGGGTAATTCAATACAACAAAAGAGACCTGCCCAACATCGCACCGGTGGAATGGCTGCAAACCAAGCTGAATTTTTTCGGCGCACCCTATTCGGAAGCGGTGGCTACAGAGGGAATCGAAGTCATTTCCACCCTCAAAACCGTCATCACCGAAGTGATGTCAAAATTTGATGTTCTGGTCAAATCGTAATCGCAAGAGAAAGGTCATGAACAAATTGAAAGCTCCGCAAGAAATCATTGAAGAACAAATGAAGCAGATTTCAGACCGCGGCAGTTACGATATGGTGCATTTGTTTTCAGATGAAGGATTGCCGCTGGCCGAGTATTACCATGATCGCATAATTGAAAAAGATCGCTTGGTGGAACTCTCCGTTTTGTTGCGTGAAGTCAGGAAAATGGCCGACGTAATGGGGCAAATTTCCAACATCAAGGAAATGATCGTGGAAGGATTTAATCATCGTAAAATCGTGTTTCGATTTTTCCGGGCCTTTAATCAGGAAGTGGTTCTGGCCATTGTGGTTCCCCCAAAAAAATCTTATCGCGGTTTAACCAATTTATTGGTGCGCACCATTGAAAATATCTCATTTTAAACCATTTAACTTTCCGTGGTCGCATGATACTACCTGGTTAGTCCCACTCACCAGTTCAAAGATTTGATAAAATTATTACTCCTGAATAAAACTAAGCAGGATATCGGCGATTGCAGTTAGAATCTGTTTCTGCGATTATTTTAGCAGCGGGAGAATCCAAACGCATGGGCCACCCCAAAGCGTTGATGCGATTTGGCAAGCAGACCTTTCTGCAGACCGTCATTTCGAATGTGCAGCAGGCTGGAGTGGAATCCATTCTGGTGGTTCTGGGACACGCTAAAGAGAGCATCATCCCTTCGCTGCGCAATTGGCCGGTTGAGATCGTCATCAATGAAAACTACCGCACCGGACAATTCTCTTCGTTTCAAACCGCGCTCAAAAAATTAAAGCCCGATTGTGCCGGCACTTTGCTGGTGCTGGTGGATCAACCGCAAATCGGAAGCGAAGTTATTCGGAAAGTTCTCAGCGCATTTCAGCGCCTGCCCGAAAAGATCATCATTCCCAGCTACCAAAACCGTCGCGGGCATCCACCGCTCATTCCACAGTCGTTGTTTCAAGAAATTGTGCAGGCTCCGCCAGACTGGAACGCCTCGGCGCTAATTGCCGACCATGCAGAGATTGTACACGAAGTGGAAGTCCATGACGAAAGTATCTTGTGGAATATCAACACGCTGGAGGATTTGAAAATCGTCAATGCACAATTGAATTTGTAACTGGAGTCGGCATCATGCCGCTCAAATCTGTTTGCAGTCTCGTCATGATCTTGCGATTATTTTTAACTAAACAGAAAAATACTTTTGCATTCTATCCACAAATTATTAAATTTAGCCATATTTTTTTTAACAGAATTTTGAAAGAAAGGATACGCAGTTGTCTTCTTTAATGATCAGTGTTTCCGGGGTGCGAGGCATCGTGGGGGAAGGTTTGACGCCAGAGGTGGTCATGAATATTTCCCAGGCGTTCGGCACTTATTGCAGCGGTGGTAAAATCGTTCTCGGCCGCGACTCACGCGTAACCGGCGAAATGCTCCATAAAGCCGTGGCCGCCGGTTTAACCGCCATGGGCTGCGATATTCTGGACATCGGAATTTGTCCCACTCCCACAACTCAATTAGCTGTTGAAAATTCCAAAGCGGCAGGCGGCGTCATGGTCACGGCCAGCCACAATCCCATCGAGTGGAACGGGCTGAAACTTATGGGGGCGGACGGTCTGTTTTTGGATGCGGAACAAGGGGAAGAGGTACTAAAAATTGCTGAAGCGCAAACTTTTTCTTTTAAAACCTGGGATGGAATTGGAGTGGCGGTCAGATACACGCGCGCTATCGAGGAGCACATTCGGGCGATTTTGAATTTGAAATACGTCGATCTGGAGCGTATCCAGACGCGCCAATTCAAAGTGGTGCTGGATTGCGTCAACGGCGCCGGCGCCAACCTGGTGCCGGATTTGCTGCACCAATTTGGCTGCCAGATCGTCCAGCTCCATTGTGAGCCCAGCGGTCTGTTCCCAAGAAACCCCGAACCCCTGCCGGAAAATTTGAGTGAAATCTGCGAACGGGTGAAAGTTGAAAACGCAGACCTGGGCATCGTGGTGGATCCGGACTCGGATCGATTAGCTTTGATATCGGAAAAGGGCGAGCCCATCGGTGAGGAAAAAACCCTGGCGATTGCGGTCAAACACATACTGAGCCATCGTCCCGGAGCCGTCGTCATCAACGCATCCACTTCCCGCATGACGGAAGATCTGGCGGAACCGTATGGCGTTTCGGTCACACGCACCAAAGTTGGCGAAATTCACGTAGCGAAAAAAATGCGTGAAATAAACGCGGTGATCGGAGGAGAAGGCAACGGCGGCGTCATCCTGCCGGACCTGCACCTGGGCCGCGACGCGCCCCTGGGCATCGCACTGACGTTACAGCACCTAACCGAAAACGAAATGTCGGTCAGCCAGCTCAGCGACAGCTTGCCGCGATACGTTATTACCAAAACCAAAATTGCCTTAGACCAGCTCAGCGCGGAAGAAGCCCTGAATCGTATACGCGAAATGTACGCAGATGAAGATTTGGATTTTACCGATGGCATCAAAATCGTCAGAGAAAAATCCTGGATTCACATTCGGCCTTCAAATACCGAACCCATCATCCGTGTGATCGCCGAAGCGCCCACCGAAAAGGAAGCGCAAAATTTATGCACACACGTCAAAGACAAAATCACCAAACCGTTAAATAATTAGAAACAGGACCGAAGCATGCTGATATGCAGAATTGTTGGAGATGTGGTTTCCACGCAAAAAAATGTGCAATTTGAAGGGCATAAACTACTCATCGTGCAGCCGGTGGAATTAGACGGTAAAACCGCCATCGGCTCATCCATGATTGCTGTTGACCGGGTGGATGCCGGCGACGGCGATCTAGTGCTGGTGAACAAAGAAGGCAGCTCCGCACGCCTGTTGCTGGAAAACGAAGAAATTCCCATCCAGGCGGTAATTGTGGGCGTTATCGATGGCATCGACCTGGCTGATGATTGATATTTTTTTTTACAACAAACGTGGAAAACGAAAATGTACTCGACTTTGGTCGTTGTGAAGTTTACTATGTTACCGAATTGAGGTGAAGCAATGGAAATCGATCAATTAATTGACAAAGTGGTTGATGAAATGATTGCAAAGCCCGTTCCAAGTCCCATCACATCCTCTGCACCGGAATGCAACTGGTGCTGGGTCTGCCCCAACTGCCGCAGTCAGGTAGTCGAAGGCATCGTTGAGAACGGCGCGAACCGAGTGGGCGCCGGGCCCAACCTCGGCCCCATTCACGAGAATCTCGCCGGGCTCATCGACCATACGCTTCTGAAGCCGGAAGCCACCCGTGCGCAAATTACCAAATTATGTGAGGAAGCGGTACGTTACCATTTCGCTTCCGTTTGCGTCAATCCGTCCTGGGTGCGCCTGTGCCGGGACATCGTTCGCGGTTCCCGTGTTTTAGTTTGTACAGTGGTGGGATTTCCTTTGGGCGTCAACACCACCGAAACCAAGGCGTTTGAAACCGAAAAAGCCATTCAGGAAGGCGCCGACGAAATCGATATGGTCATCCATGTCGGCATGCTCAAATCCGGCGAACATAATTACGTGCAAAAAGACATTCAGGCGGTGGTGGATGCGGCGGGCGAAAAGGGCGAAGTAAAAGTGATCATCGAAACCTGTTATCTCACAGATGAAGAAAAAATAAAAGCCTGTCTTCTTTCCAAAGAAGCAGGGGCGCATTTTGTGAAAACGTCCACGGGATTTGGTAAAAAAGGCGCCACCCTGGGGGATGTGGCTTTGATGCGTAAAATCGTGGGCAGTGAAATGGGAGTGAAAGCCGCCGGCGGCATTCGGGATTATGAAATTGCCTCGCAAATGGTGGAAGCCGGCGCCAGTCGAATCGGGGCCTCAGCAAGCATAGAGATTATCGGCAAATGAATACCATCGAACTCATTACCAAAAAACGCGATGGCGAAGCCCTGACCTCGGAAGAGATGGAGTTTCTCATTACGCGCTATGTAAACGGCGACATTCCCGACTATCAAATTTCGGCTTTCCTCATGGCGGTGTATTTTCAAGGCATGACCTCGGAAGAAACCGCCGCGTTAACCAGAATCATGCGGGATTCCGGCGTCGTGCTGACTCATCCCGAGATCACCGCCTTTAAAGTGGACAAACACAGCACCGGCGGTGTTGGAGATAAAGTTTCTCTGATTTTAGCCCCTTTGCTGGCGTCGGTGGGATTAGTGGTTCCCATGATCTCCGGCCGGGCGCTGGCTCACACCGGCGGAACGCTGGACAAATTAGAGTCCATCCCGGGGTTTCGCACCGATCTCAATCTTTCGGAGCTCAATCGGCAGCTTCAAAAAATCGGCGTGGCTTTAGTGGGTCAAACAGCCAATCTTTGCCCCGCGGACAAAAAAATTTACGCCCTGCGCGACGCCACGGCCACTGTCAACGCCATCCCCCTCATCACGGCCAGTATTCTGAGCAAAAAAATGGCCGAAGGTATCGACGCCTTGGTTTTAGACGTCAAAGCAGGCAGCGGCGCCATCTTCAAAGAAAAAGAAAAAGCCTGGGAATTAGCGCGCATGCTGGTGAGTACCGCCGATGGATTCGATCTGAAAGCTTCGGCCATCATCACTTCCATGCTGCAACCCCTGGGAAACGCCGTGGGCAACTGGTTGGAAACCCGAGAAGCGGTGGAATGCTTGCGCGGAAAAGGCCCCCACGATCTCGTACAAATTACGCTGGTGCTAGGGGCGCAACTTCTGGTTCACAGCCAGTTCGTAAATGAAATGGCCGAAGGTATGGCTATACTTGAAGAGAAACGCCTAAACGGCGAGGCTTTTGATACATTCCGGCAAATAGTCCAAATGCAGGGAGGCGATGTATCGGTCATTGAAAATCCAGACAACTATCCAAATGCGGTGTTCAGCCACGAAATCAAAAGTCCCGTCAGCGGTTATGTAGCCGCCATTCATTCGCGTGAAATCGGTCGCATTTCCATGCTGTTGGGCGCCGGCCGCAGCGACATGTCCACAGCCGTTGATTATACCTCAGGAATTATGTTGAATAAAAAAGTGGGGGACTCGATTGCAGAAGGTGAGATTTTAGCCACCGCGTACTCAAATAATATCGAACGGCTCAAATCGAACCAGCAGCGTCTGGAACAGGCCTTTGAAGTTCAAAAAGAGCAACCGGCCCCGGAACCGTTGATCTACAGTCTTATCGATGCCACCGGAGAGAAACGCTGGAATGCTGCGGCCTGCAGTTTTGAAATTAAAACCTGATTCGCTCTTTCTTTTTACGCTGCTTGCTGTTGCGACGGCTCAAGCTTAAATGCTCGTCACAATGCTCCTTTGGCTCAAACCCCCTGAAAAAGACTTCTTCGACGATGTTCGGACACACATCGTTTGACAACTTTTTGGTATCCGCGCAAATTTCGACTTTGACCACGCCGTCCGGCATGGGAAAATCCAATTCCGGCAAACCTAGCGTGTCATGCGCGGCTTTCATGTAGGGCGCCCAAATAGGTAAAGCAGCCCGTGAACCGGATTGCCCATCCCCTAAACTAATCGTGTAATCATCCAAACCCACCCAAACGCCCGTAACAATTTGCGGTGTGAAACCCACAAACCAAGCGTCGCTGTAATCGTCGGTGGTGCCGGTTTTGCCGCCCGCGGGCCGGTAAAAATGATATTTCCATCTGGCGCTACCGCCGGTTCCATGGTCGATGACGGTCCGCAGTAAATCGGTCATAATATACGCCGTCTCTTTTCTCAAAGCTTCTCTACTTCGCGGAATGTTTTGCTCAATTATGTTGCCATTTTTATCCTCGATTCTCAAAATCGCTACCGGTTCCACGTGTACCCCGCCGTTGGCGAACACCCCGTACGCCGAAGTGATTTCCATGGGGGTCAAACCGGAGGCGCCCAGGGCCAGGGCATCCACTGCCACCAATTGTGACTGAATGCCCATTTTATGAGCATATTCCACCACTAAGTCCGGCTTTCTAATGACATTTTGCAGCAACCGAATCGTGACCAGGTTGTACGATTTTTTTAAGCCTTCCCGGATAGTGGTGAGTCCGCCCGTAGTATGATCATAGTTTTGTGGCGTCCAGCGATCGCCGTTTTCCAAAAAGACCACCACTGGCTGGTTCAGCTCTTCGTGGGTGGTTGGGAAACCGTTGTCGATGGCCACGGTGTACACAAACGGTTTAAACGCCGAACCGGGCTGCCTGCGAGATTGCACCACGCGATTGAACTTTGATTTTGTGAAATCCCGGCCACCCACAAAAGCCAGAATGTGACCGTTGCGCGGATCGATGGAAACCAGCGCCGCCTGGGCGTAAGCTCGAGCCGTAATCAGCGAATCCACCAGTGTGGAATCTTTCATAACTTTGTTGATGTCGTGTTCTTTGAGAAATTTTTTACCAACCAGCTCAGCAAACTTTTTCCTGGAAGAATAAAACTTTTTTATTTGTTTCTGAAGTACTTTCAAATGATTCTGCACCGCTCTTTCCGCACAAGCCTGAGCTCTTGAATCCAGAGTCGTATAAATTGCCAGGCCATCCGTGTACAAATTGTACCCATATTTTTCTTGTAAAATTTGCCGGATATATTCCGTGAAATAAGGAGCGATGCCGTGCGCCGTAGCCGATTTATATTCGATGACTTCGATGGGCTTTTTGATTAGCTCCGCATACTCCTCTTCTTCCAGATAGTTCAATTCCCGCATGGCGGCTAACACCACATTGCGCCGGGTCAAAGTCTTCTCCGGATGACGGAACGGCGTATAGATGGCCGGCGCGGGCAACAAGCCCACCAGCATGGCGCACTCATCGACGGTTAATTCCTGAACGTCTTTGCCAAAATATTTAAGCGCCGCGGACTGTGCGCCGTAAGAGCCGTGCCCGAAATTCATGTGATTCAAATACATCTCCAGAATTTCATCTTTGGTGTAAGTACGCTCGATTTGAATGGCGGTGAGCACCTCTTTGATCTTACGGGTGATGGTTTTTTCCAGGGTAAGATACAACTGGCGTGCCAATTGCTGAGTCAAGGTGCTGGCGCCCTGCTCGTAACTAAAACTGATGAGATTGATGAAAACAGCCTGGGTGAACCTTTTCAAGTTCATGCCCCAGTGATCATAAAATCGCCGGTCCTCGGTGGCGATCACGGCTTTGATGAGCGTTTCTGGCATTTCTTCAAGGGGCACAAAACTCCGTTTTTCTTCGAAATATTCGTGAATTATTTTGAGATCCGCTGAATAAACTTTCGAAGCCAGTTTGGGTTTGTAGGATTCCAATTGCTGCAAGGAAGGCAGGTCACGGCTGATGACGAACAATAAAATCACACCGAGGACGCAAACCGACACGAATAAAATGAAAACCGACGCGATCTTTTTCGTTTGCACGAAATCCTTTACGGAATCCCAGAATGAGATGGTTACCGAGCCATTTTCTGACTCTCGAAACTTTCTTTTCATCTTACTCCCTTTTCATAATTTTACAGGCTTCTGCAAAATGAAATTATGGAGGGGTACTGCAACCCATAAGTTGAAATCCCCATTTTGCAGAATTCCATTAATTTCCAGGAATTTAAACTATACTGAAAAATTTAAGTTTCACGATTGCAGACCGCGAACTTCTTTCATTGACCAACGTTTTAGCTGCAATTGCCTTCCGGACAGTTCCAGATAGGTAAAGTTATCTATCCAATCGCCCAAATTGATATAATATTTAGAACTAATTTTTTCAAACAACGGTTTGTGAGTATGGCCTAAAATCACCGCATCGAAACCCTGTTGCAGCTTGCTTAGTGCAAAGCGGCGGTAATCTTCATCATACGGGTTTGGGCCCCGGTCTTTACTTGTATTGGATACTTTTCGCGCCAGAGGTATTCCAAAATCTGGATGGATCAATTTGAATAAAAAAATATTAACCTTATTTTTAAAAATCTTATTTAACAATCGCAGCCGCCGGTCCCCTTTTGCCAGTCCGTCGCCGTGGGCGATAAACAGTCTCAAACCGTTGTGCTCCACTTTCAGGGGTTCAAACAAAATTTCCGCGCCGATTTCTTGCCGCAGATAGTTACCAAGCCAAATATCGTGATTGCCAGCGAAATAACGGACGCGTACACCTTGTTCAATTAACTGCAGAAGATGGGCCAGCACTTTTATATTCACTTTGGGAATAGCGCTGCGATACTCGAACCAGAAGTCGAAAAGATCGCCCACGATGTAGAGAATATCGGTGCGTCTTTTAATGGCTTTGAAAAATGAAATCAGATTTTCAATTTTCTCGCTTTCATCTACACCTGCCTCCGCCCCTAAATGAACATCTGAAATGAAGTAAATCCGTTTCATGGTGTCTGAAATTAGCCATAAATGGATAAAAAAGCAACCATTTTGGCAGGCAGGGAATTAACAGGTAAACGGGAAAAAAATATTGACAATGTAGAAAAGATTTATTACTTTGTAGCGCCTTTTCAGGCCATAAATCTATTTCAAATTTGGATTTAAACAAGAGAAGGAGTTCCCGCTTATGAGCTTAGACGCTTTAGGTATGATTGAAACTCGTGGTTTAGTTGGGTCTATTGAAGCTGCTGACGCCATGGTGAAAGCAGCCAAAGTTTCGCTGATCGGAAAAGAAAAAATTGGCGGCGGTTATGTGACTGTCATGGTTCGAGGCGACGTAGGAGCAGTAAAAGCTGCCACCGACGCCGGTGCAGCGGCGGCCGAAAGAGTTGGGGAATTGGTTTCGGTACATGTAATTCCAAGACCGCATGCGGATGTGGAAATGATTTTACCAAAACGAGGGGAATAACAAGTCATAAGTAAACGTATTGACCTCTTCTCAATTCTCTTGATTTTCAACATAAAATGGAAGAAAAAGCACTTGGTCTAATAGAAACCAAAGGGTTGGTGGGCGCAATTGAAGCGGCCGACGCCATGGTAAAAGCCGCAAAAGTCAACCTTCTGGGCGCGGAAAAAACGCTGGCGGCGCTGGTGACGGTGAAAGTGGTGGGAGAGGTCGGCGCCGTAAAATCCGCAGTGGAGGCCGGCTCAGCCGCCGCCGAAAAGATTGGGGAATTGGTTTCAACGCACGTTATTCCAAGACCACACGAGGAAACGGCATTTATCATTTACGAGGAACGAAATAGCCGCGAAAAAAAACCAAAGAACAAAAACAAAATTACCAGCATCGAGGATATCATCGATATGCCCGTTCGAGAATTGCGGCGATTAGCTCGTGATATGAAAAATTTTCCAATTCAGGGGAGGGAAATTTCTAAAGCAAATAAACAAGTACTCATTGAAAAATTTAAACAGTATCTTGAGAATAAATAATCTCCGCGGCAACTGTGGAGTTTTATCATTACACAAACCATGAACGCGATTCGTTTACCATCGTATGCAAAAATTAATCTCGGATTGCTCATCAAAGGTAAACGAAGCGACGGCTACCACGAAATCGAATCCCTTCTCCTCCAAATTGATTTACTCGACGAAATCGAACTGAAAAGCCAGGCAAATCCGGAAATCGTTGTTCGCTGTAACAATCCCGTCGTACCAACAGATGAGAATAATCTTTGCGTACGGGCTGCCAATTTGATCAAAAAAACCAGTGGCATCTCCAAAGGGCTTGAAATCAACTTGACGAAAAACATTCCCATGGGTGCCGGCTTAGGCGGCGGCAGCAGCAACGCTGCGACAACGCTCATGGGATTGAACAAACTGTGGAACCTGGACTTTACACCCGAATTTCTGCAAAAATTGGCTGCACAATTGGGTGCAGATGTGCCATTTTTTATCCATGGAGGCGCGGCAGTGGCGCGGGGAAGAGGTGAATTGCTCTCTACGATAAATTTCAATTTGGAATGGCCCATTTTGATCATTTTTCCGGAGATTCATGTGTCCACCCAACAGGCTTATGCCGGATTGAATTTAAGCTTGACAATGAAGAAAAAAAATATTAAATTACCGCATTTTAAAGATAGTAAATTCAATAACGTAGATTTCTATAAAGTATTTATTAACGAATTTGAAAGGGCCGTATTCAAGAATTATCCGATTCTCGCTGAGATAAAAAGGTCGATTTATCGAAAGAATCCCGTATTTACCAGCATGTCCGGATCAGGTTCATCTATTTTTGGTATCTTCCACAATCTTGAAGATGCCTTCGAAGCGAAAGCTGAATTTGACCGCAAATTCCCCACATTTATTACGCATTCCATTTTATGGGGTTATAATCAAATAGTGTGAGGGTTTGACTAAATAATCAGAATATTTTTGAGACCACTCAAAGGTATTCTATTTTTCATTTCTATGGAGGGAGGTATGGAGATCACAGAAATTAACGTCAGCTTGAGAAATGAGGAAAAATTAAAAGCCTTTGTCAACGTCACTTTCGACGAAGTATTTGTGGTACGCGGTATGAAAGTCATCAAAGGCTCCAACGGTTATTTTATCAGTATGCCGAGTCGGAAAATGCCAGATGGCACTTACAGAGATATCGCTCACCCCATTAGAAATGAATTTAGAGAATATATCGAAGAGCAAATACTTGCAGAATATCACAATTCTTTGAAACAAGAGGGTGGAGATTATTCGAAAGTATCGGACACAAATTCGCCAAGCGCTTGAATAGAATAATCATATAATCATAAAAATTGGGGCGTCGCCAAGCGGCAAGGCACGGGGTTTTGGTCCCCGCATTCGGAGGTTCGAATCCTCCCGCCCCAGCCTAAAATTTAATTGCAGCATAAGAATGACGGAATCCGTTCGGGGTTGCCGTCATTTTCATGTACAAAAAAGAGTTATGCAACCAAATCCAATATTATTTACCGGAACCGCCAACCCCGAGCTGGCCAAAAAAATTGCAGACTACATGAAAATCCCCCTGGGCGAGGCGCAGATAAAGTATTTTAGCGACGATGAGATCTGGATTAAATACAACCAGAATATTCGGGGGGCGGACGTATTCATCATTCAGCCCACCAATTCCCCATCGCGAAATTGGATCGAACTGTTCGTGATGATCGACGCCGCTAAAAGAGCGTCTGCGGAAAGAATCACCGCGGTGATTCCGTATTTTGGTTACGCCCGTCAGGACCGTAAAGACCAACCGCGAGTCTCCATCTCTGCCAAGCTGATGGCCAATTTAATAACCACTTGTGGCGTCGACCGCATCCTGACCATGGATCTGCATGCACCGCAAATTCAGGGATTTTTCGATATTCCGGTGGACCATCTGTATTCAGCAACGATTTTCTGTGATAATTTTCGCGATATGAATATTCCCAATTTAACCGTGGTTTCGCCGGACATTGGCGGCATAACACTGGCAAGAGCCTATGCAAAACGTCTGCAGGCGCCCCTGGCCATCATCGACAAGCGCCGAACCAAGCACAATGAAGCCGAAGTCATGCACATAATCGGCAAAGTGGCCGGCCGAAATATTCTCATCATCGACGACATCGTCGATACCGCGGGCACGATTTGCAATGCCGCTAAAGCCTTAAAAGAAAAGGGCGTAGAAGATATCTTTGTCGCCTGCACGCATGCGATTTTATCCGGGCCCGCTATCGAACGCCTTTCAAATGCCCCTATCAAAAAAATAAAAGTCTCTGACAGCGTGCATTTGCCAGCCGAAAAACTCATTGATAAACTTGAAATCCTGACTGCATCGGAGTTATTTGCAGAAGCGATAAAACGAATTCATGGTGAAGAATCTATAAGTTCTTTATTTAATTAATTTTGGAGATGAATGAATGGTAGAAACCGTATTAACTATTGAAGAAAGAAAAAACGTTGATAAAAAATCAACCAAACAGTTAAAAAAAGAAGGCAAAGTGCCGGGCATTTATTACATGCACGGACAGAGTTCCATTCCATTTGCAATCGATGCGAAACAGTTGCACAACATTATACATACTGAAACCAGTGTGATAGATCTCAATTTTGATACGGGCAAAAAAGCCAAATGTGTGATCCGAGACATTCAATGGGATCCTCTGTATGACAAGCCCATTCATGTGGATTTGATGGGAATCAAATTAACCGAAAAAGTGCAAGTCAACATCCCGCTGCATCTGATGGGTGACCCGGTCGGAGTGAAACAGGAAGGCGGCGTATTGCAGCAGACCATTCGGGAAATATCCATCGAAAGTCTGCCAATGGACATTCCGGAACACATTGAAATTGATGTCTCTCATTTAAAAATTGGGGACTCTTTTCGAGTTGAAGAATTAGACATTGAAAAAGTAAAAATTCTTACCGATCCTTCTCAAACCATTGCCGCAGTGAGACCGCCAAGAGTGGCCGTGGAACCCACGGTGGAAGTCGAAGTCGAAGAAGAAGCAGCCGAACCCGAAGTAGTTGGTCAAAAGAAAGAAGAACCCGAGGAAGAATCGGAAGCCGCCAGCGAATAAAAATCGGCATCTGGTCATGGAATTGCAGATTTTTTGTACTGTTGATGAATGAAGGTTATTTGCTAGTGGGCTTGGGTAATCCCGGTTCAAAATATCATTTGACCCGCCACAATCTGGGATTTATGGTCGTTGACAATTTGTGTAAAAAGTTTCATTGCCAGTACAAACAAAAAAAATATTTTTATTCATTCGCAACTATCCATATTGCCCAAAAATCAGCGATTCTGGCAAAACCGTTAACTTATATGAACTTAAGCGGTATGGCCATTGGGAAGTTAATTGAAAAATATGAGATTCAGTTAAAAAACGTCCTGATAATTGTCGACGATTTTAATCTGCCATTCGGTAAAATTAGAATTCGCAGCAAAGGCAGCGATGGCGGTCACAACGGCTTGGAGTCTATCATCCAGGAGCTGTCAAGCGACGCGTTTCCAAGATTGCGTGTGGGAATTGGCCGGGAGAATATCACGGATTTCGTTGAATTTGTTCTTTCTGAATTTGATGAAGAAGAAACTAAAAAATTACCTAACATTATTGAAAGATCATCCGAAGCTTGCTTGGATTTTGTTGTAGAGGGTATCGAAAAAACAATGACTAAATATAACTAACCCCCAGATCGAAGGAGGACTGAATTGATTATTCCGATAGCAGCAAGTGTTGTGGCAATTGGTTTTGTAGTGTTTCTCATTTTTGATATCATGAAAAAAGATCCCGGAAACGAACGCATGGTTGAAATTTCAAAAGCGGTTCAAGCCGGAGCAAGAGCCTTCTTAAAACGCGAATATGTGTATATTGGCATTTTCGTTGCGATCATTTCGGTGCTGATCGGGCTGGCGCCTTTGTTTGCCAATGTGGAATTAGGCTGGAGAACATCCATTGCGTTTGTTTGTGGAGCCTTTGCATCGGCGCTGGCCGGTTACATTGGTATGAGCATCGCCACCCGCGCCAATAGCCGAACCACGCAAGGCGCCCTCGATGGCGGATTGAAAGGCGCTCTAAGTGTAGCGGTTAGCGGCGGCGCGGTCATGGGTATGAGTGTAGTGGGCATCTCGTTGCTTGGACTCTGTATCATGTTTATTAGTTTTAAAGGCAACCCGACCATCATCAACGGTTATGCCATGGGGGCGAGTTTAGTGGCTTTATTCGCCCGAAGCGGCGGCGGCATTTTCACCAAAGGCGCCGACATGGGCGCCGATCTCGTTGGAAAAGTCGAGGCCGGCATTCCCGAAGACGACCCGCGCAATCCCGCGGTGATCGCGGATAACGTGGGCGACAACGTGGGCGACGTGGCCGGTTTGGGCGCCGACCTTTTAGAATCTTACGTTGAATCCATCATTGCTGCCCTCGCCATTGCCGCCTTCATCGGATTATCTTCCTCCGGCACCGTGCAAGCCTCGCTGCAAATGCTGCCGCTGTACATTGCCAGTGCAGGAATCGTTTCCTCGATCATCGGTATTTTATACGTACGCATTGCCGGCCGCAGCAATCCCCAGGGCTCGTTGATGGGGGGCACATATATCAGCGCGATATTAACCGCTGTAGCCGCTTATTTTATCGTCCAGAATGTGGGAACGGCGTTTGAAGAAGATGGTATAAAATTCACCCTCATGGGCCCATTCTGGGCGACCATTTCCGGAGTGATTTCAGGCGTGGTAGTGGGATTCTTCAGCGAATATTTTACTTCCAGCAAGTACAAACCCGTAAAGAGATTAGCCGAGGATTCTCAAAGCGGCCCGGCCCTTACCGTGACCGGCGGCATCTCCATCGGTATGGCATCAACCGCAGTACCGGTCATTGCATTAGCCTTGGCGGTCATGTCGTCTTATCACTTTGCCGGCATTTACGGCGTGGCTTTAGCGGCGTTCGGCATGTTAGCTACTACCGGAATGATCGTGGCGGTGGATTCCTACGGTCCCATCGCAGATAACGCTGGCGGAATTGCAGAAATGGCCGAACTGGACCCCAAAGTTCGAAACATCACGGACAATTTAGACGCAGTGGGCAATACCACGGCAGCCATAGGTAAAGGCTTTGCAATTGGCTCAGCCGCCTTTGCTGCGCTCGGTCTGCTGGTAGCTTACATGAAAACCGCTCACGTGCAAGTTGCCGACATCAAAGATCCGAAAGTACTGGCGGGCTTGCTGATCGGTGGGATGTTTCCTTTCTTTATTTCATCCATGCTGTTTAAAGCGGTGAGCAATGCCGCGTTTAAAATGATCGAAGAAGTGAGACGCCAGTTCAAAGAAATACCCGGCCTGATGGAAGGCAAAGTTATGCCCGACTCAGCTAAATGTGTGGACATCAGTACCACCGGCGCCATTCAAGGCATGCTCGTTCCGGGCTCCCTGGCCATTATTACACCCGTTATTATTGGGCTGGTTCTGGGTCCGCAGGCACTGGCAGGTTTATTGGTTGGAGCACTCATCACCGGTGTCATGCTGGGAATCCAAATGGCCAATTCCGGCGGCGCCATGGACAACGCAAAAAAGTATGTTGAAGAAGGCAATTTTGGCGGAAAGGGCTCGGAGACGCACAAAGCCACGGTGATTGGCGATACGGTTGGAGATCCGCTTAAAGATACCGTCGGGCCTTCCATCAATATTTTGATCAAACTGATGGCGGTAATCTCTTTGGTGTTAGCGCCAATTTTTATGTAAATTTTTATTACTCATGTACAGGAGGTGACAATTACTTTGACACAATACGAAACAACCATTGTTTTTGACTCATTTTTGAAAGATGAGGACATGCAAAATCTAACCACCAAAATTCAGAATTTTATAAAAAACAACGGTGGTCAAATTCAAGAAATTGAAGAGTGGGGTAAGAAAAGATTGGCTTATGAAATAAACAGAAAACAATACGGTAATTATTATCACATTTTATTCACCGGCCAAAGCTCGTTACCGGAGTTATTAGAAAGAGAGTTTCGTTTAGAAGAATCCATTCTTCGGTACTTAACCATCAAAAGCGATCCCAAGGCTTTGCTCATGAAAGAAAAAGAAGCAACTGAGAAAAAAGAGCGGGAAAGCAGGCTGGAAGCGGAGTCCGTAGAAATGGCAGCCGGATCCGAAGTGGTGACAGATGCTGAAAAGCAAAATCAGGATGAGGGTGAAAATGCGGGTACCGTAGAAGAGACAGAAAGCAAAGAAGACAGCCCCTAACACTTACAACTTTACCAAGGAGTGCGTATAAGCTAAACGAGCTGAAAATGGATGTGAGTCAGCCCTGAATTTTTTAAAAGGGAGGATGTAAAATGCAAAATCTAAAGATGCCTGATCTAAATAATGTGACGATTACTGGTAATTTAACCAACGATCCGACATTCAGAAGAACCAACAATGGCACTCCCGTTGCAAATTTTTATATTGCCTCGAATCGCAAATTTAAAGATAATTCCGGCCAATGGAAGGAAAACGTTTGTTTCGTGGGTATCGTAGCCTGGCACAAATTAGCTGAAAGCTGTTACGAATATCTCGCAAAAGGCTCAGCCGTGTTGATAGAAGGAGAATTACAAAGCCGCACCTGGAAATTTGAAGACGGCAGCAACAACCATGTGGTGGAGATTAAAGCCAGAAGGATTCAATTTTTAAACAAACAATCTAAAAAGGATCAGCCACTGGTACTGGAAGAAAACGACCCTTTTGATGCCTATATATCTGAGTCGGAGGATTATGAGAAACCGGACAAACACAAGCAACAATCCAAAGACCAGGAAAAGGCAAAAGAACCCAATACGACTAAAATTAATATTGATTACGATGAACTTAATTTTTAAAGTGAAGGAGTTTGAAATTGATGCTTAAAAAAAGAAAAATATGCCGCTTTTGTGAAGATGGTATTCAATTCATCGATTATAAAGATGAAAAAAAACTTATGCGATTTATCACAGATCAAGGCAAAATCATTCCCCGAAGAACCTCCGGAACCTGTGCCCATCATCAACGCATGGTCAAACGGGCTATTAAAAGAGCCCGTCATCTGGCGCTGATACCTTATGTAGTCGAAATGCCAAAATAAAATCAGTTTGAAATCAAATATCTGAGCATAAAATAAAACAGGTGGAATTGTATCGATGAAAATTATTCTTAAAAAAGACTATGAAAATCTGGGATCCATCGGTGACATCGTGGATGTGAAGGATGGCTTTGCCAGAAACTATTTGATACCGCGACAATTTGCTATGCCAGCCACACCACAAAATATGCACATCCTGGAACAGGAAAAAAATCGCGTGGTTAAAAAGCTGACTAAAGAAAAACGCATGGCTGAGCTTCTAGCTGAAAAACTGCAAAAGGTCTCTCTCACTGCCACGGTTGCTGTAGGTGAAGAAGACAAAGTCTTTGGCGCGGTGACATCGCAGGATATCGCCGAATTGTTGAAGGCCAAAGGATATGAAATTGACCGAAAAAAGATTCATTTGGAAGAACCCTTAAAGGCTCTGGGTGTCTATGAAGTGCCGATCAAACTTCACAGTGAAGTTGAATCAAAAATCAAAGTCTGGGTAGTTAAAGAATAGTATAGGATTAATCAATAATTCAACGGGTTACATTTTAAATTCAAAAGTGGAAGTCAAATCCACTTTTTTTATAGGTCAATCCACCCAAGGCTTTGGGTTTCTTTTTTATTTGTTTTTTAAAATTTAGATTTGTAAATTAAAATAAATATTTAACTCAATTAAAAATGAGCGGAGGCACCATCTATGGAACGAGACTTTCCAGACTGCCAAAAATGTTCAAAAGGAATACTGATTCCTCTATCAGATTACGGACGAGAAGGGGCATCCATCATGTATAAAGCCTGGGTTTGTTCAAACCCAAACTGCGGTTTTAACATTCGCATCGACAATGGGGAAGTTAGTATCGGAAAAACTATCGGACCCTCAATGAAATAACAACAGAGAGTTAACATTTTTTGAATAGGGTATCAGGAGCTTTTTCCTCATACCCTATTTTTTTAAAACAATCATTCTATTAAAATGTCTGTGGAAATTCTCAGTGATTATAAAGTAAAGTTAGTCATTTTTCTTTTTGCCATTTTCATCTGGTTCTTTGTAATTACTGAAAATGTGTTCGAACACGTCATCGACGTACCGATTATTCCCGTAAACATCACTGAGAACAAAGTCATATTAAACAAGCTGCCCAAAACCGCCAGAGTTAAAATCAACGGTACGGGCAAAGACCTCATCGCTTTAAGCGTTACCCGCGGCGTACGTCTGGATTTGGATCTTTCAAACGTTGAAAGAAGAAAAACGTTCAGTTTAGAACCCCAAAATGTCTTTTTCTCAAGAGTGTCCGGATCTCTCGCGACACAAGAAATCATCACACCGGATTCGGTGACGGTGATCCTGGATGATTTCAAAATCAAAAAAGTATCCATCTATCCCAAAATCAAATTAACCACCGCAGATGGATACACCAACGTGGGCGGTATTCAGATTCGTCCCGATTCAGCGATGATATCCGGGCCGCAAAGTCTGGTGAGTCAGGTCAAAAAAATCTACACAGTAGATGAAGCGTTAACCGATATCAGGTTCGATGTCAGGAAAAAAATCGCTTTAGCGCCGGTTCCCTATGAAAAAGTAACATGCAATCTGACTGAAGTCGAAATTTACATAAACATTCAAAAATTGCTGGAGATCACTTTAACCGGCGTACCCATCGAAATCCGTAATGCACCCAGAAACATGAAAGTCAGCGTGGTGCCTTCCACTTTAAGCCTGGTGCTGGAAGGCGGCGGCGATTTGCTCACCCAGATAAGCCGAAATGATATCGTGGCTTATATCGATTATCACCGCGCAAAACTTTTACCCAGCAATGAAATTCCTGCAGCCATCGATACGCCCGGCGGGGTGAGCTACCGGGATGTCAAACCGAAAACATTCAAATTGGTTCTGGAGCGCCGCAGCTCCAATTAAGCAATTCGACATTTGGCCGATTATTTTTTCTTACAAATGGAAGACCTGGATTTTTTTTACGTGCGACCATCCGACGTAAGTGGGATTTTTTTAACGTTGCAAAAAGAGGAACTTCATCATTTAGTGCATGTGCACCGCAAAAAACCGGGGGAGCGTTTTTTAGCCAGCGATGGCAAAGGCCACGTTTATGAATGTCAGGTCAAAGCTCGTGGTTGTGAAGCGAATCGTTTCCCAATTCTAAATGTGCATCACGGAAGCAATGAACCGAAATTCGCCCTGACCCTCGCCGTTGCTATGCCCAAAAGAGACCGCTTTGAATGGATACTGGAAAAAGGGACAGAGCTGGGCGTGACTCGATTTATTCCGATGACGACAGAACGGACGATTGTCAAAAGCTCTGTGAGCAAAAAGCCGCGCTTCGAGAAAATAGTGCTGGCCGGCATGAAGCAATGCCAGCGGGCGGTTTTACCTCAAATTGACGACCCAACAGATTTCTCGGTTTTATGCAACACCTCCCAGTCTTTCTCTTTGAAAATTTTGGCGCATGAAAAATCATCGGAGCACAATTTTGAAAAAATATTCAGTGGCCGACCTAATAGGCTAACCCATGCTTCGGGCATTTTGTGCATTGGCCCGGAAGGCGGTTTTACTGAAAACGAAATTGCCTTAGCCCGTAGAAATGGCTTTAAAATAGTCGGTCTCGGTCCACGACGATTACGTACCGAGACCGCGGCTTTGCTTGGGGCCACACTCCTTCTCGACAAATTTCATGAATTCGAATAGCTCACATGCTGGTATTTCACTGATCTTGCGAAGCGAAATATAACGAGATGGTTAGCTTTCGAAAAAGATCACAATTTAATGCGGGTACACGAAGATATTCATAGTTTACGTATCTACTGGTTCCGAATAAAACAACGTGTTTAAGTTTTTTGATAAAATCTTGCGGATTTTACCGGTCATCCTTCATAGTTACCTTAAAAAAGGACTCAGCCTAATGACGCCGAATTGCCTATTCTGTGAAATTATTTCTGGAAAAAGAAATGCGGCCATCCTGCTGCAAAATGAGTACCTCACTGCTTTCAATGATATCAATCCCAAAGCGCCGGTGCACATTTTAATTGTGCCGCAAAAACATATTTCTACTACCAATGATCTCACCCCCGAAGATGAAATGATCGTCGGCAAAATGTTCCTGGCGGCTAAAACCCTGGCCGAAGAAGCCGGCATTTCTGAAAAAGGCTACCGTTTGGTGATGAATTGCAATCAGGAAGCGGGGCAATCCGTTTACCACATCCACCTGCATTTATTAGGTGGACGCTGGATGCAGTGGCCACCGGGATAATCAAAAAAGAAACCCAGGGTAAGCTTTCAAAAGAGGTTTTCGACGTAAAAATTTATCTTGATTTTAGCTATTTATTTTTTTAAATTTGCAATTCTTTTTTAGTAACTGTTCAGCCTGTTTTGTCATCCCGTAGGTATCTTGTTTGTTTTTTAGCTCTTATTGGTTTGGCTAAATAATTCTCAGACTCAAAAAAGATTCTTCCAGAATGACAGGCTGAACAGTTACCTTTTTTACAAATTTATTGCACTTAATCGAACAAAATCAATGTGCATCTTTTAACAGGCTTCTGCAAAATGTAACTTAGAGGGGGTGTTCGGGCCTCGGCCACCTGCAACAGAGAGAGCCTGTGTGAAAACACGAAATTTTGCATAAATTCAACTTTATTAAGTAAAGGAGGTTTTTGTTTCATGCCCAGTATCAAAATTCGCGAAGGGGAAAAATTCGAAAGTGCCCTGAAACGGTTTACCAAAGCCTGTGTCAATGCCGGTATCTTTTCTGACTATAAAAAGCACCAGTTTTTTGAAAAACCCAGTGAACGTCGTAAAAATAAAATAGCTGCTGCGAAAAGAAAACAACGCAAACTCATGTTGTCCGGACAAAATTGATTCCTTTCTGAATTCAATATTCAACTTTTAAAATAAAATACCATGTCAATTCAAGAACAGTTGATGGAAGACCTGAAAGCAGCCATGAAGGCGAAGGATATGTTGAAGGTCAATACCATCCGAATGCTGAGAGCACAATTGAAAGATTTTCAAATTGCTAAAGGCGAAGAACTTTCGGAAGAGGATGTTTTGCAGGTTTTAAGCAATGCCGCTAAAAAAAGGAAAGAAGCGATTGAAATCTATGAAACCAGCAGTCGCGTCGATTTGATCGAAAAAGAAAAAACCGAGCTAAAAATCATTTCCGCTTATCTTCCGGAGCAACTTTCCGAAGAAGAAATCGAACAAATTGTGGTGAAAGTCATCGAGGAAACCGGCGTGCAGTCTATGAAAGAGTTCGGCAAAGTCATGTCTGCGACCATGTCGCAATTGAAAGGCCGGGCAGACGGCAAAAAAGTACAGGAAATTGTGCGAACTAAATTGAGCGGGTAGGCACACCTCAAATCTCCAGGCAAAATTAGCAAAGTGAATGGCCCTTTTATTATGTACTTTTTTTGTCAAATTCCAAGAGAGGCATTACACCATCAACAAATTACTTGCTAAATAACTCTCCTTTTAATAACTTCCCGTCAGCGATTCCAACTTAGTTTATTGCGATGAATTATCTCGATTTCATTATTCTGGCGGTAGTGATCTATTTTACCGTGAAAGGATTGTTTCGCGGTTTTTTCCAGGAAGTGCTGGGATTTCTCGGATTCATTTTCGCATTTATCGTTGCGACGAAATTCATGAGCAATGCGGCCGCTGCGATCCAGTCTTTCATGAAAATCCCTCCGATGTTGACGACGCTTCTGGGCTTTTTAGTCATCTTTTTCGGTATCGTTTTTATTTCGCATATCCTCACTCATATCCTCCAAAAAATATTCCGATACTCCGCTCTGGGCTGGTTCGAAAAATTGGCCGGTGGTCTGGTGGGTTTCCTAAAAGGCGCGACCATCATGAGTCTGTTGTCGATTTTTATTTCCATGATTCCATTCGGAACCACTCTGATTCCAGGTCTCAAAGAAAGCCAACTTTTTGAACCGACTCAAAGATTTGCCCCGAATGTTTTTAACAAAATTATGAAAATCGTGCCGGATTCCAAATCGTTTTATGGAGAGCTTAAAGAAAGTTTTGAAAATTTTTCTCAAACCGAACTCGCCAAAAATACCCAGAACTTCTTGAAAACATTCAAAAATAATGGCCAGAACAACGAAAACAAATCAACCAATGACGACCCATCTCAGTGAACTTTTCCAGATTTTAGAATTTGACAAAATCCTCACTCATATCAAAACATACGCTATCTCGAATATGGCCAAAAGCCAGATAGAGCATACGGAGCTGATGCTGGAGAAGAGGCAAATTCAAACGGCCTTAAACGAAGTGGCGGAATTGCGGAGCCTTCTCGATACCGACTCCGCTTTCCCTTTGCAGCAGATCTGGGACATACGCGATAGTTTAGAAATGGCCAGTGTAGCGGGCCATTATTTAAATTGTGAAGCGCTGGTGCAGATTGCGCAAAATATGATTACCTGCCGTAAAGTTAAATCTTTCATCCAAAATAGAAAAGAAAGCTGCCCAAATCTGAAACGTCATATCGATAACATAATTCTCTTGAAAGATGTCGAAAAAATGATTGCGGAAAAAATCGACTTCGAATTACGGTTGGTGAAAGACAGCGCCAGTGCCAATTTGAACAAAATTCGCAAAAACATTGCAAGGGCAGAACAGAATGTTCGGCGTACGGTGGACAAACTTTTCAGATCTTATTCGCAGCAAGGCATTTTGCAGGAAGATATCATCACCTTAAAAGATGGACGGCTGGTGCTGCCGGTGAAATGGGAAAACAAAGGCAAAGTGCAGGGATTGGTGCACGATCAGTCCGCCAGCGGCGCCACCCTCTTCATCGAACCGTATGCTGCGGTGGAAATCAACAACGAAATCCGCCGGCTGCGAGGCGAGGAATCGCAAGAGGTGGAACGCATTCTCAGAGATTTAACCGTGCTGGTCAGTGCAAATTTAGAAGCCGTTATTCAAAATCTGAGTGTGTTAGTGACATTCGATGGCATTCAAGCGAGGGCTAAATTTTCACAAAAATTAAACTGCGTACAGCCCGCTCTGAATGAGCAGAACACCCTTGAAATTTCAAAAGGCAAACATCCGTTGTTACTGCTTCGAAATGAAAACGACAAAACCGTACAGCCGCTGGACATGAAAATCCCCGCAAACATCCACACACTGGTGATCACCGGCCCGAATGCCGGCGGCAAAACCGTGGCCCTGAAAACCGTGGGACTGTTTTCGTTGATGGTGCAATCGGGCATTCCCATCCCGGCCGATGCGGACACCCAGATGCCGATTTTTCGTGCGATATTTGCCGACATCGGAGACTTCCAGTCCATTGAACAAGACTTGTCGACTTTTAGTTCACGCATGAAAAAAATGCAGGATATTTTGGAGTACGCTGACTCAAGAAGCCTAGTTTTGGTGGACGAAATCGGCGTCGGCACGGATCCCGAAGAGGGTTCGGCGCTTGCCATCGCGTTTTTGGAAGAGCTGACCCGGCGCGGCTGTCTCTGCATCGTCACCACGCACCAAAGCGCCCTGAAAGAATTTGCTTTCAACACAGACCGAGTTGAAAATGGCTCCATGGAGTTCGAAACGGGAAGCTTGCAGCCCACTTACAAATTTAAAATGGGCATTCCAGGTTCCAGCTACGCCCTGGAAATTGCCTCCAGACTGGGAATTTCTCAAAAACTGCTGCACCGTTCAAAAGAGTTAATCGGCGCTGAAAAAAATTCTCTGGAACGGCTCATTCTGGATCTGGAAAAAAAGATGCAGGAGACAAACAAGCTCTCGCAGGAATTACAAATTGAAAAAACCCGGCTGCAGGGTTTGAATAATCTCTACTCAGACAAATTAAAAAAAATCAAAAGCCAGGAAAAGTCTCTGAAAGAACGAGCGCTTTCAGACGCCGGAGAAATCCTGTCACAGGCCAATGCAGCCGTTGAAAAAGCCATCAAAGAAATTCGCGAAAAACAGGCCCAAAAGCAGGCCATCGCATCCGCCCACCAGATCATCGCCGATCAAAAAAACAAACTACAGCGGGCTCAAAAAGCGATCAAAGAAGACAAAACGGAATTATCTCCAGCAGTCAATTTGGCCATTGGCGAAGAAGTGTATTGGAAAAAAGTCAAAGCGTATGGCACCATTGTTTCCAAAGTTGATCAGGCTGATAAAGTGACCATTCAAATTGACAACTTAAAATTTAAAGTTCCCAAAAACGAGCTTTTTGCTGGTGGGAAAAAGTCCAGAACACGCAGCCAGTCGGCTTCGATCAAAATCAACACTTCCCTGAAAAGTGACGTCCTGCCGGAAATCGATGTGCGAGGCCAAACTCTGGATGAGGCGCTTGCTACCACCGACAAGTTTCTGGATGACGCGCTTTTAGCGGGTTGGAAGCAAGTTCGCATAATCCACGGCAAGGGAACGGGGGTTCTTCGAAAAGGGCTGGACGAATATTTGAATCAGCACCCGCGTGTAAAAAATAAAAAAATGGGCGATTGGAATGCAGGTGATCTGGGGGTCACTGTCGTCGATCTCGAATGAAATGAGTCAAGGAGAAAGCATGTTTCTAGAAACCGCTATTCAGGCTGCTCGCTTGAGCGGCAAGATACTGATGGACAATTTGCCCGAGAAACAGCAACTTCAAATTGACCGCAAACAACCATTTGATTTTGTAACCCAGGTTGACCATCTTTCGGAAAACGCCATCATGGATTTTATTCGAAATCGTCACCCGAGGCACAACATCATGGCAGAAGAGTCTGGCGGCCAGCCGCCCTCGACCGGCTATTCCTGGCTCATCGATCCACTGGATGGCACCACAAACTTCATCCACGAATTTCCCATGTTTGCCGTTTCCATTGGCTTGCTGTACGAACATAAGGTGATAACCGGCGTGGTATTTGATCCGGTTCGTAATGAAATGTTTCACGCAGAAAAACACCGGGGGGCTTACCTTAACGGCCGGCCAATCAAAGTTTCGAACACCCGCGATTTCTCTCGCTGTCTTCTAGCAACCGGGTTCCCCTTCCGAGCAAAACATTTAACCGACTCCTATTTTGAAGCATTCAAACAATTATTCCATCAGGTGAGTGATTTTCGTCGTGCCGGTGCAGCGGCACTGGACCTGGCGTATCTGGCCAGCGGCCGCCTGGATGGATTCTGGGAATTGACGCTCAACCCCTGGGATATTGCAGCGGGGACGCTTTTGATAGAAGAAGCCGGCGGGCAAGTAACAGATTTGTGGGGTGGCGACAGCCACCTGAGCAGAGGGCACATCGTCGCCAGTAATGGATTCATTCACAACAAAATTACACAGATAGTCGGAGCGGTTTTCTCCGATTTGCCGTCGTCATCTATTTGAATATGCATGACTATTTGAAAAAATAGGCTTTCTCGAACTTGTTTCGGGATTCAGGCTGAAGCGTATTTTTTCATGGTGAGTCCCGAATAAAATTCTGGAAACCATGATATTTCGTTAATAATCTAACTAAACAGATTTTCAACTGGTCATTCATACTTTGAGTAATTCACTCGAGGCGACTTGAATTGGCCAGAGAGCTTCTAACAATCGAGTCAAATATGTAAAAACAAATCGTAAAGAATCCGCAGTTACGTCCAACGTCACTCATCTTAAAACACGCCATCAATTCAATCCACCCGCATTTTCCACTTTATTTTTACCTGTGGCATTCATTTCTTATTCGTTTCTACCGATAGATCACTTCAAGCTGAAGTCGGTTTAAAAGCTGCATGTCATTTTATTCCTTGGGCATGCTGCATGGCACAACAACACTTCGCAAATGTGACAAAATTATTAAGATTTTAATTCCATCCGTCGATAATTTGAATGAGAATTAAACATGAACTTGAACCGCAACCGATCAAAATTACACTGAAATCTGAATTTAATTAATTAGGAGATTATCATGAGTGAAGAAAATGTAGTCTTTATCGATGCTGATTTGGAGGATTTGACGCCGCTTTTTCTGGAGAACCGACAAAACGATATTGTGGAAATCAACAGATTGGTGGAAGCGTCCGATTTTCCGGAGATTCAACGACTGGGGCACAGCATGAAAGGGTCGGGCGGTGGTTATGGATTCGATGAAATTACCCAAATCGGGCATGAGCTTGAGGAAGCGGCACAACGAGGCGATAAAGAAACGGTCATTGAATTGACCAACCGGCTTTCAAAATATCTATCTTCAGTTAAAATCGTCTATCAGGAATAGATCCCTGAAAGGGGTATCGCAGGCAATTTAAATTGTATAAACATTCTCGGAAATGATATGAATTTAAAAGTTGATGAGCAAGGCCATATCTTATTAGTCAAGATTTTGGAACCGCGATTGGATGCGGCTATTTCATTGGATTTTAAAAACAAAATGTCAGAATATATCAAAAACGGCCACAAATCTATTTTAATCAACTTATCCGAAGTGGATTTTATAGACAGCAGCGGTCTGGGAGCCATGGTAACGAGTTTAAAATTACTGGGAGAAAAAGGGGGGATTTCGATTTGCGGCGTACGAGAAACCGTGAAATCCATGTTTAAACTCACCAGAATGAACTTTGTTTTCAACATTTTTGAAAATGAAAATGAAGCTCTAGCAGAATTATCCAAAAACAATTAGTATAGTGCCACTTGAAATCCATAAAATTTACTATTCAAAGTCAATTGCAAAACGTACCGCTGGTGGGCATGGCGGTGAATAAAATTTGTTCGGTGTTGTCTATTTCCAATCTGGAGGCACACCAGATCGAGCTTTGCATTGTTGAAGCTTGCACCAACGTGATCAAACATGCTTACCACAACGATCCTTCTCATAAAATCGAAATCCAATTAAATATTTGTCAGGATAGAATCGTTTTTGTGATATGCGATACCGGTTTGAAGATGACTCACAAACCCAATCCCTCCATCGAATTCGACCCGGGCAACCTCGAGCAGTTGCCGACTGGTAAAATGGGATTGTTTATCATAAACGAAATCATGAGCAACATCACCTACGAAAATCAAAACGGCATTAATATTCTGACCCTTACGAAAAATCTGCACGCGGATATGTCAAATCCGTTTTAAACTACCCTAAATTCCTGCATATTTTTTTCCTGTTTCCCTATTTTCTGGAAACATCTTAATTTTTTAAACAAAATCCGGCATTAAGTTGTTTTCAATTGAAATCGCCGTGGCACTGGCGATTCTACCTTTTTGAGCTTCAATTCGATTTACTATGCGGCCACAAAATCGGCAGGCAGCTCGAAGCGTTTTTTTAACAATTTGCCGGATGTTAATAAAGCAAAAGTTTAAAATGACGATAATTTTGATATTCAGCAAATTTAATTATTTAAGGCATTTAGTTAACTAAAATTTAATCTATCTTTTCCACTGTCATGCAGATACTCATCGTTGAAGATGACATAGATACTTTGAATCTTTTAACGGTTTTCGTACAGAAATTTGACAATACCGTTTTAACCGCTCGCAACGGCGTCGAAGCCTGGAAAATTATCCAGAAAGAGCCGGTGAGCATGGTGATCAGCGATTGGATGATGCCGGAAATGGATGGCTTGCAGCTTTGCAAAAAAATTCGCTCCACCGATCTGAAAAGATACATATATTTTATTCTCCTGACCACCAAGAATTCAACCAACGAGCTCATTGCAGGTATGGAGGCCGGTGCGGACGATTTCATCGTTAAACCGTTCAATCGTGGGGAGCTTAAAGTAAGAATCCGAGCTGGTGAACGCATCATTGAGCTCGAAAGAAATTTAGAGGAACGAAATAAACGCTTACGCGAAGCTTACCATACGATAAACAAAGATTTGAAAGCCGCAGCCGCCATGCAAAAGAGTCTTCTACCCACCGTTGAGACGGAAATCGGCGACATCCATTTTGAGTGGCTGCTTCTTCCCTGCGCCGGCATCGCCGGTGACATCTTAAACTTCTTCCGATTGGATGAAAACAATATCGGCTTTTATTTGCTGGACGTTTCCGGGCACGGTATTCAGGCCGCCATGCTGTCGGTCACGCTAAGTAAACTGATTTCGCCCTCTCCTATCCAGGGAAGTCCGTTGAAACACTTTACTTCCATTCCACCCTACTACGGCATCACACCGCCGGCATTAGCGATTTCAGATCTCAACAATCGCTTTCAAATCGATCACGACTATATGCAATACTTCACCATCATTTACGGCACCATCCATCTCAAAAATGGCATCATCCGGTTGTGCCAAGCTGGCCACCCCTCGCCAATTTTCCTGAAAAAAAAAGGCAAGATCTCCTTGATCGGTTCCGGCGGATTTCCGGTGGGCTTGTTAATGGATATGAAATACACCCAGGTGGAATTTGATTTCCAGCCAGGAGATCGCTTGTTCCTTTATTCCGATGGCGTCACCGAATGTACAAACCAGGCAAAGATGCAATTTTCACAGCAACAATTGATACGCTTAATCAAGAAATACCGCTCACAAGCGTTGAACGAAGTGCTTGAAAATATTAAAAATCAATTATGTAAATGGAAAGGAAACAATGATTTCCAGGACGATGTTTCCATTCTGGCGATTGAAAGGAAAAAATCAAAAAACACTTGAAACCAAAGCATGATTAACAACAGAATTCATGAGTGACACGATGTTAAAAAGGGACGGTTCTTTTACGTTGCTTTTCTAATTTAGATGAAAGGAGTAATTTTTTTTCAGGAGAAAACTCCCGCCGAAAAATACGGATGGATTCGTACCACTGCTTTGATCAAAACCAATTTACATATTTGATTGATAACTGTAAAAATATGTGTAATCGATTACAATCATTTCCAAATTTCTGGAAGGCAATTATCGTCGCGGCGAATTATTCCGCAAGCTTTGAATGGATAAACGCATTCGCCTTCACGTGCCATCTCAAATCACGCATAACCATGCACGAAAATTAGCTGGAATTGAATGAGAATCCTTAACCGCTATAAAGTGAAGCACCAATTTGGAGAAAGGACATGAAAGTCAATTTTCGTCATAAACGGGTTAACGAAAACATTTTGAAATATCTGACTTACTCTTCTCTTTTTGTCGTCACTCTCTGGACCCTTTTTGTGGCGGCATCCCTGGCCTGGAACCTCTACAGGCAAAAATCCGAAACCGATGCCGTGGCCCGCGCCACCGCTATGAGCTCTTATGAGAAAGACGAAATTTACCGGCAATGGAACATAGTACACGGCGGTGCCTATGTTGCGGTGCCAAACGATTCGTCAATTGTCCACCCCAACGATTTGCAAGATTCGCTCATCCTCGCCACATCCGGGTTAAAATTAGTCAGATTGAGTCACGCCGCCATGGTCAACGAGGCTTATGATCTGGCCGAAGTCAGCAGGGGCATGCGGGGACATATCACCAGTTTATCAACCACCCACCCTGCCTTTCAACCCGATGCTTGGGAAAAACGCGCACTGCAAGCGTTTGAACAGGGCGTCGAAGAATATGCAACCACCGCTAAAATCAACGGTCAATTTTATTACAGATTTATGCGGCCCTTAAAAAGTGAAGATCGATGCCTGCCGTGCCATGCGGATTCGGATATTTCAGAAAACGACATTCTTGGCGGCCTCAGTGTTTCCACTCCCCTTGCTATCATCAATCAAGCCGGGGGAAATCATACGTTCGCCAACTGGCTGGGATACAGTTTTTTGTGGCTGGTGGGTTTGTGTATCATATTCTGGACTCGTTACCAGCGTCACAGCAAAATGCTAGCGCTCCAGCAAAGCGAGTCCACCTTTCGCACGCTTTCCGAATCCGCACCGGTGGGCATATTTCAAACAGATGCCGAGGGCAAGTACATCTATGTCAATCAGCGCTGGAGCGAAATTACCGGCCTTTCTGCGAAAGACGCCATGGGAGACGGCTGGTCAAAAGCGCTGCATCCGCAAGATAGAGACAAAATTTTCGCTGCCTGGCAGCAGGCCGTAACACAAAGCGGCCTTTTTAAAGAAGAATACCGGTTTCAAAAAAACAACGGTGAAATAAATTGGGTTGCCGGTAATTCCACTATTTTGCGAAACGAGAAGGGTGAAACGCTAGGAGTACTGGGGACGATTTCCGACATCACCGCTCTCAAACGTACGCAGGAAAAACTGCAAATTCAAATAACTCATTTTGAGCATCTTTTTGAAAATTCACCGGAAGCCATCGTCCTGTTAAGCCAGGATGATCGGGTGCTCAGAATTAACAAAGAATTCACAAAGCTTTTTGGCTATTTGCCGGAGGAAGCAGAAAACCGCTGCATCGACGAATTGATCGTGCCCTCCGAGTTGTCAACTGAGGCGGACACCTTAACCCAAAAAGTCATCGGTCAGAAAAACGTTCACATCGAAACCGTGCGCCGGCACAAAAACGGCCAGCTCATCGAGGTGTTGATTCTGGGTACGCCCATCTATATCGACGGCAACCAGATCGGCATTTATGGCATTTACCAGGATATCACGGAACGCAAAAAGTGGGAAAAAGCCCTGCAGGAGAGTAATGAAAAATTTCGAACCATCAGCGCCTCGGCACAGGATGCGTTTTTGATGATCGACGATCAGGGGAACTTAACTTTCTGGAATGCCGCTGCGGAAAAAATGTTCGGTTATTCCGAGGTCGAAGCGCTGGGGCAAAACGCCCATTTACTCATCGTTCCGGAGCGATTTCATGAAGCGCATTTTAAAGCTTTCAAAAAATTTCAACACACCGGAGAGGGGGCAGCAATTGGGCAAACGCTTGAATTGATGGCTTTGCATAAAAAAGGTTTCGAATTTCCGGTGGAACTGTCGTTGTCGGCCATCCCAATTCAAGGAAAGTGGCATGCCATCGGCATTATCCGGGATATCACAGAGCGAAAGAAAAATGAGGAGCAATTAAGACAATTGTCTCAGGTGGTGCAGCAAAGTCCCAGCTCGGTGGTCATTACCGATCAGGATGGCACTATCCAGTATGTCAATCCAAAATTCACGGAAACCACCGGTTACTCGGAAGAAGAAGTCCTCGGGAAAAACCCCCGCCTCTTGAAAAGCGGTAAACAAGGACAGGAATTTTACGCACAACTCTGGCAAACCATCAACGCCGGGGAGGAATGGCGCGGTGAAATTTGCAATCGAAAAAAGAATGGCGAGCTGATCTGGGAACAAGTTGCCATATCGGCCATTCGCAACGCCGACGATGAAATCACCCATTTTGTGGGCCTCAAAGAAAATATTACTGAGCTCAAAATGGCGCAAATCGCCATTCAGGAAAACCGCCGACAACTGCAAGCCATCATGGATAATACGCCGTCTGCCATCTGCCTCAAAGACCGGCAGGGGCGTTATCTCCTGGTCAATCGCAGCTTTGAGAAATTATTTAGCCTTGAAAAAGACGCTTTTTACGGCAAAACGGATTTCGAGCTGCTGCCCCCGGAAATTGCTGAAAAATTCCACGCGGATGACCAGACCGTCCTAAAAACCGAAAAAACCCTGGAATTGGAAGAGGAGTTAAAACACGATAAAACACGCTTAACTTACCTGACGGTTAAATTTCCCATCTTTGATATCCACGGCAAATTGACCGGCGTTTGCGGTATTTCTACCGACATTTCAAAAATCAAAATGGCGGAAAAAAGTCTTCAAAAAGCGAAAAAGGCGGCCGAGGAAGCAAACCGGGCGAAAAGCGAATTTCTGGCCAACATGAGCCATGAAATCCGTACCCCACTGAACGCCATCATCGGCATGACCGAGCTCGCCCTTGATACCGATTTAAATTCCGAACAACGTGGCTACCTGAATGTGGTGGAATCGGCCTCTGAAGGACTGCTGGTTTTGATCAACGATATCCTGGATTTCTCTAAAATTGAAGCGGGACAGTTGGTGCTGGAGAACATCGATTATAAATTACGGGAGGTGGTGGAAGGAGCCGTGGAAATTTTTAGTGTGAGAGCAGCGGCAAAAAACATCGAGCTGCTCGGTTATGTGGAGCCCGGAATCCCGCCCATTCTGACGGGCGATCCCACCCGGCTGCGGCAAATTCTCGTCAACTTGCTGGGTAATGCGCTGAAGTTCACGGAAAAAGGGGAAGTGGCAGTAAAGGTGGAATCGGTAACCGGCAACGGCCACCGAGCAACTAACCAGGTAAAACTGCATTTTCAGGTTAGTGATAGCGGTATTGGCATCGCGTCCCAAAATTTGAAAAAAATCTTCGAAAAATTCCGCCAGGCCGACAACTCCACAACCCGTAAATTTGGCGGTACAGGACTGGGTCTCAACATCTGCAAATCGCTGGTAGAAATGATGGGCGGCAGACTTTGGGTGACCAGTCAAGTGGATAAAGGCAGCACCTTTCATTTCGAAATAACCGCTGCCATCGGAAAAAGCGGCACTTCGAAGGCCGAGTTTTCCTATCCGAATTTTAATCAAACCCACATATTAGTGGTTGATGACAATGAGACCAACCGGATTATTCTGAAAAAAACCCTCACCGCCTGGGGATTTCATGTCCGGGAAGCACAGAGTGGTCAGCAAGCGCTGGCGATGTTGCAAGCTGCCAAGCCAGAATATCATCTGGCGATTCTGGATCAACAAATGCCGGGAATGGACGGCATGGAGGTGGCACAGAAAATCAGGCAAAACCCGCGCTACCGGCAATTGAAAATCATCATGCTGTCATCCATCGGCAGAATCCAGTCGAAATTTATTAACGAAAATCAAATTGCCCATTTCATCGCCAAACCGGTGAAACAGTCTAAACTGTTCGATATCCTGGTAAAAACCTTGCGCTATGAAAAATCCAGAAAAAGCGCTCAGAATACCGAGAAGACAACCATTGCTCGAACCACATTCAAAAAATATAAGCGGATTCTGGTAGTGGAAGACAATTTAGACAATCAAGTGCTGATCGAAAAGGTTTTGCAAAAAGCCGGCTATGATGTGGGCATCGCTGAAAACGGACAGGCAGCGGTGGAAGCGGTCAAGCAATTTCGCTACGATCTCATTCTCATGGACATTTTCATGCCCAAAATGGACGGCTTTGAAGCCACGCACCATATTAGAGCGTGGGAAAAATCGAATGACTTAAATCACACCCCCATTGTGGCGCTCACTGCGCATGCCCTGGAGGGCTATGAAAAGAAGTGCCTCCAAAACGATATGGACGATTACATAACCAAACCCATAAAAAAGAAGATTCTGTTTGAAACCATCGACAAGTGGATCGATACCCGCCTGACCATTTTGGTCGTAGAGGATAACCCGGATAATCTGAATCTCCTGAAAAACTATTTTAAAAACGTCTCGAAATACCAGGCGCTGTTTGCAGAGAATGGCAAAGAAGCGCTGGCCATCGCTCAACGCCAACCCCTGGCTTTGATTTTGATGGACATGGAAATGCCGGTGATGAACGGTTACGAAGCCACCAAAGCCATCCGACAGCTCGAGAGAGGCCGTAAAATCAAAATTATCGCACTGACAGCGCATCAAGGGAAAACTGAAACCGATAAGTGTTTGCAGGCGGGCTGCGACGACTATCTTTCCAAACCCATTAGAAAACAACATCTTTTTAGCAAAATCAACCAGTATCTGCACTTTCCTCAAGAAACCGAAGTCCGGATACTTCAAACCACTTAAAAGGAAAATATGAAAGGCAATCAAAACAAAGTAGCCGGGCTCATTCATAAGATGATAAAATACCCATATCTCATTTTCTTTGTGATGATGACTGCCGGCGTCTGTTCGCGCGTAGGCGCTCAATCCTACCATTTTCACAATTACACCGGCGATGACGGCTTGTCGCAGCTGGTAGCTCAGGCGCTGTTTCAGGATCGAGATGGTTACATTTGGATCGGTACACAAGCCGGGTTAAATTGCTACGACGGTTTTCAATTCGAAATTTTCAGTATTGAACAGGGGCTGAAAAATGACTGGATAAACGCGATTACTCAGGACAGCGCCGGCGCCATCTGGATCGCCACCAACGGCGGCCTGAGTCGCTGGACACCCCGCTCCGGATTTACCAACTACACAACCACACACGGTTTGCTAGACGAACAAATCCTGAATCTAGCCATCGATAAAAACGGCACCGTCTGGTGCGGCACCCGCAGCGGTCTGGTGTTCTGGGATGGCAGCCGATTTTTCGCGGTTGCTGAAAACAGCGGGCTGCCGGCCGCTGCCATCACCGTTTTGTTGGTTGACCAGGGCGACCGTTTATGGGTTGGCACCGAGACCGGGTTGTATGTAAAAAAAGAAAAACAGTTTGTCGCGTTTGCAAAAAAGGAAATTCAAAACCACAAAATTTATAATTTAGCGAAAGATCCGGAAGGACATTTGTGGGTGGGAGCGGAGAATGAGGTCTGGCATTTCTCAGGCAAGCGGCTACTCTCCTATTTCTCCGCAGCGGATGGTTTACCAGCTTTATCCCTGAATGCCAGCCGGGTCGGCCGTGACAGCTCGGTTTGGATCGGGACGGAAAACGGGCTGGTGGAAATCAGTCATCAAAAAATCAAGTTCATCGTACCCGACAACGGATTGCCCTTCCCACGAGTACGCACGCTTCTGGAAGATCGGGAAGGCACCCTGTGGGTGGGCGGATTTGGCGGAGTGGCCAA